>JBJXEZ010000296.1:0-17792 GCA_046153695.1 Saprospiraceae bacterium
TCGCCACAAAATCCTCCGGCTTGAGCGACGCCCCGCCGATGAGGCCACCGTCCACGTCGGGTTGGCGGAACAGTTCGGGCGCGTTTTGGGCGTTGCAGGAGCCGCCGTACAGGATGCTCGTGTCGTCGGCCACCGATTTGCCGTATTTTTTGGACAGCAGGACTCGGATGGCGGCGTGCATTTCCTGCGCTTGTTCGGTGCTCGCGGTTCTGCCGGTACCGATAGCCCAGATGGGTTCATAGGCGATAACAACCTTGCGGAATTCGGCCTCATGCAGGTGAAACAGGCTGGCCTTGAGCTGCTTGGCCACATGGCCTACATGGGTGCCGCGCTCCCGGATGTTCAGCGGTTCGCCGCAGCAAAAGATCGGCAGCAGGCCCTTGGCCAGAGCCAGGTTGACCTTTCGGGCGAGCTGTTCGTTGGTTTCTTTGAAATACTGCCGCCGCTCGGAGTGCCCGATGATGACGTATTCGGTACCGACCGAGGCAAGCATATCCACCGAAACCTCGCCGGTGAAAGCGCCTTTTTCCTCGTGATGGCAGTTCTGTGCGGCTACAAAAAAGCCTTTTCGCACCTGAAGCATTTTGGCCACTGCCTGCAGGTACGGGTAGGGCACGCCAAACACCACCGGTCCGCGCGGGCGCTGATCGATTTTGTCGAGTACACCTTTAACCAATTCGAGGCCCTCGGCGAGGGACTTGTTCATTTTCCAGTTTCCGGCTACGATTTGCTGACGCATTATTTTTGTTGGCTTAGAGCGTGTTTAAATATCAGTTGCCGGGCTGAAGCGGCACAGAATTTTAAACACGCTCGTAGTTTATTGTTGACCGGGAAGAATGGCTATTCCGGCAGTTTGGGGGGATCAAAGGGGAGTTTCTCGAGGCCTTCCACGAGTGTTTTGGCGATAAAATAATCGCGGTACCAGCGGTCGTCCACCGGGCAGATGTGCCAGGGTATGGTGCTGTTGTTGATGGCGCTTTCGTAGGCGGCCATGTAGGCATCCCAGTGTTCGCGTTCTTTCCAGTCGCCAGGGTTGTGTTTCCAGAATTTTTCCGGGTCTTCCATGCGTTGCCGCAATTGTTTCTCCTGCTCTTTTTTGGAAATATGGAGGTAGAACTTGAAGATGAGCGTGTTGTTGTCGAACTGGAGCAGTTCCTCGAAGGCGTTGATCGCGCGCATACGCTGGTCGGCCCGCTTTTCGTCAATCCAGCCGTGTACGCGCTGGATGAGAATATCTTCGTAATGACTGCGGTTAAAGATAGCGATCGTGCCTTTTGGCGGAGCCACCTTATGTATTCGCCAGAGGAAATCGTGGGCAAATTCCTCCTCGGTGGGTTTTTTGAACGCCGTGAACGTGAGGCCGGTGATCCGGCAGGCATCGAACACTTTGTGAACGGCCCCGTCCTTGCCGCTTCCGTCCATGCCCTGAAGTACAACGAGCACGGCGTATTTGTGGTCGGCGTACAGGCGTTGCTGCAAATCTCCGAGGCGCTTGATCAAGGGCTTGGTCAGGTCTTCGGTGTCTTTTTCTTTCCAGCCCGAGGGCGCTTCGGTGGAGATGTCCGCCAGGCGGATCAGTGGTTTTGACATGTTGTTGTGCGGTTGTTACGGGGCAAATATATCAACTCTGCCTACTTTTGGCACCGCCTAATAAAACTGACCGACCGGAACCGGTCAATTCGGAAATATCGCCGTTTTTTAGCGCCCTATTCCTGGTAGTGTCACAGAGGCTCGTGGAGTTTTTTGAGGCTCACAGAGTTTTTCCCGTGCGTGACTTGAAAAAAAAGTTACACAGCACCTCACAGAGTTTAAGAGGACACAGAGAAAAAAAAGGTTTGGGCTGCGCCCCGCATATTCAAATTAAGTCTTTCTTTTCTCTGTGTCCTCTTAAACTCTGTGAGTCTCTGTGATACTTTTTTCAAGTCACGCACGGCAACGCACTCCTTTTCTGCAAGCATGTTGAGTATACACACATGAAACAACTACCTTTTTTGGGGCTGGTATGCTGCCTTCCCGTTCTTCTTTTTGCTCAAGCACCTGCCAACGATAACTGTATCACGCCCATTCCCTTAGGCACGGCACCTGTTTGCACCAGCACCGAGTACACCAACTTGAGCGCCACGCCCTCCAACATAGGTAGCAATAACCAGCCCTCCTGTTTCAACCCCGGCGGGCCAGGCAACGACGTTTGGTTCACGTTCGTATGCCCGCCAGCACCACTCGATTTCCGCATCCAACTGACTGGAACAGGCACCGACCCTATGGCCGAGCCACAATTGGCGGTATACCGGGGCGACTGCATCACCGACGGGTTGTTCGAACTCGATTGTGTGACAGGGGGCGCGGGCAGCTCTTCCCTTTTCCTTGACGTACAGGGACTGACGGTAGGTGCCGTGTATTTTATCCGCGTTTCCAACGCCGGGACTTTAGCCAACGCAGGTATTTTCAACCTGTGCGTGAATGAAATCCCGCCCATCGTGACCATTGATCAGGGCAGTTCCACCCTGTGCGCCGGCACCCTGTACGATACCGGTGGCCCAAACGGTGACTATGGCATGGGCGATGACGACACATTCGTCATTTGCCCCAGCGTGCCCGCCGCCTGCATCAATTTTACACTGGACTACTACAACCTCGACGCGGGTGGCACCTTTTCGCCTGGCTTAGATGTCCTCACGTTTTACGACGGCCCCACGGTCAACATGCCCATCATCGCCCAAATTAACAGCAACAGCGCCGTTTTTGGCGCAGACGGCGGCGGCGGGGTTTGTTTTCAGGTTCAGGCATCATCCGGGTGCCTGACCGTACAATTCCAGGCCGACTCCATGGGCCAAAATGAAGGGTTTCAGGGCCATTGGCAGTGCAGCTCCCTGCCCTGCGACCCGCCTTCGGCTATCGAGGTAGAAACCGCCGTGACCAAAGTGGATATCGTGAGCGCCATCACCGCGCCCGGCACTACGGTCACCATCGCGGACATCAACAAGTGCCCGCCCGGCGCATACGGCACCTTCGAGTTTGCTACCGATAACAACGACCTCGGCCTCCGCCAGGGCCTTGTACTCACGTCGGGGGCTGTCAGTTTGGTGCCCGGCCCGAACAACAATCAGGGTGCATCGTTGGACAATTCGGCTCCCGGCGATGCCGATCTCAATTACCTGTCTACCATTCAGGGCAACGGCAACCCATCGCTGGATGCCTGCGTGATCGAGATGGACGTGTTCGTAGCCGCCGATGAACTCGCTTTCGAGTACGTTTTCGGCTCCGAAGAATACCCGGAGTATGCCAACAACCAGTTCAACGACATCTTTGCCTTCCTGGCCTCAGGTCCCGGCATCGTGGGCGACCCCAATTTGGGCGGCGCCCAAAACATTGCTGTCTTGCCCGGGACGAATACGCCCGTGCAAATCAATAGTGTAAACAACCTCATCAACTGGCAATACTACCGAAACAGCGAGGTCGCGCTCGGCTCTACACTCCAATATGACGGCCTCACAGCCGATTCCATGGGCATAAAAAAAAGCCTGACTGCCCGCGTAGATGTGATCCCGTGCAACACCTATCGCCTTAAACTGGCCATTGCCGATCGCTTCGACCGCCTGTTCGACTCCGGGGTTTTCATCTCCGAGGTGCGCGGCGGCGCGCCCGAACTGTCGGTCGAGTTTGCCAGCGGCCTCGACCACTTCATCGAAGGCTGCAGCGGTACCGATGATGAACTCATCGTTCGGCTCAGCAAACCCAAAACCAAAACCGTTTCCTACACCATCACCATCGGCGGTACGGCCACGCCAGGTACGGACTATGCGCTGAACATCCCCGCTACTATCGTCTTTCAGCCCGGCGACACCGAGCTCGCCTTCCCGATCATTCCTCTGCCTGATGGACTATCGGAAGGCACTGAAACCATCACCATTACCCTTTCAAACGATTTCGGCTGCGGATCGGTCGTGTTCCAGACCTTAACCCTCGAGTTGCGCGACGATGCTGATGTAGCAATCAACAGCGGTGCCGACACCGTGTACGTCTGCCCCGGTGGTACGGCCCAACTACTGGCCACCGGCGCGAAGGACTATTTCTGGTCGCCGCCCCTTGCAGTGAGCAATCCGTTTGTGGCCAATCCATTCATTACACCCACCCAGAGTATACCCTTGCAGGTTATCGGCTCTATCGGCACATGCTCCGACACGGCGGCCGTTTTTGTAAAAATGCTGAGCATACCCTCCCTGACAGTCCTGGCCGCAGGCGGGACGAATATTTGCCTCGGCGATACCATACAACTGACAGCCGTATCCAACGCTGGCAACGCCTATGTCAACTGGACCCCAAAAACTCGCCTGAGCGACAGCAAAAGCAGCACGCCACTGGCATACCCGCTTGCAACCACAACCTACACTGCCACACTGGCCGTGCCGGGCTGCCCGCCCATAAGCGAAAAGGTTACGATCAATGTGGACACGCTCTTTTTCCCAACCCTCGCATTCGCGCAAACTATTGTGTGCCAAAACCACCCGATACAATTGGCCAACGTGCTGCAAACCAGCACGACCTACGCCTGGTCGCCCGCAGCCGGCCTGAACGATCCCGCCAGCTCCGGCCCCATCGCCACGCCAGACTCCACCACCACGTACACCCTGATCGCCACGAGTCCTACCGGTTTTTGCACCCAAACGGCCACGGTCACGGTCACGGTCACGCCCGCCAATGTCGAACTCGCTGGCCCCGACACTGTCGCCATTTGCCGGGGCGATACGCTCGCCCTCTCCGCAGTGGCGACACCGCCTGGATCGTCAGTTGATTGGAAGCCACCGTTTTACGTCTCACCCGCCACCGGCCCTTCAGTAAAAACCGCCCCGGACGAATCCATCACCATACAGGTGCGCTATCAGATCAACGGCTGTCTGGTGACAGATTCCGTGCATATTTTAGTGGACTCCCTGCCCGACCTGACGCTGCGCCGTGAACCGGACAGGCAAATTTACTGCCCTGGCGATACGGTCTATCTCCTGTTGAACAACCTATACGACCCCGGCATTTTCCCAGGGCTAACCAATCAGTGGGACACTTTTGGTGAGCAGTTTCCGCCACTTACCAACCCGAACCTGGTCATTGTCGCCTCTGCCACACACACCTATTTACTGACCACGGAAAGCCAAAACAAGGTTTGCAAAAATGTTTCCCCCGTAGAGATTCCGGTGGGTGTGCCGCCCACTTTTATGGTGACCAACCCGCCGCCGATCTGCCCAGGCCAAACGGCCCAAATTTTTGTACAGGTCAACCCCGACCAACCCATCGAATGGGAAGACCCGACGGGAACCCTCTCCTGCATGGGCTGTATCAACCCAATGGCCAACCCGTTGGTCACTTCCACCTACACGGTAACCGCGCCCGGTGCGGATTGTCCGAGTCAGGGCACGGCAATCGTTACGGTGTTGCCGCTACCAGCCCTCAACCTTGCACCCGTTACCATTTGCGCCGGCGGAAGCGTTGTGTTGAATAATGCTCCTGCCAATCCGGGCGATACATACTTCTGGACTGCGCTGCCGCCCGGCAGCCCGGCTTCCATTTCCAATGCGGACACCAGTCATCCGACGGTAAACCCGGCAGTAACCACGACTTACTCTGTGTCGGCCATGGGCCAATGCCCCAACCAGGGCACGGTCATGGTCACCGTAAACAGTGCCACTATCAATGCCGGTGTCGACCAAACGGCCTGTTTTGGCGTGCCGGTAACACTGAACGCCACTGTTTCCGCATCGCCGGGTGTGACCGGGCAAATCAACTGGAAACTGCCAGACAAGGACACAATCGTTACCAGCCTCTCGGTGACACCAGCCGACACCACAACATACACGGTGGTCTTCTCCTACCAACCTAACTGTATAGCATTAGATCAGGTGACAGTGAACGTCCTGCCGGGCGTTTCCCTCGGACCCATCACGACCGATTCACTGTGGGGAGTGCTTTGCGAGGGCAAAAGCGTGGCGCTTGAAGTGGACGTGGCCCCGCCAATGACTGCATTGGCCTGGTACGAAAACGGTGTATTGCTTACGGGTGTAACACAGGATTCGATCATCGTGCATCCACCAGGAGCTGCCCAGCCGACTACGGTTTTGTACACGGTATTGGCCACTTTGGCTAACGGCTGCACAGCCAGTGCCGGGCCATTCGGTCTGGACGTGCAACGCTGCATAGCCTTCCCGAATGCCTTCACACCCGACAGTGACGGCAACAACGACACCTTTGGGGTGATCACGTTTAGCGGCGAGGGGAACCTGGAAATTCTTGAATTCCGCATGTTTAGCCGCTGGGGTGAACAGGTTTTTGAAGCCACACCAACTCAAAAGACGTGGAACGGCAAAGTGGGCGACACCGACGCGCCCAGCGACGTGTATGTCTACTTCATCACTGTCCGGTTTGCCAACGGCGAGCAACAGACGTACAAAGGTGACGTGACGTTGTTGCGATAAATTAAACACGCTCTAATCAACGAGCAATTCGCAGCGTTTTTTCTAAAATAGAAAACGCTGCGGGCGATGTGCCGAGGAATTCCCCATCGGCCTCCACCAGTGTGGGCGCGTCGCCAATATGCTCTACGAACAGGTTTTTGGTTTGGAAACCAGTGATTTTGGGATGACTCAGAAGGCTGCCGTCGTAAAAACGGTGTGTTTGCAGCAATACCTCCCACTTAGGCAGCTGCCGGGCAAAGGTGACTGCAAGCAGCCCGTCGTCAGGCACAGCATGGGGTACTAATTGCATGCCGCCGCCGGAGTAGCGGCAAATTCCAATGTTAATCGTATAAAACGTGTCCTCAACCACTTCCTCCTCCCAGCGCAATCGGGCCGGGGTAAGCCGGTACTCAAACAGGTACTGTCCGACCATAAGCAAGTATTGAAAGCGCGACACGAATCGGTGGCGTTCCAGTTTTTTGGCAATGAACGCGTCGTAAGCCATACCGGCAACATTGACAAAAAAACGTTCGGCGGGCTGGCCATCCTCGCGCAGGTAGGTCACCTTCCCGGCATCTTGCAAGACCGTTTCGCCGGTCAGCAACCGCCGCAGACGTTCGCTCGGGTTGTGCGAAATACCGTAGGAGCGCGCCCAGTCATTGCCCGTACCGACTGGCAGCAGGGCATAGGTCACCTCCGTTGGTGGCACATGCGGTTGGGTGAGAATGCCGTTGGCTATTTCGTGGTTGGTGCCATCGCCACCTAGGCCGAGTAGGTGGCGATGGCCCTTCAGCACGGCATCGTCTACCAAGCGCACGGCATGTCCGCGCTGCTCCGTGAACTTGACTGTGTAAGCCACACCCAGTTCCTGAAGCAGCGCCTCAATGTCGGGCCAGCGGCGGCCAACCGTGCCGTTTCCGGCAGCAGGGTTGGCAATGATGTACCAGAGGGGCTGGTTCATGTTGTAAATTTTATTCGATGCTGGCTTGGCACCTTAGGAACGCGGACGAAATAACGTACCAACATGGGAAGGGAAATCGTGCAAGCCCCTACACCATCCGCATAGATGGCGACGCGTCGGCATTTCCGTTCTTTTTGCCCCAGCCGCCATTGCCGAAGCGTTTGCGGCGGCGTTTTTTGGTGACGTCGGTTGGGGCCATCGGATCGGTTGGGCTTGTTAATGCCGGGCGGTGTTGCGGATTGGGATTGGGCTTGGGCGCAGTATGCTGGCGCGTGGGCGCTGGCGCGTTATGCTGTCTGGCGGGCGCGGGCGCGGGGCGTTGCCCTTTGGGCGGAAGCAACGGGATTTGCACGGCGTTACCCGGTTCGTAAACGTGTCCGGACACCACGGGCACTTCGCGACGGATGAGCTGCTGGATGTCTTTCAAAAAGGCGCGCTCTTCGGTGTCGCAAAACGAGATGGCTGTACCCGAAGCACCAGCCCGGCCGGTGCGGCCGATGCGGTGTACATAGGTTTCGGGCACGTTAGGCAGTTCGTAGTTCACTACATGCGTGAGGTCGTCAATGTCAATTCCGCGGGCGGCGATGTCGGTAGCTACCAGAACGCGAATTGTGCGGTTTTTAAAACCCTGCAAGGCACGGACGCGGGCCTGTTGCGATTTGTTGCCGTGGATGGCTTCTGTGTTTATGCCTGCTTTTACGAGGTCTTGAGCCAGTTTGTTGGCCCCGTGTTTTGTTCGTGTGAATACCAACACCGATTTTATAGTGCGGTCCTGGAGCAGGTCAATGAGGAGGTACTTTTTTTCCTTTTTTTCAACGAAGTAAACCGATTGGTTTACCGTTTCGGCGGTGGTGGCGATAGGCGTAACGGCCACATGGCTGGGGTCCGTGAGGATACCGGAAGCGAGTTTAATGATTTCGGGGGCCATGGTAGCCGAGAAAAACAGGGACTGCCGACGGGCGGGCAACTTGGCCAGCACGCGCCGTACGTCGTGTACGAAGCCCATATCGAGCATACGGTCGGCTTCGTCCAAAACGAAAATTTCGATGTTGGAAAGGTTTACGAAGCCTTGTTGCATAAGGTCGAGCAGGCGGCCGGGCGTGGCTACGAGTATGTCTACTCCGCGTGTGAGTGCGTCGGTCTGGGGTTTTTGACCCACGCCACCAAAAATAACGGTGTTGCGCAGGCCGGTGTACTTGCCGTAGTTGGTGAAGCTCTCGCCGATTTGAAGTGCGAGCTCACGGGTAGGCGTGAGCACGAGGCAGCGGATACGGCGTGGCGCGGCAGCCGGACGCCCGTCGAGTAGTTGAAGGATAGGCAGGCCAAATGCTGCAGTCTTGCCGGTACCAGTTTGGGCGCAGCCCATAAGGTCTTTTCCGTCGAGGACGAGCGGTATGGCTTGTACCTGAATGGGCGTGGGGGTGTCATATCCTTCGGCTTTCACAGCGCGAAGGATGGGCTGGGAAAGCCCGAGTTGATCAAAATTCATGTGTAGAATTAACGTGTAAAAGAATCAGAAGGGTCTTACACGTCGCTACTGTAGGGGCGGTTCTGGGGCGCAAAACTGCATGTGTCGAGTGCAAAAGCATCTTCTCTGAAAATAATGTCGCAAAGGTAGGGCAATTTAGGCCAGTGTAGCAAAATTTTCTTTTGTGCAGCTACTCTTCGAAGTAAAATATCCGCCCGCCGTCAGTTGTGATCCAGCCACGCCGGCCCAGTACGAAGATATCTGACGCATCGGCGGCTTCGGGCAGTCCGGCCAACGGTATCCAGTCGGAACCGCCGTTTTCGGTACGCCAAAACAAGCCGCTGTCGCCGACGAGGTAACCCTTGTTTTCCGTGGTAAACCACAGCGCTCGAAAAGGCTCTCCGCCGAAAGTGCCGCTATCGAGCAGAGTGTGCCAATTGCGCCCGCTGTCGGTCGTTTTGAGCAAGCTCCCGTTGTGCCCGCAGATATAACCGACGATGGGCGTGGGAAAATGCACCGAGCGGAAAAAGTCGCCCGTAGGCGGGAGCCGCTGCCAGGAGCGCCCGCCGTCGTCGGAGCGAAGTACCCAGCCGAGGCCGACGGCGTGCGCGGTGAGTGAATCAGACAGCCACACGGCGCTCAGGGCATTTGGGAACTGGTGTACGGTGTCCTGAAACCAAACCGCGTTAGGTCCCAACTTGCGGGCCTTGCCGGTTTCAAAACCCTCGCCTGAGACGACAATTCCGTGCCCGATGTCCCAAAAAAAACAGCCTCGATTCCACGCATAATCCATGCGGAACGGGTGCCAATGTGGTTCGCCAGCCCATCGCAGGAAGGCGAGACCGTCCATCCCGCAGACGTACCCGCGCCCGGATGCGTCGAACATAACGCACTCCATGCGGTTAGCCAGTACCGTATCGGTATGCCAGGTACTGCCGCCGTCGGTAGTGGATAAAATCAGGCCGCTATTCCAGGGTGTACCGCCGGTGATGTACCCGGTGAGGCTGTCCGTGAACCAGACAGAAGTCAAGTCCTGGCTGTTGCCGGGCAGGATTTGTTCGCGGAACACCGGCAGATGAAGCGGTTCTTTCTTGCAGGTGGCGAGGGAAACAGTGAGGGCAACGAGGAGGGCAACTGGTTTTTGCACGGTGTAAATGTACGTTTGGTAGCAGTATGTCAGCGCAAACGAACGCAAAGTTGTGCTACTTTTGCCCGATCCCGCTACCATGCCACAGACCAACCATGTCCATTCAACGCGACGAACAACACCTGATAAAAGAAGTCCTTGGTATTTTTTCCGCCCACCTGGAAAAAAACGGGCTGCGCAAAACCCCTGAACGGTTTGCCATTCTGGAGGAAATCTACCGCCGTACCGACCACTTCGATGCCGAGGCGCTGTACATCCACATGAAAAACCGGAACTACCGCGTTAGCCGGGCAACGGTTTACAACACCCTGGACCTGCTCACAACCTGTGATTTGGTAAAAAAGCACCAGTTCGGCAAAAACCTCGCCCAGTACGAAAAGTCCTACGGCTACAAACAGCACGATCACGCTATTTGCGCCAACTGCGGGCGTGTGGTCGAGTTTTGCGATCCGCGGGTACAGCAGATCAAGGACCTGGTCGGCGAATTGCTCAATTTTCAGATCACGCACCATTCCCTCAACATGTACGGGATTTGCGGCTCCTGCCAAAAAGAAATCGAGTTTGGCATTATCCGAACCAAGCCAAAATTCGCTGACGACGAGCCGGGTTGGGGTGATTGATGCCGTAATTGAGCATGTTTAAATACCAGTCGCCGGGCTGCAAGCGTCACTGAAATTTAAACACGCTCTTAGTCCACCACAGTCACTTTCAGCATGTTGGTTCGGTAGCGTTTGTGCAAGGGCATAGACGCGGTGTTGATCAGGATATCGTTTGATTGCACAAACCCGCAATTTTTCAATATATCTGTACAGTCCTGAATGGTTTCGTCCGTGGTCGCAAAACGGTCATAAAAGAAACATTGCACACCCCAAAGCAGGTTCATGGTGTTGAGGATATCCGTTTGATCACTGAAAATGAATATGCGTGAGTTGGGGCGGAAACTGCTCACCTTGAAGGCGGTATAACCCGAAACTGTCATACCGACTATACCCTTGGCACCGATTTCCTCGGCTACCCGGCAGGCATTGAAACAGATGACATCGTTTTGGAAGGTGCTGGCATTGGTTGAGGTTTTAGGGCGCTTGGTCTCGATGTGTGGCCAGTAGTGTTTTTCGGCCTCTTCGATGATGCGCGTCATGGCTTGCACAACTAAAACCGGGTGATCGCCAATTGACGTTTCGCCGCTGAGCATGACCGCGTCGGAACCATCGAGTACCGCGTTGGCCACGTCGGTGATCTCGGCGCGGGTGGGCGACGGGTTTTTGATCATACTGTCCATCATCTGAGTGGCCACGATGACCGGTCGCGAAAACTGCATACACATCACAACGATCTCTTTTTGGGTAATGGGCAGCCGTTCCATGGGCATTTCCACACCGAGGTCGCCGCGAGCGATCATGATGCCATTGGCTGATTTTACGATCTCGCGGATATTCTTGACCGCTTCCGGTTTTTCAATCTTGGCCATTACTTTAGCCGGGTGGCCACTTTTCTCAATACGGATACGGAGGTCGTCGACGTCCTCGCGGGTGCGTACAAAGGAGAGGGCGATCCAGTTCACCGGTTGAGTGAGGATGAAATCGAGATCGTCGATGTCTTTAGGGGTAAGGGAGGGCAATTTGACATTGGTGTCGGGCAGGTTCACACCTTTATTGCTGCTCAGGATGCCGCCGTGCAGGCAACGGAGCTGGACAGTGTCGCGCTTGTTCGTTTGAGCTACCTCGAACACTAATTTGCCGTCATCCATGAGGATTCGTTCGCCAACTTCGCAGTCCTCGGCAAACCGTTCGTACGACATGTAGATTTTTTCAGCGGTTCCGATCACCTCCTCGTTGACCAGGGTTATGATGTCACCAGCCTGAAGCGGCAGGGCGTTGCCTAGTATTTTTCCAACGCGCAGCTTGGGGCCTTGCAGATCGGCCAAAATACCGATGTGCAAATTGAACTCCTCATTGATAGCCTGAATGTGCTGGATAACTGCAAGGTGATCGGCATGCGTACCGTGGCTGAAATTGAGCCGGAAAACGTCCACGCCCGCTTTGACCAGCTCGAGCAGCATGCTGTATGAGTTGCAAGCCGGGCCTACTGTGGCTACAATCTTGGTATTCTGTGCGCCGTCTTTTCGCATGTGGGTAGTGTTTTGTTGCACAAAGAAGTCCGTTTCCGCCAATGTCATTGCTGCGCTTTGTATTTAAGTGTAAAAAAAACAATAAGAAGTGGCCACAAAAGTAACTGCGCCAAACGTAGAAAACAAAGCGGTTTCAATTCGTTTTGTTCAAAAAAGTACTCTTGTCGGGGATAAGCCAAAACAAAGAAGGACGAAGTACCATACGACTAAGTGTACTTAGAACAAAATGGCGCCAATTGACTCAAGGAAGATAGGGGAAAATATTCGGGGCAAATATTTTTTTAAAAAGCGGGATCGCCGTTTCTTTGCCCCTCGAAAAATGCACTTTTTTTCACCTAAAGTCGTAAAAACATGGCAAACGTAGCCGAACGTGTCAAAAAAATCATTATTGACAAACTGGGTGTGGACGAAAACGATGTGACGCCCGAATCCAACTTTATCCAAGACCTCGGAGCAGACTCCCTCGACACCGTGGAATTGATCATGGAATTTGAAAAAGAGTTTGATGTGTCCATTCCGGACGAGCAGGCCGAAAAAATCCAGACCGTTGGTCAGGCTATCGACTACCTCCAAAGCCAAACGACTAACTAAGGTCATCGCCTTGGTACACATTGACTCGTGTTCGAAATATCTTCAAAGGGTTCAAGGCTGTTCAGTCTTGAACCTTTTGCTTTATCTTTCAACCCGTGTACCTTTGCTGCGGACAAATGCCTCAAGGGATTTTTGCGAACCAAATTAACCGACAATACACAATATGAAACGAGTCGTCGTTACCGGGCTTGGTGCCATCACTCCAATTGGGAATACCGTATCGGCTTACTTTGAAGGCCTTCAAAAAGGCGTAAGCGGGGCGAACATTATCACACAGTTTGACGCTACCCTGTTTAAGACGCATTTTGCCTGTGAGGTAAAGGACTTCAACCCCGAAGCGCATATCGATCGGCGAGAGGCACGCCGCCTCGACCGGTTCACACAATTTGCAATGGTGTGCGCCGAAGAAGCCTTGCAAGATTCGTTGCTCGACCTGAACGCCATTGACAAGCAACGCGTCGGTGTCATCTGGGCATCTGGCATAGGCGGACTCGCAACCCTTGAAAAAGAAATTGAGGAGCATATAACTGGTAGTGGTACGCCGAGGCACAACCCGTTTCTGATACCAAAGATGATCTCCGACATCGCTGCCGGACAGATTTCCATCCAGTATGGGTTCATGGGCATAAACTACGCCACCGTATCGGCCTGTGCATCTTCCTCACATGGATTGATGAACGCCTTTGACTACATTCGAATGGGCCGAGCCGATATCATCATTTCCGGCGGCTCGGAAGCTACCATTACCAAAACAGCCGTGGGCGGATTCAATTCCATGAAAGCGCTCAGCGAACGCAACGACGATTTCGCCACCGCCTCCCGTCCCTTCGACAAAGACCGGGACGGTTTCGTACTCGGCGAAGGCGCTGGCGCGCTTATACTTGAAGAGTACGAACACGCCAAAAAACGTGGCGCACGCATATATGCCGAAGTAGTAGGCGCTGCTGCCACCGCCGATGCGTACCACATAACCGCACCACACCCGGAGGGCATCGGCGTGCTTAACGTTATGAATCTGGCGTTGAAAGATGCCGGCCTGAAAACTACTGACATTGACTACATCAATGTACACGGCACGTCAACTCCCTTGGGCGATGTGGCCGAACTCAAGGCAATACGCCAGGTATTTGGTGAACACGCATACGAACTAAATATCTCCTCTACCAAAAGTATGACCGGGCACTTGCTCGGTGCTGCAGGTGCCATTGAGGCCATTGCAAGCATTCTGGCTATCCAAAATAGCTTCGTGCCTCCCACCATCAACCACTTCACTGACGACCCGGAAATTGATCCCAAATTGAATCTTACATTTAACCAAGCACAACAGCGCACCGTGAACGCCGCTATGAGTAACACGTTTGGCTTTGGCGGGCACAACGCTTCGATCCTGTTTCGTAAAATATGATCGAAGCGTCGTATCGGCTCTCGCAGACTGCTTGGCAATAACTGACCCCAATACCAACAAATCGCCGACCGGCATCTCCGGGGGCGCAACTGATCCATTGTGTATGCCTTTTGTTTTGCGGTTTTTTCGACGCTATTATAACCTCTATTTCCACCCTGAAAAAGAACTTGCACGGCGGTTAAGAGCCATGTTGGGCTTTACGCCCGCTTATCTTAACCTGTTCAAACTTGCTTTTTACCACAAAAGCACTTTTTCCGCCGGAGACTACGCCATCTCCAACAATGAACGCCTGGAGTTTCTTGGAGATGCCGTATTGAGTACCATCGTGGCCGAGTACCTGTTCACCAAGTACCCTAACAGCGACGAAGGTTTTCTTACAAAAATGCGCTCCAAGATCGTCAAACGCCAATCATTGGACGAGATCGCCGACCGCATGGGCCTCGACTTACTCCTATCTAATTACAACTCGACCCGGTTGTCCAAGTCCATGCTCGGCAACGCCCTTGAAGCCCTTGTCGGGGCAATCTATATTGAGGTCGGCTACGACAAGACCAAACAGTACGTCATTCGTCGCATCCTTCGGCGTTACCTGAATATCCAGGACCTGGAGCAGTTCGACGACAACTACAAAAGTCAACTGCTCGAATGGTGCCAGAAAAATGGCCGCCAAATTGACTATAAAGTGCTGGCCAAGTACAAGAGCGACAAGCGCGACAAGTTCAAGGTAGCCGTGTATGTGGATGGAAAAAAAGTGGGCACCGCTGATGATTTCAACAAAAAAAGCGCCGAGCAGATGGCCAGCGAACGCGCCATGCTCTCCATGCATATCATTGAGCGGACTGGCGACAGCCCGGCCTTTGTCCCCGACGACGAAACCGACGAGTACGAACATTAGCCTTCCTGCTTCCGCTCATGCGCCCCGAACGATTGGCACACCGCGCCTTTTTTCAGCAATTGCTTCGATGTGGCAGCCTTTTTTTTGCAGAAATGCCCGTTGCAACGGGCCGGGCGCATTGTATTTCCTTTGATTCTGAAAACGGCCACTCCCATTGTTCTTGCCCTTTTTTGCCCAAACCCTGTGTACACGCGCAGGCATTGGCCCTTTTAACCGACAAAAACGAAGGCGATTTTGATTTAGCCGATGCTCCGCCCGAATGGGCGCAGGGCCTGCCGGTATCGAACCGGCCAATAACAACCAGGGCCACACCACCGCAGCCACTAACCGAAAATGCCGCGCGCGTCGCCCGCTCCCAATCTGGATTTGGGGATTTGGAAACCTGGCTGCTCGACACCCTGTCTCGTGGCGTTGCCACAGTGATTTCCGAAGACCCGAACATTTTCAAAAGCATAGCCGTCCGCTTGGCCGATGCATCCCTTCGAGGCATGAGCAGGAGTTTTCGTTTGCTGGACAATTTGCCCACCGACAGCCCGGACTGGCCTGAGCGCGTAACCGCCGTGTTGGCCGAGGCTTCCTTAACCTTGGGTGCGTTCCGGCGCAAGGGGCAATTGCCCGAAAATTTGCAGCGCGATCTGGAATCAGTAGCCGGTATTTTCCCAAAAAAAGAGGGCGTTCTGGCCGAGGGAGAGCGGTTGCGCGATGCTTGGGCGGTGCTCAGCGCTGTCGAAGAAACTGTGGAGGACCAACTCCGCCAGCGCCGCACGTGGCTGCTGGGTGCAGGCAGCGGTCGGTATGCGCTTCTGTTGGAGTACGCGCATGGTGGCGGGACGGACTTTCTGCCCGGGTTCGCGCCGGGAACGGTCGTGGAGGGCACGCTGGTTTTTTATCCCTCCGCCTGGCAGCAACGCGCACTGGTTTTTGGAGAAATGACATCCCTCCCGCAACAGGTGGAAAACCTGGCCTGTTTTGAAAAAATTGAGGATATGGCCCGCGAGTATGCCGTCGCCCTGGGGAACCAGCCGTGGATATCGACTTTTCCGGCCGCCCTACGCGTGGTGCCGACGCTCCACAAAGACACGTTTTTGCTTGCAGATAGTACAGGGAAATGTGTGCCCTTCGGAAACGAGGCTGCCGCATGCTGGTCGGTACTGGCCTTGGGCGGTGGCGAGCCGCTCACTGTTTTTGGCGAGTGGGATGGCAAGGCGTTCACCGCGCTGAGCGCGTTGGACAACGAGCGGTTTGTTATTTTCTGAAGTAACCAAGTCAAGTTCGGGTAAATCAAAATCCCAAGTTACCTGCACTTGCCCTGGATGAATTTCTTCGCAAGGACAAAGTAGAGCACAACCAGAAACCTTCTAACCAGAAACTTCCCAACCCACTAACCTTTACGCCGCCTTCAGTCGCCCTACACGCGAGCGCTCCAATTTGCCTGCAGCATATTCCCGGTCCACGACGAGTTTTTTACTGTCACTTGCACTGTGGGGCAGGTCGAACATGGCATCGGTAAGAATGGCTTCGCAAAGGGAGCGCAGGCCGCGGGCACCGAGCTGATATTCGAGGGCTTTTTCGGCGATAAAATCTATGGCATCAGGCCGAACATCGAGGTCAATGCCTTCGAGGGCGAACAGTTTATTGTACTGCCGGAGCAAGGCGTTGCGCGGTTTGGTCATAATTTGTCGCAGGGCATCCAGATCGAGCGGATCAAGGTGGACGACTACGGGCATACGGCCCACAAGTTCGGGGATAAGTCCGTAGTGCTTTACATCCTGGCTGGTGACGTACTGCAGCAGGTTATCGCGGTCATATTCTAGGTCGCGGTTTTTGTTGCCGTAACCGATCACCTGGGTGTTTACGCGGCGAGCGATCACTTTTTCGATCCCGTCGAAGGCGCCGCCGCAGATGAACAGGATGTTTTGGGTATTCACTTTGACGAGTTTTTGCTCCGGGTGCTTACGACCGCCCTGCGGGGGCACCAGTACTTCTGCGCCTTCGAGCATTTTTAGCATGGCCTGCTGCACGCCCTCGCCCGATACGTCGCGGGTGATGGAAGGATTGTCCTGTTTGCGGGCAATTTTATCAATCTCATCAATGTACACGATGCCACGCTCGGCGGCGGCTACGTCGTAGTCACACACCTGAAGCAAGCGAGCGAGGATACTCTCGACATCTTCGCCCACATATCCGGCCTCCGTGAACACGGTAGCATCCACGATAGCGAAAGGCACGTTGAGCAGTTTGGCGATGGTCTTGGCCAGCAAGGTTTTGCCGGTACCCGTTTGACCTACGAACAGGAGATTGGATTTTTCGATCTCGACATCATCATGCTCTGCCTTGCCCCGTGCCAGTTCCTGCAAGCGTTTGTAGTGGTTGTAAACCGCCACCGCGAGCACTTTTTTGGCTTCGTCCTGGCCAATAATATAATCGTCAAGGAAAGTCTTGATTTCGCGCGGCGGAATGAGGTGTACCGGACCGTTGAATTTGGTGCTTTTAGGGGCTGGTTTGTTACCCTGGCCGTCGGCCTGATTTAGCTCCTGTTGAATAATTTCCTCGGCTTTTTCCACACAGGTTTCGCAAATCTGGGCTTCCATGCCGGAGATAAGGATCATCACATCGTCTTTGCTGCGCCCACAAAAGGAGCAATGGTGTGGATTCACTTTGCCGCGTTTTTGCATTTTGAAAATGGTTAGAAGGTTTCGGGTTGGGAGATTTCGGGTTGGGAGGTTTCGGGTTAGGGGGTTAGAAGGGTTCGGG
>JBJXEZ010000232.1:0-8057 GCA_046153695.1 Saprospiraceae bacterium
CAGTGTTTTAAATTGGAACTCCTTGAGTTTGGCGCTGAATCGCCTTTCCCGTTATGCCGAAGCGGAACTGGCTATGTTAAAAGCCATTGCACTCGACTCCACCAACGCCACCGTCTGGAACAACTTCGCGACTGTGTACTTCGCAACCCGCCGCTATGCCGAAGCGGAGCTAGTATTGAAAAAATCCATTGCGTTGGATTCGACAGATAGAATGCCCTATAAAAACCTCTGCAATTTGTATTTCAGCACCAGCCGCTACGCCGAAGCGGAGCCGATTTTAAAGAAATCCATTGAGTTAGATTCGACAAATAGCATTTTATATAACAACCTCGGGTTTACCTATCTCAAGCTCGGTCGCTACGCCGAAGCGGAGCAGATCTTGAAAAAAGGCATCGCGCTGGATTCGACCATTGCCAATGGGCACAAGCACCTCGCCACCCTGCATTTCCGAACCGGTCGCCGCGAGGAAGCCCGGGCAGGTTTTGAAAAAGCCCTCGAATTGAACCCCGACTACTCTGGCGGCTACCTCGGCAAGGCCTACCTGCTGACCGCCGACGGCAAAACCGCCGAAGCCCTCGGCTACGTGGAGCAGGCCATCGGGAAAGGCGCCACCTACTACGATTGGTTACAAAACGACGAAGACCTCGCCCCCCTCCGCGCCCTGCCGGAGTGGAAAACCCTGATGAAAAAGCATTTTCCGGATAAGATTAAAGACTGAAAGGCTACGGGTTCAAATCCTCCTGAATACGCCGGATTTGCTCCTTGAGTATTGGAAGTTCCCGGACGGCAACACCCCAAATGACTTCCAGTGAAACCCCGAAATACTCGTGTACGACCACATCTCGTAGTCCAGCGGCATCCCGCCAAGGGACTTCGGGGTGTTTTGACCGGATGTCATCGGGAACATTTTTGACCGCTTCGCCGATAATGGCAAGCCTGCGAATGACAGCATCCTGCTTCTCGATATTGGCTTCGAACGCAGTTTGAGTCACACCGCCGACGAAACCCTCAATGATTTCGATGCTCTCAGCGATATCTTCGAGATAAACATTAAGCTGCCTCTTTGCCATAAAAATGGATTGCTGAACGGAGGATGAGGTTTTTAAGAGAAGGCTTAAGGGCTTTGAACTCCAGCAGGTCCACTTTTCTGCCGAGCAGGTCTTCCAGTTCGTGTTTGATGTGGATGAATTCGAGCAGCCCGATGGGTGTAGAAAGCTCAACCAAGAGATCAACGTCGCTGTCCGACGTTGCCGTGCCGTTGGCAAAAGAACCGAAAAGGCTGGCCCTTGTGATGGCATATTTGCGCAGCACGGGTTCTATTGTTCGAAAAATTTCAGGCAGTCCTGATTGCATGACCTTAGATTTAGCAGGCAAATTTCTTAAAAAAAATTGCAACATTGAGTAAGTAAAAAATTCAGCAACAGGTAATACGAAAACTCTCCCGCAAGAAATACGTACTTCTCGTCGCCTCGATTCTGACATGTGGCACGCTCAGCGCTCAGCAAAAAGGTGCCACCCCACTCTCACCCGCTCACCCGCTCACGCTTTCACCTGCTGGGACGAGAGTCGTCGTCGTCGGCATCTCCGACTACCAGGATCCCGCCATCCCCGACCTGCGCTTCGCCGACCGCGATGCCGAGGCGTTCGCCAATTTCCTGCGCTCGCCCGCGGGCGGATCGCTGGACGGCGATCATCTCAAAATCCTGACCAACGAAAAGGCCACCATGGGCAAAGTCGCCGCCGCGCTCGACTGGCTGCTGGATGTTTGTAAGGAAGGCGACCGGGCCATCATCTACTTTTCCGGCCACGGCGACGTGGAGCGGAAAACTATTTCGCAGCCGGGCTACCTGCTCTGTTGGGATGCCCCGCCACAAATTTACATGTCGGGCGGGGCCTTCAACCTGCGCGATCTGGAAGAAGTGGTGAGCACACTTTCCATCCAAAATAAAGTACACGCCATCGTCATCGCCGATGCCTGCCACGCCGGCAAACTCTCCGGCGCGGGCATCGGCGGCGCCCAGATCACCGGCGCCAGTCTGGCCCGCCAGTACGCCAATGAGATCAAAATCCTGAGTTGCCAGCCCCACGAATACAGCATCGAAGGCGAGCAGTGGGGCGGTGGGCGCGGCGCATTTTCGTACCACCTGCTGGACGGCCTGCTGGGTCTGGCCGACCGGAACGCGGACACCAGCGTCACGCTATCCGAGATTGACCGCTACCTCGAAGACCATGTGACGCCGGAAGTCGCTCCGCAGCGCCAGACGCCGCTGGTTCTGGGCAACAAAACAGAACATCTGGCGGCTGTTTTCCCGGAAATTTTGGCGGAATTGAAAAAAGGTAAAACCGGACAACTGGCGGTTTTTTCCAGAATTGACAGCCGGGGCCTCGAAGACGACGTACTGGCGGGGGTGGACACCACCATCCGGCAGGTGTACCGGCTGTTCAAAAAAGCCCTGGACGACAAGACCTTTTTCGAGCCTGTTGGTGCCTGCGCGGATGTTTTTTATGATAAACTGATCGCCGAGCCGAAACTGGAGCGCCTGCACCACACCATGCGGCGCAACTACGCCGCCGCCCTGCAGGACGATGCCCAGCAAGCCGTGAACAACCTGATGAAAGCCGAAAAAACTGAAGTCCGGCTGTACCGCCTCGAACGCGTAAAAAAATACGGGCCCTACCCCCGTTACCTCGCCCGGGCCGCCGAACTACTCGGCCCCAAGCACTACCTGTATGCAACCCTGCAAGGCCGGAAATGCTACTACGAGGGCACACTGCTGCAACTGGAAAGCCCACTCAACCCCGACACGCTGTTGGGCCGGCGGCTGCTGGACAAGTATCGGGAGTCGCTGGACTGGCAGCCGGATGCACCGCTGACGTACTTGGCCATGAGCGAGGTTTTTACCCGAATTCTCCGAAATACGGATTCCATTTATTGGTACGGGCATAAAGCAATCGAGGCTGCACCCAATTTGATCAGTGCATACACACTGACAGCGGCAAGGCTTTTCTGGCCAAAAATGACACACTATGCTCAGCCGCTACTGGATCAGGCCATGGCGCTGGATTCGACCCGGGCTGCTATTTGGATAGCCTATGGTAACTGGCATTATTTCCGGGGGAACAAAGATGTCTCCGAGTCCTATTTCAGGAAAGCCGCCGCGCTGGATTCTACCTATACAGAGCCGTATTACCGGCTTGGTATCTTGTATTTTGATCGGGGGAAGATGCAGGAGTCCCGGCAGTATTTCCTGAAAGCCGCACAGTCCGACAAACCTCAACCAAGCACATTCGACTACCTGGCGTGTATACATTTCAACGTGGGCGAATACGTGGAAGCCGAAAAGTACTTCCTCCAGGGATTGGCTATTGAGCCGTATTATGCCTTGCTCCTGATCCACTACGCAAGTAACTGCTGGAAAGCCAACCGCCCGGAAGAGGCCAAAGCCTTGTTGCTAAAAGCAATGGCGTATGATTCCACTTCATTCCAGACCCTGCTTAACATCGGTCAAGCGTTTTATTACAACCGCTTTTATCCCGAGGCGGAAACGGTCCTCCAGAAAGGGCTCGCGCTGGATTCGACAGACGCCTATTCCTGGGTCTTACTGGGTCAGTTGTACCGCGCAACCCAGCGGGAGGAAGCAGCCATAAAAGCCGTAGAACGCGGCGTCCGGCTGGATTCTACATTCGCATCAGACTGGAGCATACTGGCCAGTATGTATCTGAACGCCGGGCGTACCGCCGATGCCGAGTGGGCGTTCAAAAAAATAATTTCTCTGGATTCTTCGAGCGTCTATAACTGGCTGAACCTCGGCGGGCTGTATCAGGGGACGGGACGGGAAGCAGAGGCGGAACAGATTTACAAAAATTGCCTTCAACGGGATTCTTCGAACGTCTATGCCTGGCTAAGTCTGGGCGGGCTGTATCGGACTACAAACCGGGAAGCGGAGGCAGAGCAGGTTTTCAAAAACTGCCTTCAACGGGACTCCTCGAACGCCAATATCTGGCTAAATCTGGGAGGGCTGTATGAAGCGACAGGCCGGGCAGCGGAAGCGACGCGGATGTACGCGTCAATCCTGGAGCGGGATTCATCGCTCCAGATGCATTATTCCCTGGGGACAAGTTTTCTGATTAATCACCGCTACGAAGAGGCCGAATCGGTCTATCAAAAAATACTTCAACGCGACCCGGGCAATAAAACCGCAAACTATAACCTCGCCTGCATCTGCGGCACTCAAAACCGTGTGTACGACGCCTTCGCATTTCTGGAACAGGCGCTGAAAAACGGCTGGGACAATTACAACTGGGCACAAAAGGACACCGACCTCGCTTCCCTGCGCGAGCGCACAGAGCAATGGAAAGCACTGATGAAAAAATACTTCCCCGACCAGGAGAAAGATTGAAAAACCTGCGCCGAAAGGGCTTGGGGGGCGAATAGGGGTTTGCAACGCTGGCAGCAAAACAAGAAAACGGAAGAAAGCACTGCTAGAGAAGCCTTTTCCGAAAGGGAAAAAGGCTGTTATGTGGCAGGATTGGCTTCGATCCAGGCTTTGATGGTGGCGATGAAGAGTTTCATATCGGCGATCATAGCTTCAAGATTGGCAGCGGTGGGAACCGGGACTACATCATAATCCACCTTGCTGCGCAGGTCGAATGCATTTTTGACCAATCGGCTGAAATTTTTGGGAAAATGCCTGTATGCACAAAGTTCTTGTTGAACCAGCCTATCATTTGTTGATGCTTGGATGTTTTAAATTCATGCATCAAGCCGAGCGAAAACATCGCGTAAAACATACCATAGTAAACCCGATTGGCGGCCATCGTGTGCCGTTCGCCATTCATACAATACTCCGCGTCGTCAATGCAGTTCTCTGCTTGCTGAATTCGGAGCTAGATCAAAGCGTTGCGTTTTTCCGGCGTAATCATGCGTATATTCCTTTTTGAATTGCATCGGTGAACACGGGTTGATATCCTCGAAGAGAATTATTAAGTTCTTCTGTCGAAATCACCAGCGTCTGAGTAATCACATTATAGTCCAAGTCAATATCAGTCATGATGTCTGAAACCGCTCGCTCGAACCGCCAATCATACTCCCCCCGAACCACCACTACAAAATCCCAGTCCGACCACCTGTGCGGCTTGCCCCACGCCCGCGACCCGAACAAGATGACATCCTTGATCTTGTCGCCGAAGGCCGCCACCAAGCGGGCTTTCGCTTCCTGAAGTATCTTGTCGCGCTTTTTCATGCTGCGTAGTTGAATCGTTTGCAAAAATACGCGCTTTGTGCATGCCGGGTAAACCAATTTTTCTCTTTGGAAAATGGCGAAGCCCTTGCTCCGTGCCCAGCCGGGCCATCACCGCTAACCTTTCCCAAAAAACCGTATTGATAGGCAAACACACAACCGCATTTTTTTCACACAAACTATTTGCCGATGAAAGCCCGCCGTTTTTGCCTGTCCATCGCTTTTGTCCTGATCGTATTAGTCAGCCCGGCCGGTGCAACCAAAATGTACCCGGCGAGCCACGACTTCGAGGCAGCCATTCCCGCCGAACGCCCCGTCCTCCATCTCGCTATTTGGCTCGGCACCGGCGTAGTCCTGGGCCTGGGGTTGGCCTTTGCGATGCGGTATTCGTTTTTTCCAAATCATACTGCTCGTTCGGCCCAATAGTGTGCGTGCCTCAACTGCCCGCTCCACGCCCGCCGTTCGCCAAAATAGCCGCACAAACAAAAAACAGCGAGCCGATCTTATCTGTCTCCACAAAGTCGTTCATCAGCATGAGCAGGGCAATAAGTGAAAATCCGAGCAGCGCTGATACCACAATGCGCCGCCGCCCGGGGTCGGGTGTACGATGGTAGACCTGCTGGCCAGTGAACATAACTGTGAAACAAAAAAAGAGGAAAAAGAGGAGTCCCGGAATGCCCTGTTCCACGGCCACCATCAGGTAGTAATTGTGGATGCCGGAGCGCTCGGGATTGTCGCTCACATAGGTTTTGAAACTGGAGACGGTGTACTTTTTGTAATTGAAGTAAAAACTGCCCGGACCGAAACCCGTGAACGGTCGGTCTTGAATCATGTAGGCCGCTGCCACCCAGCGGTAAACGCGCTCCATGATCGAAATATCCTCCAATTTGGTGGTAGCCTCCAAGAGGTTGTCGAATCGGGTGTGCGACACAGCCCGCTCGTAGTCGGGTGCAAAGGCCAGCCAGTTGTCGCGCTCGGTCACGAGCAGTACCAGGCCCGAAAATGCAATGCAAAAAGCCAGCAAGGCCACTTTTATCAGCCGCCGACGCACCATCCAGTAGATACCCGCTGCTGCTACGAGCGCGACGTATGCGGCGCGGGTGTAGGCAAAATTGATGCCTACGATGAGCAGGGCAATGCCTCCGACCAATACCCACCACTTGCTCGAATACCGCCGGTACCAGTAGGTGCCATACCACACGAACGGCAGAAAAATGGCGAGCAGGCAGGCGTACATGACGTGGTTTCGGTAAAATGGGCCCATGACGTAATTGACCTCCTTGAACGAAAACCCGTGCGGAGCGTGCCGTACCAAAATCATGCACACCGTGAGGAGCAGCGGCACAAAAAACCACCAGAGGAGGCGCTTATGATCATCCTCTGTTTGCAGGATATGGGCTGCCAAAAAGTAGAACACAACCACATACCAGCCCTTGGCCAAAAAAAACTTGAACGACACTAACATGTCCGTGGAGCCGACTACCGCCACCGCCGTCCATGCCAGGTGAACTAAAAGTGCCAAGGTGATCGGGTGCCGGACAAAACGCCCGTCCAGTGTTCGCCAGTTTCGGAAAAACCACGCTACGGCCACGAGCGTGAGCAGCCACATGAGCGGTTCGGAGGGCAGGTCGGTACTGAGGCCACCGGGCAGCTCCATTTCCACAGAAATAGGTATGCAGCCAAGCATCAGGTAAAAGACCCGGCGAAAATCCACCGCTGTAAGCCAAAGAATTAAAAAAACAGCCGGGATGCCAGCCAGCCACCACGTATCCAGCACAGGGGCCAAACAACCGCAAAGCACGCTCAAAGCCGCTACAGCCCACACCAGCCAACGCTGCGGGTGCGAAAAAAGGTGCCCGCTCGCAGGTGCCCCATTTGCCGCCAATTCATCATTCATCATTCAAAATTCATCATTCGAAATGATTTGTCGCCACGGCACATCGCGGTATGTATCGGCGATGAGCGCCGCCAACACGGTGAAAAGGAACGCCGCCATGAGCACGCCGAGCACAATCAGGCTGCGCTTCGGCCGGCTTTTTACAGGTGGCACCTCGGCTGATTCCACCACAAGCAGCGCCGGTATGTCGGTGTTGTAGGTAGCCAAAATCTGGTTGTACCGCTCCAAATCGTAGCTGAGCTGTTTACGGGCCTGGTAGTGCAAGTCCTGAAGAATGGATATCCGGGGCATGCCCTCGTTAAAACGAATGAGGGTCATGTTTTCGCTAGTGGTGTCCTTCGACATGAGCTGCCGGCGCTGATGTTCAGCAGCGCTGAGGTTGGCTTTGATGTACGTGATGGTGTCGCGTGGTATGTTCGGATCTTTTTCCAGTATCTCCAAAACAGCGCGGTTTCGTACGATTTCCGATTCCGAAGTGGCCAATTGTTCCGAAATATGGTCGCCTTGCACACCCACATTGTAAATGCCGAAATCTGCCTGAATTTGCTGGAGGCTGTCACCTAACATGCTCAATTCGGCCGTTTTGCGCTTTATGTTGGACTCAAAGGCCAGTAGCAGTTTGCCCTGGCTCTCTTTGGTCATGCGCTGGCCAATCGCGTTGATTTTGTCACGCGCCGCATTGGCCATATCGGCGGCCAGTTGCGGGTCTTGGTCTTCGATTAGTACTTCAATAGCATCGTTTTTGTTTTTTTGGGCATCGTACAGGGAGCGGAAACGCTCGCGCACCTTGTGTCGGCCTTTTTTATCGGTGGAATCAATGTCGTAGTGTTCGTACAAGTTGAAGCGGTGTACCATGAAGTCCTCCACTTCTTTGCCAGCAGCGATCTCGGCAAGGCGGTCCAGATCACGGTCAGAACCGT
>JBJXEZ010000241.1:0-7999 GCA_046153695.1 Saprospiraceae bacterium
TGAATGACGGATTTTTTACACAAACCGCCAGCCACGACACCACTTATTTCGCGCGTGGTGACGTTATTAAAAACTATGCCGGCAATGGGGTTCACTAAGTTGGTAACTTCCCAAAATGCAGGGATAAATACATGGTCTTCGAGTACCGGAGTCAGAATGGCGGACGTGCCGGGATCGAACTCAACGGTAAACCGGCCGGTGGAATCGGTAATGATCTTGGGGGAATACGACGCGCCGTTGACCCAAATTTCCACGTTTTTGGCAAAACAGTCGGTGTTCTGGTAGCGCACAAAGCCCGTGACCGGTATGGTCGAGCGATCCACAAAGTCCACCTGATCCACCGAGGTGATACTCGGATTGAGCGTCACTTGTCGGGTTTGGGGGGTAAACACATGTGGCGTGGTGGTCTGCCGGGGTGTAAACGACGACCATTCTGTGCCGAAAGCAGTTCCGTAAGGCAGCAGCACGGAGCCTGCGTTGTTCAGGCGGTTGCCGTTGCCTTCATCGAAGGCAAAATAAGCACGCAGACCGGTCTCTTGCGGGTCGCGGGCGCGGAAGGCGTGGGCGAGCAGGCTGTCGGCGCTGATGATGGTGTCGTACACGGCTATTTCGTCCACCAGGCCGCCATAGTAGTCCGTGAAACTCATACCGCTTGTGCGGGCGCCAACCACCCAGTTGTTGGCAGGGTCGGACCAGTTTCCGGTCAAGCCAACGTAGGCATGCGAGCCGATGGAAACACCGTTTTTGTAGGCAGTCACGGTGCCCGTTGTGCTGTCAATCGCAAGAGCCAGGAGTTGGTACCCAATACCGAGCGTTCCGTAGTTGTGTACCTGTCCGTTGATGTTGACGACAATGTCGCTGGTATTGCCGTTGGGGGTCAGGAGCAGGCGGAAGTCGTTGCCGGGCCATTTTTTGGACAAAATGCACTGGTCGCCGTCGGGGCCAGCGCTGTTCACCCACAGCTCCACAGTGGCTTTGGGGGTGAGGGAAAAGTCAGGCAGGGTGGCGTAATCGTTTTCGCTGCGCGTAAACTTGAGCGCCCGGTATTTGTAAAAATCCTTCATTGGCTCGGCCAAAAACGTGGTACCCGTGCCGTAACTCGCCGATTCGATGCGGTAATAGCCCTGCTCGTTGGTTTTGCCCATCGTGCGGATGTTCGGGCGGTCGGTGTCGAAGGCGGCCCCGCAGAAAAAGAGTTTGTTCCGCTTGAGCACATCGAAGGAGGCTACACCGAGTTCCTCGTCCATTTTCCAGTAGTACTTGAGGCCAGGCGTTTGGGAGGAGGCTGTACCCATCATGGGTTCGCTGAGGTCGAGTTCGTCGAGGCGGCGGTGGTAAATGCGCAGTTCGTCAAGGTAGCCGGCCCAGGTTCCTGCTGCTTCCGTGCGTGTGCCGACGAGCAGCTCGTCGGCAGAAGGCACGGGCGGCAGGTCAGCAATCTGAACCAAAATACCGTTAATGTACAGTCGGCCTTTGCCATCGGCATCCACGGTGAGGGCCACGTGGTTCCAGTCGTTTTTGATGCTGTCGGGGAATTGTCCGGTGAGCAGGGCGGCGCTCACATCTGTTTGCGCCACTTCGACACCTTCATGCCCGGAGGAACTGGCTTGGGGGCGGATTATCAGCGAGTAAGGGTCCAACCGTATGATACCGGCGTTGGCATCCGCGCTATCGGTTTTCAGCCAAAAAGCCAGCGTCCACTCGCCGTTGTTGAGCGGCACGAGGGTGTCGGATGCGCCCTTGTTGGACATGGCGAAGGCTCCGTCCATGGGGCCGAATTTGGCGGAAAAGCCTTGCAAGGGCATGAGCGTGACAAACGCATCGGGCACGGGCCTTCCGTTGGGTGTTTGGATCCAGCCGGTGACGGTGCCGTTGGGCACCTGAAAACCGATAGCCGTGCCGGGGGCACCGTTGCCATATATACTGACACCGCTCACCTCGTAGTTGTACGCGCGGCCCGCGATGACGTTGAAGTCGTTGTAGTTGCGGATATTGACACCCACATTGGCCAGGAAGACGCCGTCGCGGAAGATGTTGAATCCTTCCGAGGGAAAGGAACCGAGCGGGTCGGGGGTCCACGAGAGCTGGATGCGGTCGAGCAATTCCCCTTGCGAGGCAATGACATTGGGTGCGAGGGGCGGGAGCAGGAACCGGCTGTAAAAACCGGCCTGACCGTTGAACTGCTGGCCGAAGTAGCTGCCGAGAAACAGCTCGCCTACCGAGGCGTTCATGCGGTTTTTGGTATTGGCCGCGTTAGTGACGCTGCCGAAGTTGAAAAACACGGTTCCGCTGAACGAGTTCGCATCAATGACGGTACCATCGGAGCAGTTAGCATTTTGAGCCTGAAGTCCCGGTGCAGCGGCGCAGCACCACGCAAGGATAGCGAGCGCAAGTAATTTATTTTTCATACCTGATGAGTCTGGTTGACGGTGAACTAAAACGCTCTTACTTTACCCAAACTTCGATGTCGCCGATGGCATACGTTTCATCATCGCTGCCTGACATTCTGGCTCCTAAAAATACCCAGTATGAGATATCGGAGCCGTTGCGCCGTGTTATCGTCATCTCACCAATTGTGGCAGCATCCGAGTAGTTGCTGGAGCTATCGTAAAAATCTATGGCTTCATTTCCGTTGTCATACAGCCCACCTACTTGAGACCAGGTGAGCGCCATCGTGGTTCCGCTTTTATCGGTGGAAAAAGCACCGATACCTATGTCCGGCCCTTCACCGCCACCAGAGTCCCAGGAGTCGAGGAAGAAGTATTTGAACTTGATCTTGACCTTAGTATAAGCACCTACTATACCGGGGTCGATGGTGAAAAGTTTTTTCAAGACATCGCTTTCATTGTCGGGACGAAGTGCCCAGCCGTGAAAATTGTCGCTAAAATCTTCCAGCGTTGTTGTGCCAGCCGTCGTATTGTTCAGGCCGGTTGTAGATTCCCAGCCCTGCCGGTCGCCGCTGGCAAACACATCGGTGTCCACAAGGCGCCAGTCGGCGTTGGTTGCAGCACTGTTGCCGTAAATAATTTTTCCACCTCCGCCGATATAGACATTTCCGGCGGACATCGTCAGGCTTCCGTTAAGCGTCATCCCTGAAGGGTAGAGAAGGACTCGTTCCAACCCATTGGTATACAAACCCACATAACCATCCTGAGTTGAAAAAAGGCCACTGTCGTTATCGCCGTTATTGCCGCTAAAAGCATAACCATTGTTGTTTGCGCCGTCGGTTCCCGGTAGGCCGCCGCGGGCCAAAACGCCGCCATTTACCTGAACCGACTGCGTGGCGGGCAACGTGCTCTGCCCTACGGCTAATTTTCCGGCGATGATGGTGTTGTCCTCTTTTACGTTGCCGCTGCTGGGGAATTGGTTGGTGTTACCGATCAGCGAAAGCGCATACGGTGCGGTGGTCAGCCGGATGCGCGGCAACATTTCGGTGCCGGAACCGACGCTCACTCCGAGGTAGTACGTGGTGTCGAAGGGGACATTCAGCGCCGTTATGGAGCCGAGCGTGGCAGTATAGATGCCGCCCACCACGTCCACGTCGGGCTGGATTTCCTGCCAAATATGTGCCCCGCCCTCGGCTTGTTCGTACAACCGAAACTTAAGGGAGTACGTGCCGTCGTCCACGGCGTTGCCGTTGGCTTTTTTCAGGATGCCCTGAATGCCGAGAAGGGCACCCTGGGCGTGGGCCGTTTGTTGGAAAAACAGGGAAAGGCAAATGAGGCAGGGAAGCAGGAAGAGCAACTTTTTCATGTTACGCAATGGTAAGTTTGTTTGAATGTATGGGCCGGGTTCCGAAGCCACAACGGCAGGAATAACGGCGGCACAAACTTACTGGCAGTAGATGGAATTGAATCGGACAAATGAGTTGCCGAATCGGACATTTTTTATGGCAAAAAAAAGCCCGCCCCATCCTTAAAAAAATTCGAATTCAGACAAACGAATTTTCAAGGATGAGGCGGGCTTCCCTTTATTTATTTCTCGTACTCACCGCATGATGAGGACCTTTTCCACATTTATCAGGTCGCCGTTTGCGCTGCGGATATGAAGCAGGTAGACACCTTGCGGCAGATCGCCGATATCGAAAACTGATTCCGTTTTGTCCGTGATATCGGTGACCAGGTATTCCCGATTGAGCAAATCCGTTATTTGGATAAAATAATGCTTTGCTGGCCCACTTCTCCTGACGGACAATGACTGGTTGGCCGGGTTGGGAAACACCTTGAACCCCGTTTGGGTCAGGTTCCCCCAGCCAACGAAGTCCAATGCCTCTTCAAGCGTTGAAAAATTATAGCCGGGTAACCGGTTCAACTGTTCGAGAATTTCCGCTTCATCTTGTACGATACTTGGCAGGGAGTAGCCTTCGCTGGACCTCCCGTGGCAGCAACCACAGGTGATAATGACCGGAGAACAGACTCCCTGGCAGTACAAGTACGGGTCAGACCAGTCGGTTTCAGGGCAAATCGCGTATTGGTTTATCGCCTTTATCCGGATGGTGAAACAACGCCAGTTGATCGGTATCTCCCAGGGAGATGTACTCACCGTATCATATACGATACCAGTACCAGATGGCATGGCGCAACAGCCCTCTTCTCCGATGGCACCAAAATCGATTTCTAAAATGTAACCGAGTGCCCCGGGTACGCCGGTCCATGCAATACGCGGAATCCCGGGTACATAGGTGGATGTGCCGTTTTCGTGGCAATATCGTACGATTGGTTGCTCGCAAAGGATGGAATATGGCTCACATGAACACATACAGATCGGTGTGTACTTATCCTCCCACACACAACAACCATCCTTTTGGGTGATTGTCACCGTATTTATGGTTAATATATTACCAGTGACATACGTGCTTTTTTCAGTATTTTTCCAAACTACGTTCACGATGTTTGTGTCAACCGGCAAGTTGGTGGCCGCATTAAAAACACCGAGCGTTCCCCATAATCCGTTCGTTACGCTGTAGCAATTTGCGGGAAACGTGAGGCCAAGTGCCACGTCTTTGTCGTCGCCACAACCAGCAATGTAGAAATTAAAATCCTCGCAATTCGGATCAGGACAACTGATACTCACACACTGTTTGGGCATTTTGAACCGGCACAAGGTGCCCGCTCCGGGCACAGGCGTAATATTTGGGCCGTAGGTAAAATTATCGTATGTCAATTCATAGCAGGCATTGGGATTCACTGTTATGGGGTTTTCCGTATGGGTGACACCAGTGGTATCTGTAAGGCCCTCACCATAAACTTTCCAACGGAATTCGTGCACGGCAAATACCGGTATTACAATATTACCGAGGGAATCAACTGCTTTGACGATCACATTTCCACAGGAGTCGCATTCCTCCAAAATGGTAATTCCACATCCAGAGGGGGGAACCTTACACACAGCCGAACCGGAAGCGTTAAAATCGCATACGATTTCATTTTGGTAGTTCAGTACGACCTGGACGGTGTAGTTGACGACTCCTGTGTTTGGCACAGTAATCGGGTTTCCTGTTTGTATTCCACCTTGCACAGCCCACCGGATATCGTACACGGATGAATCAACGACGGCATCGTTGCTGTCCAGCAACGTCAGGATAATTGCGTCTTCCAAACACACATGATTCACGGACACTAACTCATTGCAGGGCACCAAACACGGGTTTACAGTCACTTGTGTTGTGTCGGTTACGTTGCAGGATGGGTCTGTGTTATTAAAAGACCATTCGAAGAAAAGCGTGACAGGCAATGTGTTGGGGTCTAAGCCAGCCATTATCACCTGCGTATTGGGGTCATTTGGATCAAGCAAAACAATCGTACATGGGCTACAGTTGACTTGCCGCCAGGTTCCGGAAACGCTCCCGCCATACGGATCATTTCCGTTCAATCTGGTTGGTTCGTTGTAGCACTTGACTTGATCGGTTCCTGCAATAATCTGTTCCTGGTCGCGTACCCGAATGTTGATATAAATGACTGTTGAACAAAATTGTCCGGTAGGGCTGCTTGCAATAAGTACGATCCTAAACCGGTAATCACCAACCATGAGAGCCATGGGGGTGGTAGATGTGATAAAACCAAGGTTACTGCCCACTGGCTGAGCAACTACGGAAGCTTCAGAAGTATAGCCAACGTTTAGTACAGAAAAGTAATCTGCCAGCACCACACCTTGAGCCCCTTGTACGCCGCATAAAAAGTTTACATCTTCTTGAAACTGATCTAGCACTGGCGATCCCATGAAATTGATCTCGGAATATGCCTTGCATTCTTCAAAGCACAAGCCGGGTGTGTTTTTAATTTGTTGGTAGTATACCCAGTTTTGTTGCGGTGTATTGCCCGGTGGAAGCGCCAATTCCTCGTAGCCCTCCCCATCGCAGTCGGCATCAATGTACAGCCGGTAAGCAGTCACCTGGATGTCAATCTGGAAACTGTCGAGGCTCACGGGTTGTGCGAAAATGACATCGGAAGCATGGTTATGCGGGTCAGTGATCGTGATACCCGGCACAGCGTTTTGATGTACCACCCAGTTGTACACCGTGTTTTGCGTGTACGGGTACGCAAAGTGGAAAGTATCCTGCGGTATCACGTTGTCACAAAATAACAGGACTTTGCTGGGACCAAGATCCACATCCTCGACTGACAAAACGGAGCAGTGAACGGTATCCACAGACGATGGACAGGGTGCAACATTGTCTACGGTGTAGATAAAAGTGTAATCTCCTGGTCCCGAAACCCGCACCTTCGCATCTCCCTTAGGCAAATCTTCAGACAGGTAAACCATTGTGCCGTCGCTTTGGAGGGTGTCCAGTGTCCACTTTCCTCTGCCGCCGCATCCGGGGTTGTCGCCCTCCAGTACAAGTGAATCGCCACAGGAGGGGCATCCGCCTTGTACACGCCCGATGATAATGCCGTTGCTATCCGGGTCATGTGGCCGGACAAAATATACTTTAACTGTATCAGAGCGCGAACAACCACCATTGTCTATCGTATAAACAACGGTGTAATTGCACGGTCCTGGACTGTTGGAGGTTGCTCGTTTGATAAATAATGTACCATTGAGGAGGTTAAGATTATAGCTAATTTTTGGGTCGTTTGGTTTAATGGAACTGACTCTTCCGGTATCGCCAGGACCGGGGGGAGTAACCATCAACGTTACCTCGGTACAGGCTCGTACCTGGCCGTCCTGTAGAGAATCCGGTTCAATAATCTGCGGTTGAACAACATCGCCTTTTACTGTTACCATCATGTCATCGAAGGGCATATCATGTACGCCGTCCCCGTTTATGTCTTTGCATTTTACCAGCAAACGAAAGATGTACGTGGTGTTTGGAGGCCAATTATTCCCGCCTGCATACGTCACATGTGTACTGTAGCTGTTTGGATTAACAATTTGCACATTGCCGTCAGAGCCTTGATATGACCACTGTACTTGCAGGTAATCGCTGTTTGGTTGCGTAGAAATGGTTAACCCGGAGGGCGATTGATAACAGATGACCAAATCTTTACCCGCATTGGCCGCGCACTCTGTAGGTGGCTGCCCGGCTAATTTGCTGACAAACAGGAGGATGAAAAAAATGAAGCGTGTTTTCATAAATAAATAAAAGTTGATGACGATTGACTAAGAGCGTGTTTCAAAGGGTACACATTTTTGTTGGCAGACAACACGCCTGGTTCTATTCGCTCAAAAAGACCTCGGAGAGGTCAAATATTGGTAGAAAACAGGTTTGTCATTTGAATTACGACCTCGGAGAGGTCGCATGTTGATTTGTGATCGGTACCAAGTATTCGACCTCTCCGAGGTCGTGGGAATTCTCCGTGAGGGGGTTTTTCTACCAATATTTGACCTCTCCGAGGTCTTTTTATCTGTTTTTTTGAAGCAACTTTTTTTATTAAAAAATGTGTACCCTTTGAAAATTTAAACACGCTCTAGGCCCCATGGAAAGTGATTGGTGAAAATTGTTGAACACGTGGTCTTTCACGGATTGGTTCGTTTTCCCCGCCATCTGGCAAGTACACTC
>JBJXEZ010000265.1:0-22476 GCA_046153695.1 Saprospiraceae bacterium
ATGGCTCCCGTGCAAACCGACAAAACATCGGAAAGTATTACGGAGGCAATCAAGGAAATCAACCAGTATGTGGGTGATAAGCCTATGACTCAGGCGGAGTTTGACAAAACCAAACAGAATACCGTGATGGGCATGTCGGGTATGTGGGAAACCAACGGAGCCGTAAACGGCAGCGCGATCGAAATGGTCAAATACGGCCTGAAAGATGACTACTGGAAAACGTATAGCCAGCGCGTGCAAAACCTGATGTTGAAAGATGTACAGGCTGTGGCCAAAACCGTGATTCAACCCAACGATATCAATTGGGTGATGGCTGCCGATGCTGAAAAGGTGGCCCCAGGCCTGGAGAAACTCGGAATGGAGGTTATCCAGTTGGATGCTACCGGCAAAGTCGTCCCGAAGAAGGCTAAGCCTTAATTTGATCTCGAAGTAAACCGCACGCCGCTATATTCCCGTTACAGATTTTTACCGGGCATAGTGGCGTGCGGTTTTTTTATTCCTAAGGCCTCGGCACTTAGAGCGTGTTTGCTCGTTTGCCTCATCGAAAAACCACTACTCCGCCTTTTTGTGTGCTACCACGAATTGAGCGAATATGATGCCCTAGCCTCCCTGCTCGACAGTTTTGCCTCCTACCTGAAACGCCAAAAAAACATCGGCTATCAGCGCGATAACTACGAAAATCTCATCCGATTCACCCGCCGCCTGCTCGAAATGGCTCCGAACGACTCAGTTGGCCGCGCCCAGCTGCACAGCGACATCGCAGAAGCCGAGCGCGTGGCCGGAAAGGAGTGGTTGCTGGGCATACTTGGCGGCGGCTGAGGTATTGATGGGTTGAAGAGGTTAGCCCCCATCAGGTTCCACCTTTTTTGTACTCAGTCAGCAATTGTGTTTTCGGGCACGGCAAACGCTGAAAGGAATCCATAGTTTTGGCCCTGGTTAGAGGGTTGGACAGTTTGCCAACAAGTGAACCAACCCTCCTGCCAATAACCTGTTTAAACATGGAAAAAATATTCCCACGTCCGCTACCTATCTTTTACGTCATTCTTCTGACCCAAAGCCTGACAGCACAGGTACAGATGTTCAAGCAAATGACCTTTCCCGTAACGCAAAACGGCAAAGTATTGGAAGCCCCCTTCGCAGGCGGCATAAACGCAGCACAGTTTTCCCCCGCCGACCTGAACAACGACGGGCTGCTGGACCTCGTAATCTTCGACCGCGCTGGCGATGTGTTCCTGACCTATCTGAACAACGGAATTGCTGACGTGACCAGCTACCGTCACGCCCCCGAGTATGCCTGTCATTTTCCCAAAGCCCAGGACTACGCCATTCTGCGTGATTTCAACCACGACGGCGCTGCCGATATTTTCTGCGCCTCCCTGCCCCCGCCGTTCAGCACCCAGGAGATTCAGGTTTTTCAGGGTTATTTTGAAAACAACGTGCTCCGGTTCAAGCCATTCCTGTTCACTTACCCCGGCTGCACCACCTGCGACAACCGCCATATCTACTACCCGTCGGTGGTCCCTGGCGTGTGGCTCAACCTCGTTATCGCTGATACCGATATCCCCGGTTTGGACGATGTGGACAACGATGGCGACCTGGACATCCTGACCTTCGACGGTACCGCAGGCGGGCATGTGTGGTGGGTGAAAAACACTTCGGTGGAAAAAGGTTTTGGTACGGACAGCCTGCATTTCGTCGTACAAGACCGTTGCTGGGGGCGTTTTTATGAAACCGGCCTTAACTTTTGTGTGAACAACCTCAGCCCGAGGCCCGATACTTGCGTGGATTTTTTCGCAGGGCAATTACCTGTGGACGATCGCGGTGAGGGCACCCGCCACCCCGGCTCTACGCTTATGCTGTATGACGACGATGGCGATGGTGACAAAGAGCTCGTCACAGGCGATGTGTCGTTCACCTGTATGAACCAGATGACCAACTACGGATCACCCGCGGAGGCCTGGATGGCTGAACAGGATGTCAATTTCCCCTCGTACAGCACACCCGTGGTAATGCCCCAGTTTCCCGCCGCATTTTACATGGATGCCAACAACGATGGCCATGGCGATTTGCTGGTGGCCCCAAACAACAAGTTTGTGAACGACGACCGTAACGGCTGTTGGCTATACCTCAACACGGCTCAAAACGGACACTATTTTGAATTGGAAACCAAGCGTTTCCTTGTAGGTGAAATGGTAGATGTGGGTACCGCTTCTCACCCGGCACTCGTGGATGTGAACGCCGACGGCCTGCTCGACCTCGTGATCGGAAACTACGGGTACTACACGCCGGGCAGCTCCCAAAACGCCAGTCTCTACCTGTTCCTCAACACCGGAACGCCAACCAAACCGTCATTTTTACTGAGCAATGCTGATTGGTTAGGCCTGTCAGCGTTCACGCCCAACGACTACGACTTTTACCCGACGTTCGGAGATCTCGACAACGACGGCGACCTCGACCTGCTCGTTGGCAGCCAGTTAGGCGCGTTGTACTATTTTCGCAACACCGCCGGAGCAGGCATGCCTATGCAGTTCCAGCAGAATTTCAATGTCATTTGGGCTACAATGGATGTAGGCCAATACTCAACGCCCGCCATCCTTGACCTCGACAACGATGGGGTAAAAGACATTGTGGTTGGCGAGCGCAACGGTAACATCAATTTTTTCAAAAATACCGGCGCACCGGACAATCCGGTTTTCTCAGCCCAGCCTACGCTGAACAAAGTCGGCAACATTGATACCCGCGCTCCGCAGTCCGATGTCGGTTTTAGCGCCCCGGTCTTCGTACAGCAGCCCAGTGGGGAACGCCTGCTGGTGACAGGTACATATGAGGGTAGTATCCAGGCGTACTCCAATGTTAGCGCTACCAACAGCGCGTTTTTCCAAGAGTCTGCAACATGGGGAAATGTGGACGACGGCGAGCGCAGCACTGTTGCCTTCGGTGACCTCGACGGCGACGGCATCCTCGAAATGGTGGGTGGAAACCAGCGCGGCGGGCTTACCGTGTACAAAACCACGCTGGTGGACTGTTCCACTACAAGTACCACGGCGGCCGGGCCGGGCAGTATCCCCGAAATCAGGGTCAGCCCCAACCCGGCCCGGTATTGGGTGCGGGTAGACTGGCAGCGTGCAGAACCGGTGGAATGGCGGTTATTCGACCTCTTGGGACGGCAGGTTGCTCGTGGCGAAGCGCCCGGCGGGCCGTTTAGCATATCTGTCGGCGATTTGCCCAAGAGCACATACATGCTGGAACTGACCCAAAACGGTGCGCGTGCGGGCCGGGCAGTGTTCAGTAGTATCTGAGCGGATCGTCCGGGTCGAACAGTTTCCAGTCTTTCCGGTACTCGTCCATCTGCCAGCGCTTGACGTAGGTCCAAGAGCGTAGAATCAGCCACGAAAAAAGGGTGGCATTGATCGTTCCGTGCCAGGTGATCATTTTGGGAATATACGTCCATTCGTGGTCAGGCCAGAAGGAACGCAGGGCGTAAGTACCCGCCATTGCCATACTGAATAGCATGGCACCTGCGGCTACTACCCACAGTTTTCGGGCGTCGCGGAGGTGTCTTTTTTGAAAAATAAGGTAGATCAAATGTCCCGTGATACCCAAAACGAGCAACACGAAAAGCGAGGCAAAAACAGATTCGTAGATAGGCGAGTAGCCGAGTTTGGTGAATGTGATGCCTGCGGCTACTATCGGCATTCCCACTAAAATGCCTACTCCAAGGATTTCGGTGAATACACACCGCATATCTTCCAGCATACACAACACCAACACGGCCAGTACGAAGCCTGCGTAGTGAAAATGCGCCGACGTGAGGCCCACGATGGTAGGGCTGAAGCCAAAGGGTGAGGCGTCGGCCAGAAAAAGCACCGCCCACGCAGCACCCACTGCCCAATAGGCGTATGCAGCAGCCCGTACCCAGCGCTCCAGTTTGTAAATTTTGTAAACGACCAAATTCGAAATCTCCCAAAGCGCAAACCAGGCTGCGTAGCACAAATACGGCATGGCGAGCCACACCGACGCTTCGCTGGGATAGTACCAAAAACCTAAATACAGACCAGCCACTAAAACCCAGTACCACCACGGCCGCTCATGGCCGATGAGCCACATGCCCTTGGGCACGATAGACAGCGCTGCAAACAGCACCAGACAAAGTTCCCAGCGGTTCTCGGAAATATCGTTGTAGGCGTACACGACGAAGATCACCCACGAAAGAATCGGAGTTATGCGGATCAGCACGATATTGCTTTTTGGACAAAGGTAAAAACCGATTGTTTGGAATCCCGGACAAACTTGCGCTGGTACACCCTGGCAAGCGGGTAGCCCATACGGGCCATCCAGTGGCGGGGCCGGGAAAATGCCCGAAGGGTATACCGCACACGCCCGTCATCGGTTTTTTCCACTATAAAAAGTTCTTCACCGCATTCGGCGTGCCCGGGCAGGGTACCATAGGCAAACCCGAAGCGGTTCTGCTCGTCGAGCACATACACAATGCGGCAGGAATTGAGCCACCAAAGTCCGAGCACGCGGGCCAACATGGCCACTACCCTACCCTCCTGGATCGGCGCAGCCTCCGGCAACACACTGGCCCAGCCGCCGGGAAACATTTTCCACTGCCTGACGGCCTCTTTGGCGGCAGCCCACACCGCTTCACCGCTGCCTAATTCGATGCTGTTCAGGTCGTTGTCAAAACCGGCGACGGATTCGTCAAAGCGCGTTTTTCCGATGTCGGTATAGGAAAACGGGCGGTCTTTTTCGGATTTGAGAAAGGCGCGGATGCGGGTATGGGCTGGCTTGATGAGAAACATCACGGAGGATTTTTTTACAAACAAAACCGAAGTAGCGGGTTATTGTTCTGGTGCCAAAAAGGAAGCCGCCCCGCGCGAACGGAGCGGCATTTCACCAACTAACAATTCCAATTGCATATGCCCTTGGTCGTTGGTGCCGCATATTTTAGGTTTACTTCGCTGCACCTGGCGGCGGCACCACGCCCAGTTGGATCATTAAGCCCATGATGTCCATCACGACCCAGTTTTCGGCGATCTTGCCGTTTTCAGCACGCCAGATGTCCATGTACTCCACGTGTACTTTTTTGCCTGTGGGCGGGATACCCATGAATGTGCCGGTGTGCGTGGCCTCCCAGAAGGCGTAGGTAAACACCTTGTCGCCCTGCTCGTACTGCTGTAAACGGGTGACCTTGATGTCGGGGAATCCGGCGAACAGGCCAGTCATGCCGCCAGTGAAAGCGGTTTTGTCGTTGTTGCCGGGAGCGGGGAAATGATGGCTGACGAAGTTGTCGGCAAGCAGGTCGTTCAGGATGGACACGTCGTGCGTGCCGATTACGCCATCGGAAAACTGGTTTTCCAATTGGGCGGCGCCGCTGGACTGGGGCGTTTCGGTCTTAGGTGTTTGGGAGGTGCAGGAAAACGCGGCAAGCAGCAAGCAGGCGGCGAAACTGCTGAGATTCAGATTTTTCATTTTAGAATTGTTTTTGTTAGTGATGAAAAAAATTGACGGGACAAAGGTGTGCCCATCGGTACCCCTCGTTTCATTCACCTAGGTTAACAAATCCAACGAAATTGGTCTTCAACTGCCGCGGCGCTCGGCCATTTGCTTGCGGATACGGCTCAGGCTTTGGGGCTTGATGCCAAGGTAGGATGCGATCAGGTGTTGCGGAACGCGTTGAAAAATATCGGGAAAACTATGCAGCAGTTTGAGGTACCGGGCTTCGGCCGACTCGGCACGTTGGCTCATCATGGTATCGAGTCGGGCATCGGTGGCCTTGGCGTGGCGTATTTTGCAGTATTGGTCGAAGGCCGGTATCTCGCTGCGCACGGTCTCGAAGGTTTCTTTGGTGTACAAAAATAGTTCGCAGGGTTCCAGGGCTTGCAGGTTGAACGTGCTGGGCTGGCCGCTGTAAAAACTGCTCAGGTCGCCGATCCACCAGTTTTCGACCGCGAAGTAAATGATGTGCTCGTCGCCAGCCTCGTCTATGCGGTAATATTTGAGGCAACCCCGGTTGACGTAGCCCACATACTTGGCCACCTGCCCTTCCATGAACAGGTGCTCCTTTTTTTTCAGCCGGACGACCTTGGCCAGGTGCAGCATTTTTTCCACTTCCGCCTCCGTGATGGAAACGGTGCCGTTCAAGTGCTGAAAAAGGTTGGCGTGCGCCGACATGGCATGAATCGTTTCAGGCAAATTTACGGATGTGTTTTGCTTTTGGCTGTGCAAAATTTGGCTTGCATCGTGCCCTTTTTTCAACTTTACGCGATCAAACCAACCTGTTCGCGTTATGAAAGACACCTTGTTCAACACAGCCACCCAACAAGCCATCATCGAACGCATACAAAAACTCACGCCCGACCACCCGCGCCAGTGGGGCAAAATGACCCCGCACGAAACACTCTGCCACATGACAGTACCTTTTCTCGAATGGTTATTTAAACAAATCACCAATTTGTCCGTAACCCATTACCTGAATCGTCTCCGATATCGGGTAGCCTTGTTCAACTGGACAAAGGAGGAAATGACGCTTCGTTCCCAGATCCGCAGCAGCAATGTAAAAACCTTTGGAGGGTTTGGGGGTAGTGGAGTATTTCACTTCCAAAAGCATTTCGGGTTGCCCGGCACGAGCGATGACTAAGTCGGCCTCTGTTCCGTCATGAGTGCGATAAAAATACAATTCTGCCCAATCAGGAAGCACGGCGGCTATTTGCTCTACTATATATGTTTCCCAGGAAGCGCCTATAGCGGGGTGCCCGCTCAGATCGAAAAAAGAGCCGATGCCGAGCAATTGATGTAGAATACCAGTGTCGCGGAGGTAAACTTTCGGTGTCTTGACCAGCCGTTTTTTCGGGTTTCCAGAGAACGGCTGCAAACGGCGGATTAGGTAAGCGGATTCCATGAAATCAAGATAGCGCCGCACAGTGGTGCCATGGATGCCGAGAGAACCCGCGAGGGTTTCCATGTTCAGCAGATTACCGGACAGGTGAGCCAGCATTCGCCACAACTTACCGATGAGCACAGGGTCGGCCGCAAGCCCAAGGAGCGGTAAATCCCGTTCCAGGTAAGCACGGATAAAATTTTGCCTCCATAACCTTGACAACTCCTCGTCCGGCGCCAGAAGTGATTCGGGGAAGCCGCCCCGAAACCAATGCGAACGGAAATCATGGCCGTTCCGAACTTCCTCGAAGGAAAGCGGCTGCAATTCGCAATACGCGATCCTGCCTGCCAGAGACTCCGAGCTGTCCCGTATCAAATCCGGTGACGCGGAGCCTAAAAGCAGAAACCGGCCGGCCTGCCGCTTGCGGTCAATGATGCCCCGTAGTACCGGAAACAACTCCGGTGTTTTTTGCACTTCATCCAGAATAACCGTTTGGTCGGCGAAGGGATCGAGAAACAGGGAAGGATTTTGGAGTTTGATCCGGTCGTCCGGGTTTTCCAGATCGAGATAAACCGAATCTCTCGGCAATTGAGCACGAATAGCCTGCACCAGCGAGGTCTTGCCCACCTGACGCGGGCCGACCACGGCTACCGCCGGAAAGTAGGTTGCCAATTTCAGGATACGCTGTTCGGAATGTCGCGGAATGTAGTTGTTCATTTACCCCGATATTCCTGTATTGTGTGCAGAAATATCGGGGTAAAAGTAATGGCATTGTTTTCAACTGAACGCATTTTTTGGATATTTTTTATTTGAGTTGTTTTCCCCCAGCCCGCCTTTTTTCCTCCAACTTGGCCTCCATCGAAAACAAGAAACCGCCTATGACAGTCAGCGGCTCCATGTCGGCGGGCAGCCACCCTGGATGGGGCAGCACCTTTGCCCACATTAGAGCAAAGTACAGCGTGAGCGCGATGAGTGAAAACTTGAGGATGGGGCGCCAGGGCATCAGATTCGGTGATTTTCGGGTAAAGATTAACTCAACCCTTCAAAAACGCCGCCGCCCCGTCCAGTTCATCATAAAAATCCTGCCCATACTTGCGCACGATGGCGTCGCGCAGGAACCGGTACACGGGCATTTGTTCCTTGCGGCCGAGTTCGCAGGCAGCGGAGCAGATATCCCACTGGTGGTAGTTGAGCGCTTCGAAGCCGAGTTCCTCGTTTTTTTCCACCCGGATCGGGTACAAGTGGCAGGAGACAGGTTTTTGAAAATCAATGACCCCGGCGCGATAAGCCGCCTCGATGCCGCATTGGGCGGTGCCGTTGGCACTGAGGGTCATGTAGGCGCAAGGGCCGTTGTCCACCAGGGGCGTGCCGTACTCTTCGGCGTTGTCGAACCACAGGTATTTTCCTTGCTGCTCGATGGCCTGGATACCGGCGGGACTGAGGAAGGGTTTCACTTTTTCAAAAATGGCATCGAGGATGGGCAATTCCGCGTCCTCAAGGGGCGCGCCGGAGTCGCCCTCCCAGCAGCAAGCGCCCTTGCAGGCGGCGAGGTTGCAAACGAACTGCACCTCGACGAGGTCGTCGCTGACGAGTTTGTCCTGAACGATGATCATGGCGGCGGCTTAGGTGTTGAGCGCTCCGCACACCGACAGCACTTGGCCTGACACGTACGCACCCATGTCGGAGGCGAGGAACACGCAGGCGTTGGCCACGTCATCGCCACTGCCGAGGCGTTTCATGGGGATGGCAGTGAGGTAGCCCTCTTTCGTTTTTTCGTCGAGTACGGAAGTCATTTCCGTTTCAATGAAACCGGGGGCCACGGCGTTGCACCGGATGCCACGCGAGCCGTATTCTTTGGCGATGGACTTGGAAAAACCAATGATACCCGCCTTGGAGGCTGCGTAGTTGGCCTGGCCAGCCTGGCCGAACACACCCACCACCGAGCTCATGTTGATGATACTGCCGCCTGAACGGATCATGGGCTTGAGGCAGTGCTTGGTCAGGTTGAACACTGATTTAAGGTTGATCTGCATGACCTCGTCCCACTGCTGCTCGGTCATGCGCAGCAGGAGCGTGTCGCGGGTGATGCCGGCGTTGTTGATGAGGATGTCGAGTTTGCCGAAGTCTTTTACGACCTGAGCCACCAGCGTCTCGGCCTGGGCGTAGTCGCCCGCATCACTCTGGTAGGCGCGTGCGTTGGGGCCGAGCTCGGCGGCGAGTTTTTCGGCGCGTTCTGCTGAACTGGTGGAGACGTACGTGAAGGCAACCTGAGCGCCTTGTTCGATAAATTTGCGCACCAATGCCTCGCCGATGCCGCGCGAGCCTCCAGTGATAAGAGCCGTTTTTCCGTTTAGCAAATCCATTAAGTGCTTGCGTGATTTAGTGATTGATTGGTATCCGGGGGCAAAGGTGCGAAAAACTTCCTTTTCACAGTGCTGACGCTTCCCGAGGCTGTAAACGCCTGTTTGTAAATTTTCGTTGGGTACGGCCCGGTTTCATGCACGGTGCCTACATTTGTCCGCGTTCCTGAAGCCCGCTGGCTATGAAAAAAAACAACTCCGATGCCTACTCCGCTTTGCGCGTGCCCGATTATCGGCGTTTTCTGGCCATGCGGCTTTTTATGGTTTTGGCCGTCCAGATCATGTCGATATCGGTTGCCTATTACATGTACGATCTGACTGGCGATCCGCTCATGCTGGGTCTCATCGGGTTGGCCGAGGCAGTTCCGGCGATTAGTATCAGTTTGTGGGCTGGACATATCGCCGACAAACACAACCGACGGAATATCCTGGCGGGCTGCCTGTTGGCTATGTTTTGTTGTGCCTTAGGCCTGTTTGTGCTGGTGCAACATTCCGACGAACTGCCCAAGCCCCAACTCCTTGGCGGCATTTATTTTTTCGTGTTCATCACGGGCTTGGCCAGAGGTTTTTTCAGTCCAACCAATTTTGCGTTTTTGCCTCAGTTGGTGGATAAACCAACACTGCCCAACGCCATCACATGGAACAGCAGTACCTGGGAGGTTGCCAGCATTTCGGGCCTTGGCATTGGCGGCCTGCTGTACGGTTTTGCTGGCGTGGACTGGGCTTTTGGCACTATTTCCGTCCTCTTTTTGATCGCCCTTTTTCTATTGTTACAAATTGCATCGCGTCCAGTGCCGCCGGCAGTTTTGGAATCAGCGATCGTGCGCATCCGCGAAGGCCTGCGCTTTGTTTTTCGCGATCAGGTTATCCTTGGTGCCATAGCGCTGGATTTATTCGCCGTGCTGTTCGGCGGAGCAGTAGCCCTGTTGCCGGTTTATGCCAAAGACATCCTGCACGTTGGCCCGCAGGGGTTAGGCATCCTGCGGGCGGCCATGTCATTGGGGGCTATTGTGATGGCTTTTTACCTGGCGCATAACCCTATGGGTCGCAAGGCCGGGCGAACCATGCTGGTGTGCGTAGCGGGTTTTGGCCTGTGCATAATTGGATTTGGCCTATCCAAAGTGTTTTGGCTGTCGTTCGCATTTTTGTTTCTGTGTGGCTTGTTCGACGAAGTGAGCGTGTTTGTACGGTCTTCGCTGGTACAACACCGCACACCCGATCATTTGAAGGGTCGGGTGTCGTCGGTAAGTTCGATTTTCATCACGTCGTCCAATGAGCTCGGCGCGTTCGAGAGTGGCCTTACGGCTAAACTGTTCGGCACCGTTCCGTCCGTTATACTTGGTGGCGTTTTGACCCTTGTTGTGGTGGGCGTTGCGTGGTGGCGGGCACCTAAACTGCGGGACCTGGACTTATGAGCCTGCTCAGGAAACCTGGGCTTCGTACGCAGAGGCATCCATCAGGCTATTCAAATCTGCCGGATTAGCCAGTTCCACTTTTACAATCCAGCCGTTGCCATACGAGTCAGAATTGACAAGGGTTGGGTCGCCGCCTTTGGTGTCGTCGAGCGCTGCATTAAACTCCAGCACCTTGCCAGTTAAGGGCATGAACAAGTCAGAGGTGGTTTTTACGGCCTCCACGGTGCCAAAAATCTCGTGGGCGGCTACCGTTTTGCCAACAGTATCGACCTCGATGTAAACCAGTTCACCTAGTTCGCCAGCGGCATAATCAGTGATGCCAACATAGGCAATGTTGCCGCTTTCGACGCGGACCCACTCGTGATCTTCGGTGTATTTGCAGTTGGTAGGAAAAGCCATGATAAATTACAGTTTGCGATTGTAGGTTGAAAATTAAACAATGTTCGATTGCGGGCCAAAAGTAGAGGTTTGTGCCAAGCCAGCAAATTTGATTTTAAATCTCTGCAGATCATTTTTTTTGATCGCCATGTTTAGCCTCTCAGCGTTGGGAATGTCAACATTTAGCAAATCTGTTTTCCTTACCGGGTATGCGGTGCTATTTTTGCCGCTCCAAAGGCAACACAAACGCTCACAAACTTATGCGCTACCAAACGTTCCTACCTTTTTTTATTCTCGCAGTTTTTACTTTTTCAAAAAGCCAGGCCCAGAGTACAGAAGCGCGGCCCGGCATGGACAGCACACGAATTGAGGTCTTTATCGAGGGTTTACAGGCAGGTACAGCACGCTTGGTCGGTACGTACGGCGATCAAAACTACATTGCTGACACTACGGTGGTGGATGCTACCGGTCATTTTGTGCTCCGCCGCCAACGCCCGCTCCAGGCAGGTTTTTATTACTTTCTGCTGCCAGGGCAAAAGAATTTTTCTGTTCTCCTGGACAAGGAAGATCAGTTTATGACTTTACGCGCCAAACTGCCTGATATCCCGGGTACCATGGCGGTGAATGGCTCGGTCAACACGGAATTGCTGTACCGCAATACCAGATACCAGAGCGCTCAAGAGCCGGAACTGAATCAACTGACTCAGATCACCCGAACCAATTCGGCCAACTCGCCGGAATACAAACAGGCTAAAGCCCGCCAAAATCAACTGCTCGCTGAACGCAAAGCGCATCTCGACACCATTTTTCGGGAGAACCCGAATGCATTTTTCACCAAGTTCAAGACTGCCGGCCAAAATCCCGAATGGCCGGAATACCGCAAACCCAACGGTGACCTGGACACTTTGCGCAACCTCAACTATTACCGCGAACACTTCTGGGACGGGGTGGATTTCACCGACAACCGTATGTTGAACACACCGGTTATTTTCAACAAACTGAAGCGCTACATTGTCGAATTGACCGCCCAAAACCCAGACTCGATCATCAAAGTTGCCGACCCGTTTGTGCAACGTATGATGCCATACCCTGAATATTTCAAATTCGCGGTCAACTGGATCGGTCTCAATTACGAAAACGGCAAGACTAAGGTTATGGACGGCGAGGCAGTCATGGTACACCTGATTGACAAGTACATTACGCCCGAAAACGCCACTTGGGATACGCCGGAGAACATTGGCAAGTTGCGTAAAAAAATAGACGAGATGAAGGCGAGTCTGCTCGGACGGAAAGGCCTCGACGTACGTGCCATGGATATTAACGGCCAGTACAAGTCCATTTATGAAATGACAGCGCCGTTGATCGTAATTTTTATGTTTAGCCCCGACTGCGAGCACTGCCGTGAGCAGGCCCCCGAAATTCAGCGCATCTACGAAAAGTGGAAAAACAAAGGCGTAGACTTTTATGGCATCGCGGTGAACACCAAAGAGGAAGAGTGGCGCAAATTTGTGAAAAGCAGTGGCTTTACGTTTACCAATGTATTCGATCCTACCAACCGGGCCATCTATGCCAAGTACTTTGTGGACATCACCCCCGAGTTGTATGTGCTGAACAAAGACCGAATCATAGTGGGTAAAAACCTGGCAGCCGGGCAGCTGGAAACTGTTTTTGAGCGGGAAATGAAGAAGTAACCCCCTACCCTTCCATCACCATTTCCAGCACGTCCGGTGTGTGTATGTCCGAAAAACCCGGCACGTGTAGTTGGTAAAATTTCAACAACCCGTTCAGCAGTGCTTTCCGTTCCAGGCGCTCAAGCGGGATTTCGTGGCAGCGTTCCAACGGTGCGTGTAGCAGTTCGAGCAGGGGCATGGCTCGTTGTGGCTCCAGATACTGCGCATGCATCGGTTGAGTAGGTAAAAAAACGCCTTCTTGCAGGTCCAGGAACATTTCTTCGCTTGATTCTCCCTGCGGTTGAAACCCAAGGTGGCCTGACAAATGAGCCAAAAAATGCAGGTGCAGGTTAGCCACCGAGTGTGGTGTGGTATCGAGCCAGCGGAGACAGTCCAGCAGAAACTCGAAAAGCGCCGGGTTTTCCTCGCCTGCGTGGATGCTTTTTCGGCACACTTCTGCCATGAACAGCGCCACCGCTCCGCGCCGGATGTCGAATGGAATTTGACCAAAAACCTCAGAAGCACGCATTTCCTTCATTCGGTTCAAGTGCTCATCGGCATCCCGAAAATAGCACACCATGTCCACCACCATCATCGGTTGGAAAAGCCCGAAGGGCATTCGCGACTTGGCAGTGCGTACACCACCGGCAATGCAGGAGCGAAGTCCTTTCTCTTCGGTAAAAATATCAGCGATGACACTCGTCTCCGCGTATTTCATAGCCCGAAAAACAATGCCGCGCGTGTGTAAAAGCATAGGTTGGTAAATTACTGGTTGGATGACAGGAATGTTTCTGGTTGAACAATTCCTCCAACCAGAAACCATCGGATCTTCCAACCTAAAATAACCTAAAAAATCCCGTCAAGGACATGGGCTGCTTCAGGTAGCAGGTTTCGGAATCGCTCCGGGAACGTAATATAATGGTGTATTGCTACCGGCAAAGGGTCTGTTACAGGCAGCCCGATCACCGATTCAATGTGCGTAAGGGGCATATTGCTAATCGCTTCCAAGTTGGCCCAGGTATTTTCTCCGCTCAGGTCAGGATAGATTTCCTTTGGGTAGGTTAGCACAAATGCCTTTGCGTACTCGTGCAAGCCAATATTGTACAGCGTACCGGGTTGCAAAAATGCTGGCATGAGTTGCTCGGCAGAAAACAGCAGGCAACCGTCTTGTTGATACAATTCAGAAGCATGCACCACATCATGCTCTGGAGAAGGGAACGGCAACGGGTACACAATCACCTTTTCAAAATTATCGAACAGGAGTTTGGGCCGTTTCAAGGTAAGTGAGACTGCTTGAACGGACAACGCCAGTTGGATATCGGGTGGCACAGCCTCATCAGGCCAGCCCATGGGCATCCACTCCGTGCCCATCATGAACAGGGCCGTCCGGTCACGGAAGCGTTTTTGGCCCGCTGCATCCAAACGGTGATAAAAAAACGAACCACGCTCCAGCAGCGCTCGCAACCCATCGGGCAGAGCGGGCGGGTTGCGGGAATACCACCACCAGTTGATCTGAGGAGTAAAAACCCAGATCAGAGCGGCAATTAGTACGAAGGGAACGATCTTCGGAGCATGGTCACTGTCTTTCCAAGCGAGGTACAGGTAAAACAGAGCGCCGCCCACGAAGGGCGCAGCGAGCAGGTTGGCGAATGATTGGCGCATAGGTCGTATTTGGCAGAAACCTTGCAAATGTCCGTTCTTTCAGCCAATTAATTCCGTTCCGGCGCTTATGAATGTTTTCGCACAACGCATTAAAATCTGGCCCTGCTTTGTTACCGATCTCAATCAAAATAAAAAAAATCTCCAACACACCTTCCCTATTTCCAAACTGCGCCATTACCTTTGCCGCCGCTTTTAAAGAAAGGTACCTTAGCTCAGATGGTAGAGCAACGGACTGAAAATCCGTGTGTCCCCAGTTCGATTCTGGGAGGTACCACAAAACGCTGAAACTGAAAGTCCCGGGGAGTATTTCCTTCGGGACTTTTTGATTTGAAATGTCTGAAGACATCGTCATCCGAATTCTTTTGCTCCCGTTCTCTTTGCTGTACGGGTTGATCGTGGGCCTCCGCAACATGGCCTACCGAATCGGCATACTCAAAAGTGTTCGTTTCGATCTGCCTGTTATTTCAATGGGAAACCTGTCTGTCGGCGGCACAGGAAAAACGCCCCACATCGAATACCTCATCCGCTGGCTTGACCGGTATGTCTCAGTAGCCGTTCTCAGCCGTGGCTACGGCCGCAAAACCAGCGGGTACCGCCCGGTAAGTGTTGTGGACACCGTGGAGCAAGTTGGCGACGAGCCGCTCCAGTTCAAGCGCAAGTTCCCCAACGTACCCATCAGCGTGAGTGAAAGCCGTGCTCTCGGCGTGCCTGAATTGATCAAACGCAACCCGGAAACCCAATGCGTCCTGCTTGACGATGCCTACCAGCACCTTGCAGTCAAGCCGGGTATGAATATCTTGCTCACGGAGTTTAGTCGCCCGTTCACGCGCGACTGGCTGATGCCCTCGGGCCGTCTGCGCGAAGGGCGTTTCGAGTACCGCCGGGCCGATGTCATCATCGTCACCAAGTGCCCACTCAACCTCACACACCGGCAACGTGCCGATATGCTCCGGGAAATTGACCCCTTCCCGCGCCAACGCGTCTTTTTTTCGCGCTACAACTATGGCCAGCCGTACGATTTGTTGCGCCCCGACCTGCGTCGCCCACTCGATCTGCGCACTGACGTCTTGCTTGTCAGTGCCATCGCCAATACCGACTATCTGCTGGACCACTTGCGCCATTCCGTTCGGTCAGCGCAGGTGCTGGAATTCTCCGACCACCACTACTTCGACGACGGCGACATGGCCACCTTGAAACGGCGTTTTGAGGCCCTGACCAGCCTGCACAAGGTAATCCTGACTACCGAAAAGGATGCCACTCGCCTCGAGCCACACGCCGACTTTTTATGGCGCCAAAGCCTGCCGGTATATGTCTTACCCGCTGAAGTGGAGTTTTGCGACAACGACGAGGCGGAGTTTCAGGCCGAGATCAAGCGCTTTTTCCTTGAGTTCAAGGTTTAAGAAACTCCAAAAACACGCGTTCCACCTCCGCGCTGTTCCAGTTTTTTTCAATGTCTGGCAAAGCCAAAATCTCCCTGAATAGCACGTTTTGGCGGTCATCCTCGCGTAAGGCGATGTGGTACGGTGTATTGCTGAACGAGACCATTGAGTACACGGGCAAAAATTCCGCGTGCCGCTCGTGCAGCCACGCCGCTATTTTTTTGCGCAGCAAAAACCTGGGGTCACCCACGAGGTCGCGCATTTCTATGAAATTTCGCAGCGCCAGTTCAAGGATCGCGTCGCCGTCTTTTTTCCGCTGCGCGGAAAAATCGGGGATGATACGCGACCAGTCGCCGCCGTAAGCATCGTGCATTGTGTCGAGAATGGTACAGTCCTCGAAACCCGCGTTCATGCCTTGGCCGTAAAACGGCACGATGGCGTGTGCCGCGTCGCCGATAAGCAACACACGGTTTTGCCACTGCCAGGGATAGCATTGTGTAGTGACGAGCGATGACGTAGGGTTTTTCCAAAAATCGTCGATCAAGGTGGGCATAAGCGGCACGGCATCGGCGAAGTAGCGGTGGAAAAAAGCCTGAACCGAAGCGTTGTCGGTCAAGTGTTCGAATGACACCGCGCCCTCGAATGGCAGGAAAAGCGTACAGGTGAAGCTGCCATCGGCGTTGGGCAGGGCGATGAGCATGAAATTGCCTCGGGGCCAAATGTGCAGCGCATTGGGGTCCATGCAATGCTGGCCGTCGACGGTGGGCGGAATGGTTAGTTCCTTGTACCCGTGTTCAATATAGCGCTGGATGTAATCAAACCGATCTGTGCGCTGCAGGGCGTAGCGAACGGCCGAAAAAGCGCCGTCGGCCCCGAAAATGAGCGGTGCTTCTACCGTTTTGTGCTCACCAGTACGCATATCTTCGAACGAAATGAACGGGTTTGACAAGTCCACATCGGTGCAGCGGTGCTCGAAGTGAAACTGCACGCCGGGGTATTCGGCAGCGATCCGGAGCAGTTCGAGGTTCAGGCCGCCACGCGACACGGAGTAGATCGCCTCGCCCGCTTTGCCGTAGGGCTGGTAGCTCAGCTGGCCATCGGTGGCGTGCATCATGCGGCCTGGCATTGGGATGGCTACTTTTTCAATCTTGTCGAGGATACCGGCCTTGTCCATGGCGGCCCAGCCGCGTGCGCTCATGGCGAGGTTGATGGAGCGCCCGCCAGCATATCCGGCAGCACGCATGTCGGGGCGGCGTTCATACACGTCCACGCGGTAGCCGCGTCGGGCAAGGAAAACTGTCCACAGGGCACCGACTAGGCCTGCGCCGACGACGAGGGCGTGTTTTTGAGCAGAGATTGAATTGGGCATGGTAGGGATAATTTGTTGGTGATCCTGGGGCAAAATTTTGATAGTTTTCGAGATCTTCGTGGGAAGCTTCAGGATTTCGAAATGGTCAAACATTGGGCGGGTTGGAATTGCTCATTTGAAAGGAGAAACGAAACTGTTAAGAATTACCGACTTGAGGGCAGGCCGCACGAAGGTATGGAGCTGGGAAGACACGGGAATCAAAAAAAACCAAAAACTGGCATAACCACAATTTGTTAGAAAAACCTCAGATTGAATTTGCAACTTTGCCATTCATTACTTTCAATCGCGTACAATCCATTCAATTATTCACTAAACATTTTAATTTATGAAGCAAATTTATGTGTTTGTCTTTCTGCTACTTGTAGCAGGAACACTTTCGGCACAGCGAACCTTGACGGGTTCCATTGCCGATGAAACCGGCAACGCGCTGATCGGTGCCACGGTCGTAGCCAAAGGCACCAGCGTCGGCAAAGTGTCGGATGGCGAGGGCAAGTTTTCCCTTGCTATGCCCGATGGCGTGAACACCCTTGTGGTGTCGTACACTGGTTACCAGACCCAAGAGGTGGATGTGACCGGCTTGCGTACCATTTCGGTCGTTCTGCTGGAGGCCGCTGGTCTGCTTACCGAACTCGTCGTGACGGGTTACTCGGAAGTTGAATCCAAAAAACTGGTTTCCTCCGTTTCTGTAGTCGGGGCCAAACAGTTGGAAAACATCCCGATGACTGACGTGAACCAGCTGCTACAAGGCCGCGCAGCGGGTGTGTACACCACTGCCAACTCCGGTCAGCCGGGTGCCCAGCAACAAGTGCGCGTACGCGGTACTGGTTCCATTACCGCCGGGCGCAACCCCCTGTACGTGGTGGACGGCATAATCGTGGAGCAAGGCAACTTCTCTGCGTTGGATGCCGGAACCAACGCCGTTGATGTTCTTGCGCAGTTTAACCCGAACGACATCGAAACCATTTCTGTGCTCAAGGATGCAACCGCTACTGCACTTTACGGCTCACGTGGTAGCAATGGCGTGGTTGTCATAACCACCAAGCGCGGTAAAGCTGGCAAAACCTTGGTGACCGTGAAGGCCCAAAACGGTGTGACCAAGCCCAACTTCGGCAACTTTGAACTTATGAACGCCGAAGAAGCGTGGAACTACGAGCGCAAGGTGCTCGCCAACAGTGGTCGTACACAGGAGCAAATTGATGCTACTCGCCCGGCCTCCATGTTGGACAACACTACCGACTGGCTCGACGAAGCGTTCAACGATGGCAAAACCTACAACGTGGAGCTTCAGGCTCAGGGCGGCAATGAAAAAACCCGCTTTTTCGTTTCCGGCGGCTATTTCGACCAAGAGGGCATCCTCATCGGTTCGGACTTCAACCGGCTTTCTTTGCGCAGTAACATCGATCACACTGCCTCCGATCGCCTGAGCTTTGGCCTCAACCTGAACGGCTCCTACTCTCAGCAGAACAACGCTGTGGACGGCAACAGATTCCAATCGCCTATCGCTTCGGCCTTCACTACCACGCCGCTGCAAGGCAAAACCAACCCGGCAACCGGGCAGCTTTTCACAGGCTTGGAAGACAACTATATCGGACTCACCGGCGACAACTTCCTGTACTCGCTGCCACTGAATACTGTGGACGTGAATACGTTCCGCCTGTTGACCAAGCTGTCGGCCACGTACAAACTGCTTGACAACCTGGCGTTCACACAGAATGCCAATATTGACATGATCAGTATTGATGAAGTGGATTACGACGACGCAACCACTGCCGACGGTGTGAACGACCGTGGAAATTTGTCTACGGCATACACCCAAAACCAGGCGCTCACCAGCCAATCGTTGCTCAAGTATTTTACAAGTTTTGGCCAAAACCACGATTTGGATGTCATGGGCGTATTTGAGTACCAGCGCACCAAGTTCAAGACGTTCACCGCCGCCGGCAAAGGATTCGCCTCGGGTAAGCTCAAAACCCATGACTCGGCTGCCGAGCCTAACTTTGTGGCTGGCAACCAGACGGATTTTGCTTTTCTGTCCTACCTCGGTCAGGTCAACTACGCCTTCAAACAGCGCTACCGCCTGACGGCCAGTTTCCGCCGCGATGGTTCCTCGCGTTTCGGTGCCAACAACCGTTGGGCCAATTTTTGGTCTGTTGGCGGCTCATGGCAGATCAGCGACGAAAACTTCATGGGCAAGATTGGTGCTATCAATACGCTTCGCCTGCGGGCCAGTTACGGCACGTCGGGCAACGCCGCTATTGGTAACTTCGTCTCACAGGAACTGTACGGTTTCGGAGCAGCCTACCAAAACGAACCTGGCAGCAGCCCGGCACAGATCGGCAATCCAAATCTAACGTGGGAGCAGTCCAATAACTTCAACGTAGGCCTTGATTTTGCCATACTCGACAACCGCGTGAGCGGTACGCTTGAATATTACAACCGCAAGTCAGAAGACCTGCTGTTGAATGTGCCCGTTTCGTCTACCAGTGGTTTCACCACCGCAACGCGGAACCTTGGCAAAGTGCGAAACTCGGGCGTGGAAGCAACCGTCAACCTCAAGCCGGTCAAAGCCAACCGAGCAGGCGGTTTTGATTGGGATTTGGGATTCAATATCTCGTTCAACAAAAACGAGGTGCTGGAATTGCCTGACGGCGAAGATATCCTCAACGGTTTCCAGGTTTTCCGTGAAGGCGAGCCTATCCGTGCATTTTACCTGCGCAAATGGGCAGGTGTAAACCCGGCCAACGGTACGCCGTTGTGGGCTGCTGATGGTGGCGGCGTGACGGGCACCTATGCTTCTCCTCTCAACTTACGCCAAATCGTTGGCAATGCAGAGCCGGATTTCATCGCAGGCCTTTCCAACACATTCTCCTACCGCGGGCTGTCGCTTACGGCGTTTTTCTACACGGCACAGGGCCACGAAATTTACAACCAGTCACGCGCTTTCATGGAAAGTGACGGCCTCCGTTTCGGCTGGGCACACCTGAAGGCGGCCAACGACCACTGGGAAAACCCGGGCGACATTTCCGCTCGCCCGCAGCCCCGTTCCGGCGGAAACAGCGGTGCCCAAAGTGCCTCCACACGCTACCTTGAGGACGGTTCCTACATCCGCCTCCGCAACGTTGTGCTCGGCTACGACCTGCCGGCGGTCTGGATGCAACGCGCCAAACTGCAAAGCGTAAAACTCTACGTGCAGGGCCAAAACCTGTGGACACAAACCGACTACTCCGGACTCGATCCGGAAGCTGACGAGACCGGAGCCGAATTTTTCCGCTACCCGGTGGGTAAGTCCATCACGTTCGGCGTGGATATCACATTCTGATCCCGGACCCCGTTGTGTTCACTTTTTTCAAAAAAAACTTGCAACATCATGAGTATGAAAAACATAAAAATCGTACCATTTCTCGCGCTCGCCCTTTTTCTGGCCCCGGCCTGTGAAAAAGATCTCGAGCTCAATCCCTCCCAATCGCTGTCCACTGGTGAAGCTCTGTCCGATGTCGCTTCGCTGAAAACAGCCCTAAACGGTGCTTACGATGCCCTTCAGGTGGTCGGTTATTATGGCCGCGGATTTTTGGTCTTGCCCGAAACCGAGGCCAACCTCGCCTACTTGAGCATAGCCAACTCCAACCGCTATGTGGCCAGCTACACCTTCCAGTGGACTGCCCAAAACGGCGATGTCACCAACATCTGGGATAACGGCTACGCCGCCATTTTACGCGCCAACAACGTGATTAACAACGCTGATGGCGTACCTGGCGATGCTGCCGAAAAAAACCAGGTCAAGGGCGAGGCGCTTGCGATCCGCGCTTTGGTTCACTTCGACTTGGTGCGCTTTTTCGCTAAGCAGTACACCAATGGGACCCCGAGTACCGACCTCGGAGTGCCCATTATCCTGACTGCTGGGATCGGCGAGCCAGCTCGTAATACAGTAGCCGAGGTGTACGATCAGGTCATCGCTGACCTGACGGCTGCCAAGGCTCTTTTGCGCAATAACGGCGCGTACCGCTTCTCGCCAGAGGCTGTTGAAGCGCTACTTGCTCGTGTATACCTGTACAAAGGTGACTGGGCAAAAGCCGAAACTGCAGCTTCCACGTTGATTGGCGACAGCCAATATGCACTGTCTGGCAATGTGAGTGCCATGTTCGGCGGACCCGGCTCGTCGGAGGAAATCCTGACACTTAAGAACGAGGCATCCGAAAATCGCGGCTCCGACAACCTTGGCAATATCTACATTCCGGCTGGTTACGGTGACATCCGCGTCACTGACGACCTGCGGAATCTGTACGAGGCCGGTGACAGCCGAGCAACGCTGATTTTCAAACACACCAACAACCAGTACTACAACGGCAAATACATGGAACAAGACGGTGTGGTTGGCCTCACCAGCCCGAAATTGATTCGTTTGGCCGAGATGTACCTCATCCGTGCCGAGGCCCGTTTCCGCCAAACTAAAACCGTTGATGCACTTGCTGACATCAATACCCTGCGCTTGAAACGCGGTGCCACCGAGCTGATGAGCCTGGCCAATGGCTTTATGGACATCCTGCACGAACGCCAACGCGAACTGGCTTTCGAAGGCCACACTGCTTTCGACTACTGGCGTACCAACACCGATATGGTGCGCACCCAATGCGGTACCGGCCTCGAGGTGAGCGCACCCTGCAGTATGAGCGCCACGTCAAACCTGACGGTACACCCCATCCCGCAGACCGAGATGGACGTGAACCAAAACATGGAGCAAAACGAGGGCTACTAAATTGATTTGCAATGCTGTCCGGATTGTCGATGACAAACCGGACAGCACATTTTTTTATTTAAAAAACAAATTTGTCATGAAAAAAACACTCTTGTATAGCACGTTGATTGGCCTGTTTGCCCTCGTGCATTTTTCTTGCAACGACGAAATTCCGCAAACCCTCCAGGACGAGTACGTTTCCATTGACGCGGCCAAGCTCAACTTGACGTTCCTGCGCAAAAATGACGGCCAACCCGCAGAATCTGGCATCAAAGCCATGCTCATCGCCGCGCACAAGTCCAGCCCGGTGAATTACACGTTTGAAATTCTGCCGACATCTACCGCCGTAGCGGGAACCCACTACACCGTGAGCGGCACCACCGGCAGCATCCCGGCCAACTCGAGCTTTGGCAACCTGCCTATCCAGATTTTGCCCGACAACATCAACCCGGGCGAATCCTGGACGCTGAATATCAAACTCGTATCTGCCGATGTCAACCTGGCCAACAGCAGCATCGTTTCGTTCAAAATCCAGGTTTCCTGCCCATCTACGCTGGCTGGCAAATGCGATTTTGTACACACCGATTACTTCTGCGGCGGCGCGCCAATCACGGGTGTCACTGAATTG
>JBJXEZ010000267.1:0-5704 GCA_046153695.1 Saprospiraceae bacterium
CAATTCAAACACGTTCCAACGTACGGCTATCGCACCTTACCTTTCGCCTTATGGTTTTAGTCATTTACGTGTGCCCAAATTTTACTGCCAACGCCGTCAAGTTCATAGACGTGCTCAGCGGCCTTCCCGGTGTGCGTTTCGCCTTGGTGTCCCAAGAGCCATCGGTGCTACTCCCACTGGAGATTCAAACGCGCGTCGTCGGTTTTCGGCAAGTACCTGACGTGTTTAATGCCGACTCGATAACCGAAGCCGTAGCCAGTTTGCAAGATGATCTTGGCGGCCCCGTTCACCGCATCGTGGGAGCCGTGGAGGCGCTGCAAGTGCCCTTGGCTACCGCTCGCGAACGGCTCGGCGTGGCAGGCCTTAGCGTAGACGCCGCCCTGAACTTCCGCGATAAGCAACGGATGAAGGATATGTTCCGCCACGTTGGGCTCCCCTGCGCCCGCTCGAAAGAGGTGCGGGGTCGCACTGAAGCCGCTGCGTTTGCTGGCGAGTGTGGTTTTCCTATTATAGTAAAACCCCCAGATGGTGCCGGTTCACTTTCCACGTTTAAAGTAAATAACCTGGCTGAATTGGACTCGGCCTTGACGGCAATGCCTGGTTCGTCGGCCTTGTTGGAGGAGTTTGTCGTAGGCACTGAGCATTCATTCGACACGTTTTCGCTCAACGGGCAGCCTGTTTTTCACTCGGTATCCAACTACTATCCCAACCCGCTGGAAGTGATGCGGGAGCCCTGGATACAGTGGCAGGTGGTAGTGCCCCGAGAAGTGGAGGCTCCAGTCTACGATGACATCCGGCAAGCTGCCTTTCAGGCGCTACAAACGCTTGGTATGGGCACTGGCATCAGCCATTTGGAATGGTTCCGCCGCCCCGACGGCAGTTTGGCTATTTCGGAAGTGGCAGCCCGCCCGCCGGGCGCGCAATTTATGACGCTCTTGAGCCGGGCCAGCGATTTTGATGCTATCGGTGCCTGGGCACGCTTGGTGGTGTTCGGCACATTTGAGCCACCGAAGCGGCAATACGCGGTTGGCGCCGCTTACCTGCGTGGACAGGGGCACGGTCGCGTGCGGGCTGTGTACGGGCTGGATACGGTTCAGCGCGAAGTGGGGCATTTGGTCACCGATTTCAAGATTCCGCAAATAGGACAGGAAGCAGCGGGCAACTACGAGGGCGAGGGTTACATCATCCTGCGACACCCGGACACAGCGGTCGTGCAGCAGGCGTTGAGCCGTGTCGTGTCCGTATCGCGGGTAGTTTTGGGTTAAGAACTTGTTGGAGCACCTGGCCATAATACCTCCGCGTTCCTAAGCAAAAACGCCTGCCATTACTTTCTTTACTGTGGCCCCAATCTGTGCAGGCGACTGTACGACATGGATGCCGTTTTCAGCCATGATGCGCATTTTAGCGGCGGCAGTATCATCAGCGCTGCCTACAATAGCGCCAGCGTGGCCCATTTTTCGGCCTTTTGGCGCTGTTTGGCCGGCTATAAACCCGATGACTGGCTTGCGATTGCCGTGTTGGCGAATCCAACGAGCAGCCTCTGCCTCCAGGGAGCCGCCGATTTCGCCAATCATGACGATAGCCTCGGTCTCGGGGTCGTTCATAAACAGTTCAATGGCTTCGAGTGTGGTAGTACCGATGATTGGGTCGCCGCCGATGCCGATGGCGGTTGTGATGCCGAGTCCTGCCTTGGCAACCTGGTCGGCGGCCTCGTAGGTCAAGGTGCCTGATTTTGACACGAGGCCAATTGGGCCACGTTTGAACACGAAACCGGGCATAATGCCAACCTTGGCTTCGTCGGGTGTGATAATGCCCGGGCAGTTTGGGCCAATAAGGCGACAGTCTTTTCGGTCTATATATGCCTTGGCACGCACCATGTCCTGCACGGGTATTCCTTCGGTAATGGCGACGATAACCTTGATGCCGGATTGAGCAGCCTCGATGATGGCATCGGCGGCATAGGCTGGCGGGACAAAAATGATAGATGTGTCGGCGCCTGCTTGACGAACGGCATCTTCAACAGTATTGAAAACCGGGCGATCGAGGTGGGTTTGGCCACCCTTGCCCGGCGTAACCCCGCCGACGACATTGGTGCCATATGCGATCATTTGCTCGGCATGAAATGTGCCCTCTTTTCCGGTGAAACCCTGTACTATGATCCGGGAGTGCTTATTGACTAAAACTGCCATGTAGGGATTGATTCGTTTGATTCGATTATTTTTCCTCTTGAATGATGTACACGTCTTCGTTTGGGCGTTTCATGTAGTAGTGTTCGCGGGCGTATTTTTCTTTTGTCAATTCAAAATCGGTGGCTTCTTCTTTGGCCTCAATGATTTTTTTCTCGTAGAAGGCCTTGTCGTTTTCCAAACGATTTTGCGCCCGGTGGAGCCGCCATTGGGTCCAAAAACTGTGCTTGTCTAAAAAAATGAGCAAGAAAAAAAAGACCAGCAAGGTCAGGTAGTACCGGTTCTGAAGCGGTGGCGGCAGCCGTTGCCAGAGTGCTTGCCACGGATTTGTCGGAAGTGCCATACCGATGTGTTGTTTGCTTGCCGTTAGTTAGTTGCGGCGAGCGGACGAAAAATCGGCACAAAACTAGGCAATACTTTTTGACAAGCCAACAGAGTAAGGAACGCGGACGAAATAACATCTGTGCCTCACGTAATCCGAGTTGTACAAATAGGTTTGCGTATCACGCCTTCACGCTTTCAATGACCTGGCATAACCGGGTCAAAATTTCGTCAACAGTACCAAGGCCATTGACACTGTGGCTTTTGCTTCTCAGAGCGTAATAGTCGTACACAGGGGTTGTTTCTTTTTTGTACACGGTTATCCGGTTTTGGATGACGGTTTCGTCCGAATCGTCGGAGCGACCGGATGTAGCCCCTCGAATCTTGATCCGCTGGATGATTTCGTCATCGGGTACTTGCAGCGCAATAAGGGCATGGATGGCCGTGCCTTCCTCTGCCATGAGGTGGTCCAGGGCTTCTGCCTGCGTGATGGTACGCGGGAAGCCGTCGAAAATAAATCCTTGAGCATCCGGATGGGCCACCACTTTGTTGCGCAGCATACCAATCGTAACGCTATCGGGCACTAATTCGCCCTTGGACATGTAGGCTTTGGCTTGCAGGCCGAGGGGGGTATTGTTTCCAATTTCGTAGCGAAACAAATCACCCGTACTGATATGCACGAGTTGGTAGCGTTCGACCAAATGCGCCGCCTGGGTGCCTTTCCCGGAGCCGGGCGGGCCAAAAAGAATCAAATTGATCATAAAAAAAAAGGGTGAAATTTTGGGTCGGCAAAAGTAGGGAAATTAATTAAAAGTCGGTGAAGCGGTAGCGTTTCCCGAAAGTTTGAATCCAATCGAACAGGCGCCAAACGTCATCCGGCTTGAAGAGCTCTGTACCGAGGTTCATGGTAGCTGCCGTGCCACAGGCAACACCGATCTGTGCCATTTCGAGTGGATATTTGCCTTGGCTAATGGCCCAGACCATGCCAGCCACCATGCTATCGCCTGCTCCCACAGTGCTGCGTTTTTCTACGATAGGCGCAGCAATGTGTACAAATCCATCGCGTGTGGCCAATAGAGCTCCATGCGGGCCTAAGGACACCACCACGATTTCACAGGTGCCGCGGTGTATGATTTCCATGGCAGCGTCGTCCACTTGGTTCATTTCTAACTTTTCTACACCCACCAACCCGCTGAGTTCGCCGATGTTTGGCTTAAGCAGGTACAAGCCTTCCCGCGCTGCCGCCTGCAACGCCGCGCCTGAGGTGTCGAGGACAAAACGCGCTCCGATCTGTTTGGCCAGAGCGGCTACCTTGGCATAATAGGTGTCGGGCAGGCCGGGGGGAAGGCTGCCGCTGGCAACGAGCACAGAAGGGCGCAGGCGACGCACCGCGACCAGACAGGCATCCGCTTCTTGCTCGCCGATGCTCTGGCCTGGCAGCGTAAAGCGGTATTGAAAACCAGTCCCGGTTTCGAGTACAGAAAAATTTTCCCTCGTTTCGACAGGCACCTCTACTGTCTCCACATCTACGCCTGCCTCCGTGAGGAGGCTCGCCAAACGTTGGCCATTGGGGCCTCCCGCCGGGAATACCGCTGTAGTTGTGGCACCAAGTCGTTGTATCCCCTTGGATACGTTAATCCCGCCGCCGCCAGCGTCGAGTTTAGGCGTCGAGCAACGAAGTTTGTGTTCGGGGGCGATGCGCTCTACCGTGGCACTTTTGTCCAAAGCCGGGTTTAATGTAAGAGTGACTATTTTCACGGCAGTATTTGTTTGGGACAATGATACGAACGCTCTGCGAAACTCGCCAAACAGCACAGGCAACTTGACCTGCTTTTTTACCTTTGTGGGCATCGATTACAAATCAAAAACGGTATGGCTAATTTCTTTGATCAAAAACGAGTCTGGGTAACAGGCGCCTCTTCAGGCATAGGCGAGGCCCTTGCACTTGCACTCGGCGAGAGGGGTGCCAATCTGATTCTTTCTGCACGAAACGAGGCCGAGTTGCAACGAGTCGCAGCCGAGGCTACGGGCCGGGGAGCGAAAAGCGCTTTGGTTCAGCCGCTTGATCTGGGCGATCACGCCAGCCTGCCCGGTGTCGTGCAAACGGTTTTGCGGCAAGTAGGCAAAGTGGATATTCTGATCAATTGCGGGGGCATTTCACAACGAAGTATTGCTTTGGAGACCTCCCTTGAAGTGGATAAACAGATCATGGCCGTCAATTTTTTTGGAACCGTGGCTCTGACAAAAGCCTTATTGCCCAGTATGCTCACCCACCAATTGGGCCATATCGTCGTGGTAACCAGCCTTACAGGCAAGTTTGGTTCGCCGCTTCGCTCCACCTACGCCGCCAGCAAGCACGCCCTGCACGGTTTTTTCGACAGCCTCCGTGCAGAAGTCGCACACACGCCAATCCAGATTACTCTGGCTTGCCCCGGTTTTGTCCGCACCCGTGTCAGTATAAACGCCCTAACGGCGTCGGGGCATCCGCAAGGTGTGATGGACGATGCCACCGAAAAGGGTATTTCAGCCGAGTCCGCTGCCCGCCGAATCTTGTTAGCGGTTCAAGACACAAAAGAGGAAGTCTGGTTTGGAGGCAAAGAGGTGTTGGGTGTGTATCTCAAACGGTTTTTCCCGGCCTATTTTTCCAAGGTGCTCGTTAAGGCGAAAGTCACCTGACAACCTGCTAACCTGATGCTACACCCTTGTTGTAGCCAGTAAGCGTTTGACGCTGTAGCGTCCGCTGCCTTTGCCCAGCAACATGAGCAGGCCGCCGATAATGGCCATATCTTTCATGAACAGGATTTTGTGTATCCGCAATTCCACGTCATTGGAGTAGTTCCAAAAGTCGTGAATGATGAAGGTCACCGGTATCCAGTACATGAGTAGCATGATTGCTCCGAGCGATGAGCGGTAACCCAACAATACCATTGTCCCGCCCATGAACAAAAAAAGTATGGCCCCGTACAAAAGCATGTCCTGATTCCAGGTCAGCCCGTGATGAGTCATGGACGTCTTGGTTTGCTCGAAGTACAAAGCCGAGTCTACGGATTCGAAGAAAAAAATTGCCGATAAAAAAATCCGTCCAATTAAGTCGGTTACGTCTCGCATGTATTGGTGTTGCTTATGAAACGGCGAAGGTAAGTACCGATGAAATAATAACCTCCCGATTTGGAGGAGGATAATTTGGTGGCAGGCAA
>JBJXEZ010000299.1:0-2593 GCA_046153695.1 Saprospiraceae bacterium
TGGCCGCTTTTTGAGCTGGCACATGACGAACAAACCGATTGTTTAGCCTAACCACCCACCCATCATGGCAAGATTAACCTCTTTTTCAAAACTCCTCATCGCTGTACTCGTCGTTGGCGGCGTCTATTTCGGCGGCAAACTCATTTTCAACAACACAGAAGCCGGAAAGAAATTTATTGAAGAAAATGCCCAAAACGGAAGTGGCGATTCCGACCCTGGCACCATCAAAGTCGGTGTTGTCACCTGGGGCGGGTACGCTGGAGGGCAGTATTTCAACGAAGGCTTCAAGGCCAACACCGAGTCCCGGTTTTACAAAGACTATGGTTTTAAAGTAGATTTCAAAGTACTCGACGACTTCGAGGCCAGTCGCGCCGCTTTCAAAAACGGCGACGTACACCTGCTTTGGTGTACGGTGGATGCTCTGCCTACGGAAATGGCGGCGCTCGAGGCATTCGATCCCCGCATCGTTTTCCAGGCCGACTGGTCGCGGGGCGGCGATGCAGTGGTGGTTCGCAGAGGCATCACCTCCGTCAGCGACCTGAAAGGCAAAAAGGTGGCCGTGGCCGAACTGACACCCTCCCACTCCTTTCTCATCTGGCTGCTCGAAGCCGCCGGCATGAAAACTTCCGACATCGAAATCGTCAAACAACCCAGCGCCATTGACGCCGCCCAGGTGTTCAAAAGCCAGCAGGTAGATGCTGCTGTAGTCTGGAGTCCTGATGACGAACTTTGCGTGCAAGCAGTGCCCGGTTCCAGGATTTTGGAGAGCACGCGCTCGGCGTCCAATATCATCGCCGACGCTTTTATCGCAAAAGGAGCCTGGCTGGACCAAAACCGCGACAAAGCCGCCAAACTCTATGAAGGCTGGATGAAAGGTGCCGCAGAGATCAACAGCAGCGAGGCCAACAAGCGCAAGGCTGCCAAAATCCTGTCTCAAAATTTCGATGGCATACCCGAAGATGCCGCCTACAAATCCATCAACAATGTCCGCCTCTGCACCCACGGCGACAACCTGAATTTCTTTGGTTTGAACCCCGCCTACAAAGGGGTAACAGGTGAAAACCTCTACAACCGAATGACGCTCACCTACCAGCAATTGGGCTACATTGAAGGTAAAGTCCCGAACTGGCGGTTGGCCATCAATACGGAAAGCATCAAAGCAGCAACGGCCCTGGCCAATGCCCCCGGCCAGTCAGCCGAAGGCCAAAAAGAATTCGGTGTGGCCTCTGAGGAAGCCAAAACCCGCAGTGCCGTCGCTACCAAGCGCCTGAGCATCTCGTTTCGCAGTGGCGAATTCCTGTTGGACGAAAACGCCAAGTACATCATTGACCGCGAATTCGTGGACATTGCCAAGGCTTTTTCCAATGCTCGTATCCGCATCGAGGGAAATACGGATAACGTGGGCAATGCTGCCGGCAACAAGGCGCTTTCCCTGAAAAGAGCCAAGGCCGTATCGGATTATTTGGTGTCTACCTACAACATGCCCCGTAACCGCTTTATCATCATCGGTAATGGCCCCGCCAAGCCGGTGGCCGGTAACGATACCGAGGATGGCAGAGCCAAAAACCGCAGGACCGATTTTGAGATCGTCGGTGAGTAATTGCAAGTGACCGGGTGACTTAAAGTCACCCGGTCACTATACCCCGGTCATTATACTCCATTTTATACGAATCCGATATGTCGTTGTTCAAACTCAGGGGCAAACTGAGCCTCAGCTCCCAGGCGCTCCTTGCCCTCGCAGGGGCAGTGGTTACCCTCGCCCTTTGGTGGGCCTTGGCGGAAACGCTCTCCACCCAACGCCCTATCGTGGACGGCGGGCTGATAGAATTGCCTTCTGCTCTCGATACCACCATCACGCCCGCTCAACGGGATTCCATCCTGCGGCAGGATTCCCTGCTCTTGGCCGGTGCCACATCGTTTGAAAAAGTATACCCGGTGTTGCCGCCGCCAACCAAAATACCCGGGGCTTTTCAGCAACTTATTGCCCACGACGAACTGGCCTCGAACACTACGCGCAGCATCTGGCTAAATATCCAGGGCTACCTGTGGGCCCTGCTCATCGCCTTACCTCTCGGATTTCTCCTGGGTTTGATTCCGCTCTTCAGCGGGCTGTTCAGCCGCCAGGTGGATGCACTTCGGTATTTGCCGCTTTCTGCCCTGACCAGTTTATTTATCGTCTGGTTCGGTCTGGAAGACACTATGAAAATCGCTTTTCTGGCTTTCGGTATCCTTGTTTACTTGCTCCCGGTTATCGTGCAGCGCATTCGCGAGGTAGAAGATGTGTATGTGCAGACAGCCTTTACCCTCAGTGCTAACAACTGGCAGGCATTCCGTTCCGTCTATCTGCCCGCTGTTTTCAGCCGCCTGATGGACGATGTCCGCGTGCTGACTGCCATCTCCTGGACCTATATCATCATCGCCGAACTACTCAACCGCCAGGGCGGCATCGGCGGCTTGATTTTTATCAAAAGTAAAATGGGGCAAATTGACCGGGTGTTCGCCATCTTGCTGCTCATCATCCTGATTGGTTTTGTACAAGACCGCATTTTCTCCTACATGGACACGCGCCTCAACCCGCACAAATACCTGAAAA
>JBJXEZ010000272.1:0-4233 GCA_046153695.1 Saprospiraceae bacterium
CTCGAACAAAGTGGTCGCTGCTTGCCTTGGATGCCGAGTAGGGTGAGCGCGGGTCGTATGGTGTTTGTTCGGTGAAAAAACCCGTGTCTCCCAATGAGCCGAAGACCTCGTCTGTAGAGATGTGGTAGAAACGTTTGCCGCTCGTGCGGTCGCCCCATTTCTTGCGGGCTGCGTTCAGCAGATTCACTGTGCCCAGCACGTTGGTTTCCACAAAAGCCAGCGGGTCGGCGATGGAACGGTCCACGTGGCTTTCGGCAGCGAGGTGAATCACACCGTCGAAGTTGTATTTTTCAAAAAGCGCTGCCACTAGCGCCTGGTCCCGGATGTCGCCGCGTTCGAAGATATAGTTGGGCAGTTGGGCTACGTCGCTCAAATTCTCCGGGTTGCCAGCGTAGGTCAACGCGTCGAGGTTGACAATGCGGTAATCGGGGTATTTTTGAAGAAAAAGCCGCACCACATGCGAACCGATGAAGCCGGCACCGCCGGTTATGAGAATTGTCATGGTTTAACTTGGCTGTACGATTTTTTTAAAATACTCGTAGGTCAGTTTCAGGCCCGTGGCCCGGTCGAATTTGGGCTGCCAACCGAGCAGGCTTTGTGCTTTGGTGATATCGGGCCGGCGCTGCTTGGGGTCGTCCACGGGAAGCGGGCGGTAGTCAATATACGCTTTTGGGTTTTGGACGAGATCAAGCACCTCGTGTGCAAACTGCATGACAGTTATCTCCGAAGGGTTGCCGATGTTGACGGGCTGGTGGTAGTCGCTGAGCAGAAGTCGGTAGATCCCCTCAACGAGGTCGTCCACATAGCAAAAAGAGCGGGTTTGGGAGCCGTCGCCGAATACAGTGAGTCCCTCGCCCCGGATGGCCTGACTGAAAAACGCGGGTAGAACACGCCCGTCATTGACGCGCATACGGGGGCCATACGTGTTGAAAATGCGAATGATACGGGTTTCCACACCGTGGTAACTTTGGTAAGCCATAGTGATGGCTTCGAGAAAACGTTTGGCCTCGTCGTACACGCCGCGTGGGCCAACAGGATTTACGTTGCCCCAGTACTCCTCGGTTTGGGGATGCACGAGCGGATCGCCATAGACCTCGGATGTAGAAGCCACAAGGATGCGGGCACCTTTTTCCTTGGCCAGACCGAGGCAGTTGTGGGTGCCGAGGGCGCCTACTTTCAGCGTCTGGATGGGCATTTGCAGGTAGTCAATTGGGCTGGCCGGCGAGGCAAAGTGCAGGATGTAGTCCAATTGGCCTGGGACGTGGATAAACTTCGTCACATCGTGGTGGTAGTACTCGAAGTTTTTTTCCTTGAACAAATGCTCAATGTTGTCCAGGCTACCGGTGAGCAGGTTGTCCATGCCAATGACCAGATAGCCTTCGGCAAGAAAGCGGTCGCACAGGTGCGAACCGAGGAAACCGGCTGCGCCGGTAATCAGGATGCGTTTTTTTGTCATGGTGGGTGTTGCGGTAAAACGGCGGCAAAGATAGGTTTTCGGGCAAGCGAAAAACGAGCCGAAAAAAAATGAAATAAAATTCTCAAAAAAGTTGAGACCCAAATTGGCTCTGCGACAAGTGAAATATAATCAAATGGACCAGTAGCCTCCTAGCCATTTAATCCAGACCTAATCGTTGTCGCGACGACTTCCATCCCCAAAAACCGCCCCCGTCCTTCTTCTCATGGTAGTCCGTTTCGGTGTCTGTTCCCCCCGCCATCGAAGCAAGATTGCTATATCCCTTTGAAACCCTGCACACAACAATTGAATTCTTCACATCTTCAAAATCAATTACTTATGAAACAACAGTTGTTATTGCTTGCCATTTGTATGCTTTTTGCCGCTACTGCGGCCCATGCCCAAGACCCATCAGCTGCCGCCGCACCTCGCAAACTCGAGCCAATCCCCGGCCAGTACATCGTCGTGATGAAAGAAAGCGCCGCTGCCCCGGTGATCAAACAAACGGGCAAGAGCAAATCCACCGATCGCGACAAAAAGGAATTGGAAAACAATACCCTCCGCACCGGTAGCTTGAAAAAATTGAAAGACCTGCGCGCAAAAGCCAAGGTGCAGGAGTCTGCCGTATTGATGGAATACGCTGACGTGGTCGTAGGCTTTTCCGCCAAATTGAACGATAATGATGTAAAAAACCTGCGTGCGGACCAGTCCGTTGAAGGTGTTTATCAGGATTATCTGATCTCGCTGGGGCCGATCACTCCGGAAGCCAATGCAAAGGATCTCAACGCCGCCGCCCAAACCACTACCTGTGCTATCACTACAGCAGGCGGGTCGGTAAACGGTTCGACTAAAGCAACTTGGATTTGGATACTCGACACAGGCATTGATATGGACCACCCCGATTTGAACGTTCAGACAAACACCACATACGCCAAATCGTTCGTGCCCGGCCAAACGGTTGAAGACGGCCATGGCCACGGTACGCACTGTGCGGGTATCGCTGCCGCCAAAAACAACGGCTTCGGCGTGATTGGTGTATCGGCAGGTGCCAAGGTAGTGCCAGTCAAAGTGCTTTCAAACAGCGGTACAGGTTCATTCTCCTACTTGTACTCTGCTTTGAACCACGTTGCTAAGTACGACATTCCGGGAGACGTGGTCAGTATGAGTTTGGGTGCATTCCCAGTGAGTAACTGTGAAACTACCTTCCAGCCCGCCATTTCGGCTTGCATCAAAAACCTCGGTGCTGCCGGTACATGGGTTTGCATCGCCGCTGGCAATGACTACAACAGTGGCGGTAACGCTTCCAGACGTGCCTACCCGGCTTGCGTGAACGGAACCCGTGTCTTTACGGTGAGCTCCATCAACTGCAATAAAACCTGCGCATCGTACTCCAACTGGGGCAACCCGTCTGTGGACTGGGTTGCAGTCGGTACAAGCGTGTATTCCACCTACAAAAATGGTGGATATGGTACGCTTTCCGGCACCTCCATGGCTACTCCGGTCGTCGCTGGAATTTGCCATGCGAAAAACGCAGCACCTGTATCCGCTGGCAACGTGACTTGTGCTGGCACAGCGTACAAAATCGCCAAACGATAAATCTCCCGCCAATTCCATTTGAATATCGAAAGCAAAAGCGGCCCGAAGACCAATCGGAAGGCCGCTTTTGCAATTTTCAAGCGGTACGCTCCAAGGATAAATCGGTTATTTTTGTGCAAAAAAGAGCGCTCCCGCATCGTTCAAAAAAAACTTACGAATTATGAAATCTTCATCGTCCATCTGGATCGCCATCGCGTTCACCGGATTTTTTTCCTGCTCCAACTCCCAACCTGCTCAAACCGTAACCAGTAATCTTATGACGGAAACCACGTCAGACTGGGTCGTGCTCGACAAAGGAACCCAATGCTTTATCCTGACTCCAAAGCAGGTTCTGGCCAAGAGCCAGGCCGAATTCGACAAAATGTGGCGCGAAGCCTTCGAGGGCATGGATATGCCTCCTGCCAAGCCAAGCGTGGATTTTTCCACCAACTGGGTGATCGCCGTCTTTTTGGGTGAAAAAAACAAGGGCGGTTTTGACCTGGATGTTCAGGCCATAACAGAAGCGAGCGGAAAAACCACCGTCACCGTAAAGGCGACCAAACCCGGGCCGAATTGCATGTCAACCATGTCTATCGAATACCCGTACCTGTTGGCCAGTATGCCGCGCAAATCCTCTGACAAGGTTGATTTTGCATTTGTTGAAGAAACCAAGGATTGCAACTGAGCGGGTACATCCCTAATTTTTACACTTTTTTTCAAAAAGGCTCGATATGAAAACACCTTTTTTCCGCATCGCTATTTTGGCTGTGCTGACCGCCCGTTTTATCAACCCGGCAGTCGCCCAATGCCCTTTTGATCCTACCGTTACGGGAAACCTGCTGGTTTGTCCCGACAGTTTTACTGTGCTTGGCACACAGCAGTACGCAACGTATCAATGGTTCAGCCGCAATTTTATTGGCGGCCAATCCATGCCCATCGCCGGTGCTACCGGCCCGACGTTATCTGTCGAGTACGACCAGACTCCCGTGTACATTTCCGTTGCGGCGACCTTGGCCGGTTGCACCGAAACCAGCCCGGAAGTTTTGGTAGACGGGCTGATCTTTCCGCCGATATCGGTATCGACGGAGGGGGAGTTTGAAATCGGACCGAACGGCGAACAGGTGTTGTGTGCGGGCGATACAATTTTAGAAATTGTGCTGCCGCCCTACACGGCTAATGTGCAGTGGTACCAGGGGCCAAACCCG
>JBJXEZ010000286.1:0-5499 GCA_046153695.1 Saprospiraceae bacterium
CCATGCGGGCCAGCAGTTCTTCGGTGTTGAAGGGCTTGGTCAAATAATCGTCTGCGCCCCGCCGCAGGCCCGCCAGCCGCGATTCGATGGCCGATTTTGCGGTGAGCAAAATGATGGGGATGTGGGCGGTCAGTTCGTGGTTTTTCAGTTTGTCGCACAGGGCGAGGCCGTCTTTGCGGGGCATCATCACATCGGAGATCACGATGTCGGGTATGAGTTCAAGGGCGCGTTTTACGCCTTCCTCGCCGTCGGAGGCTTCGACGACCTGCCAGTTTTCGCTGATGGAGTTTTTGATAAAACGGCGCAGCTCTGCGTTGTCCTCGATGACCAAGGCGACGGGTTTTTCTTGCTCGGAAACGACCGGCGGGGCGGGCTCAGGATTTTGGCCTTGATGCATCTGGACCAAATTTCCAAAATCCGGAGCCGCTGTGAAAGTGTCAGGGGTGAAAGTGAGGGGGTGACTTGAAGTCACCCCCTCACTACGCGTGGGCAACCAAAACCTAAACGTCGAGCCTTTTCCGACCTCGCTTTCCACCGAGATGCCGCCGCCCATGAGTTCGACCAGTTCCTTTGACAAAGCGAGGCCGATGCCCGTGCCTTCGCCCGCCCGGGTGTGCGAAGCATCCACTTGGTAAAAGCGATCGAACACTTTGCCGAGCGAGTCTTTGGGAATACCGATTCCGGTGTCGGAAACCTGGATTTCAACGCTGGAAGGGTTTTGATCCCTTCCAGCGTTCACGCGAAGGACCACTTGCCCGCCTTCCTGCGTAAATTTCAAAGCGTTGAAAATCAAGTTGTTCAGCACCAATTCCACCTTGCCCGCGTCGAAATTAAACGCGGGCAAATCGGTCGGGAATGCCGATAAATTAAGTTTTACGCCTCGCTTTTCTGCCAGCGGCAAAAAGGTCTCGAACACGTCGCGCACCGTTTGGCCCAAATCTCCCCGCCGCAAGTCAAGCGTCATGCTGCCGCTTTCGAGTTTTGCCATGTCCAACAACTGATTGACAAGGCCCAGCAGTTTGCGGCTGTTGGCCTCGGCCAAACGGACGTTTTCGAGGGCTTCCGGGTCTTTGATTTTTGGCAAAGCCAGTCGCAGGGGTTCGAGCATCAGGGTCAGCGGGGTGCGGAACTCGTGGGTGACGTTGGAGAAAAAGTTGGTTTTCAATTGTTCCAATGCTTTCACCCGCTCGGTTTCGCGATGCTCAAAAGCCAATTGCTCGCGCACTTTCACGCGGCGGATTTGAAATTGGTACGCCCACCAACCCGCCCACACGAGCAACAACAAATAGCACAGGTAGGCCAAATCGGAGCGATACCACGGCGGGTGGATGGTTATCGAGATTGTGTGATCGGCCTCTCCCCAATTGCCTTCGCCGTTGCTGCCTTGCACCCGGAATTGGTAGCGGCCAGGCGGCAGGTGCGAGTAGTGGGCGAAACGGTCGTTGCCGATGTCCACCCAATCGTCGTCCAGGCCCACGAGGCGGTAGCGGAAGCGGTTCTTGGCGGGGTCGGTGAAATCTAATGCGGCAAATTCAAAGGAGAGATTGCTCTGGTCGTGGCTCAAGTCCAGTTCGCGCAGGTACTCTATCGGTGCCCGAAGATGGCTTTTGGCCTTGTCCAAATCCATCGGCTGGTAGTTGATTTTCAAGCCGACCACGAAGACGGGCGGCGCGGCGGTATCGGGGCGCAGGTCTTCCGGATGAAAACGGTTCAGCCCGTTCACACCCCCGAACAGCAATTCGCCGTTGGTGGCTTTGAAGTAGGCTTGGGTATTGAACTCGTTGTCCTGCAATCCTTTAGCGGCAGTAAAAGCAGTGATGTCGAACGCGAGCGGCTGTGTTGAGCGGGGCATGAGTTTCGCCAAGCCCCGGTTGGTGCTGCACCAGAGGCTCACCGGGCCGGCTTTCGGGTCTTCGTTGCCGGGCAGTATGGAATAGATGACCTTGTCGGGCAGCCCATCCGCTATCGTCAAGTGCTCAAACTGGCCGTTGCGCAGGTCGAGGCGGTTGATACCGCCGCCTTTGGTACCGACCCACAGCGCTTCGCCAGGCCGGGTCGGGTCGGGCAGCAAGCAGGCGATGGAGTTGTTGTTCAGCCCTTTTGGGTTCTTCTTATCGGCTTGTAACAGTTGAAAATCCAGCCGAAAACCATCGGGATGCCAGTTGGGCTTGCCTTTAACCAAGCCCAATTGGGTGCCTATCCAGAAATCGCCGTTGCCGTCCTGCGTCAGGGCTATCGCTTGTGCCGCGTTGGTTTTTTCGCCCAAAACCTTTTTGTAGTTGAAATAGTCGAAGCGGGCTGTGCGGGGGTCAAAGCGCACCAATTGGCATTGCGCCCCCGTGACCCACACATACCCGTCGCGATCGGCGAACAAGCGGGCGTAGTCGTAGTCATTGAAATCGAACGGATGCCTCTGCACCAACTGCTCCGCCGAATCATATCGGCACAGGAAGCCACTGCGGCCCGCAATGTCTTCGGAGGTGGCGGCCAACAACCAAAATGCGCCGGAAGGCTCAAACAACAGGTCTTTTTGCCAGCCCTTGCTCGCTTCTGGGAAAGCGATTGTGGTGCCTGCCAGTTCTGTGATCGGGTGATAGCGAAATATTCTGCCAAAGTTCCGCCAAAAATATCGGCCTGTTGGGCTGCGCCAAAGCCGCCACACGCTGTTCCCGGCTGCGCCTTTGTGAAACGACTTTTTTTGAGGGTTGATCTTGCGCAGACCGTAGCCATCAGTGCCGATCCAGAAGTTGCCTTTTCGATCACTTGTGAGCGTGGTCACCTTGCGGTCTATCTCCCAATCCGGCTTTGAAAAATCAATTGCTTGATGGGGCGAGAGATGCCACATTTTATTGAGATACACCAACCACGGCTCTCCCTGAGCGTCCGTCTTTAGTGCCGCATTCTTGAAATCCCAGTCCAGAGGTGCCAGCACCCGAAATACTTCGTTGCCTGAGAGCCAGCGCAGCTCATTGGCGCTGCCGAGCAGCCAAATCCCCCCTTGTTCCGACTTTGCTCCAAAGGTCACCGAGTAGATGAGGGCTGGCAATCGAGGATTCGGCACAAGTCGGGCGATATTCGCCTTAGGCTCTATGCAGTACTGCCCGGCGCTGGAAAACAGGGTCAGGCTACCGTCGGCCTCCTCCCACAGGTTATGCAAGGTTTCTTTGGTCAAACCACTGTTTTCAATGGTGACCAGGGTCACAACTGCCTCTTTGCTCCAATCCATCTCTTGCAGCATCCCGGCTTTCCAACGGGCAGGCACAGCAATACGCACCAGTCTGCTGCTGGAGTAAATGGCCCAGATCGAGCCATCACGCTCTTCTACAATGGCTCTGACAGGCAGGACGGGAACGTTCTGATCAGAATTAGGATGTAGGGCGATGTGCTGAAAGCGGCCCGTTCGAGGGTCGTACACATCCAGCCCCTTGTTCACAGTGGCGGCCCACAGCAAGCCTCTGCTGTCTTCAAACAACTTCGTCACGTTATCGTCGGCCAAAGAATACGCATCAAACGGATCATGGGCAAAAACTCTGAAATTGTACCCGTCGTAACGGTTAAGCCCGTCCTTCGTAGCCACCCACAGGAAACCATCGCGGGTTTGCATCATGTCGAACACCATGCCTTGGGAAAGGCCCTGCTCAATGGTGAGGGACTCGTACTGCGGCTGTTGGGCGAGCAGTGTCGCGGGAATTGGCAGCAGCCAAAGGAGCAGGAGGAGCGTACGGGCAGGCATAATTGCGGGACAAATATAGTCGTGTCCTGCGTGACAATAGTATGGCAGACGCGCACTGGTTTCTTCAGGCAAGTTTTACGCTGACAAAAAATGTGTACCCTCTGAAAAGGCGAACTGAAAAAAAGTACCGAAGAGGTTCAGAACCTCCGCGGTACTTTTTTTCGAAGTCGCGTCCGGCGATACGCTTACTCCACCAGCACCACCTGCTTCATCACTCCCCCACTCGCCGAGTGCACACGCACGGTGTAAATCCCAGCAGCAGCGCCCGCCTCGCGCAGGCTCAGGGAAAATTGCACCTCTTCAACCGCCGGTATGCGGCGCTCCCAAACCAACTGCCCCAAATCTCCGAAAATCGAAACCGTCACAGCCTCTTTTGCAAAGTCGCTCAGGTCAATCCAGACCCGGTCGGTCGTCGGGTTCGGTTGTACATGAACCGTGCGTAGGGGCGACCCTTGCGGTCGCCCATCTTGCGGTCGCCCATCTTGCCACCGATCTTCCGACGGCGGCCCGTAACTGTTCCCCAGCACCGTGATCAGTTGCGTCGTCGTCGCCGAATTTCCACACAAATCGTCGGCACGCCAGGTACGCGTGATCGTGTAGTCCGCCGAACAGCCGCTGCCGGTGGCCACGTTGCCGAGGAAGGTGACGATGGCGTAGCCGCAGGCATCCGAAGCCGTCGGGTTCACCAACGACGGCGGGGGCTGGGTGCAGGAAATGGTGGTCGCCGCCGGCACCGAGGTGAACACCGGCACGCCGCCGTCCGACACCTGAATCGTTTGCGTGGCCGCCGTGCTGTTGCCGCAGGCATCGGTGGCACGCCAGGTACGGCGGATCTGATAACTGGCCGGACAGGTGCCGCTGACGGTGGTTTGGCCGAGGTAGGCGATGGTCACTGCGCCCGGACAGCCGTCCGTGGCGGTAGCCGTGCCCACCCCGGGTATCGGGTCGGAACAGGAAATAGCCGAATTGGCCGGTACCGTCAGCGTCGGTTTAATGTTGTCCACCACCGTGATGACTTGGGACACAGACCGGGTGTTCATGCAGTTATCGGCAGCCGTCCAGCGGCGCGTCAGTGTGTAGCGGTTCGTACAGGTGCCGTTGGTCTTGGTCTGGCCGTTGTAGGTGATGGCCACCGAGGCATCGCAGTTGTCCGTGGCCGTGGCCGATCCGGCTGCCGGGATGGCATCGCACTGCACGGTTACATTCGCCGGCACGCTGACAAACCCGGGTTTTTGCGTGTCAATCACGTTGATGACCTGCGTAGCGGTTTGGTTATTGCCGCAGGCATCGGTGGCTGTCCAATGACGGGAAAGGGTGTAGCGATCGGTGCAGGTGCCGTCCACCCTGGTTTGGCCATTGTATGCGATGTTCACCGAGCCACCGCAGCCGTCGGATGCCGTGGCCGTGCCTACCACAGGCACACTGTTGCACTGCACGGTCACGTTGGCAGGCACGGAGGTGAACACGGGCTTGGTATAGTCCGACACCGTGATGATCTGTACGCAGGTGGCGCTGTTGCCCACATCGTCGGTGGCGCGGTACACCCGCAGCACCTTAAACCTGTTGACGCACTCGATATCGTAGGGAACCGAGCCGACGTGCGACTTGGTCGGCGTGCCGCAGTTATCCGAGGCTGTGACGTCGGTCAGGTTCACGGCGGGGACTTGGCTGGTGCAGACCACGGTGACGGCGTTGGGGCAAGTGATGGTGGGCAGTTCCACCGTTACCGTGTGGGTGTCGGTGCCCTGGCAACCGTTTCCATCGGT
>JBJXEZ010000294.1:0-13217 GCA_046153695.1 Saprospiraceae bacterium
TCGTCGTCACGGTAGAGGACAACTCAGCACCGACACTCACCTGTCCGGCCAGTGTGATCCGTTGCTTTGGCAACGATGTGGTGCAGTACCCTGCTCCGGTGGCTACCGACAACTGCCTCGGCAACGGTGGCATGTTCGATCTCTCGGCTGGCCTGCCGAGCGGAGCACAGTTCCCGTCGGGTGTTACCGTCACAACCTACACGTACACCGACGCTGACGGTAATGTCGGCTCGTGCTCCTTCGAGGTGACCATCCTGACCGAACTGACCGTTGTGCTGGATACAATCCTTAATGACAAGGGCGGAGCACACGTCGGTGCCGTGATGATCAGCCCGAACGGAAGCCTTTCGCCTTACAAATTCGAGTGGTACCGCAACAACGTGCTTCTGACGGGCGAAACCAACGAAGACCTCGACAGCATCGGACACGGTTCCTATACGGTCATTATTACCGACGAGATCGGTTGCACGGCCACCGCCGGGCCATTCGTTGTGGACAGTTTGGTGAACACCACTATCCCGGAGTGGGGCAATGGCTTGCTTATCGTGCCCAACCCCACCAGCGGCGACCTGGCAGTTATTTTTCCGACACAACTCTCGGACGACGCGCATTTTTCCGCCTATGATATGACTGGCCGCCTCGTGCTGCAGCAAACGGCAGTGACGCCCGAACGCATGGACCTTGATTTGTCCAAACTGGCCGACGGCCTGTACACCGTGCTGATTCGGGTTAAGGGCGAAATCATTGCCAGGAAAATAGTGGTGAGTAAGAATTAATTCAGTCCCGGTACTTAACAAGGAATGCCGAACGAATAGTATCTTGTTTTTACGTCGTTCTCAAGTTCGCATAAATGACAGAGGGCTTGTTTCTCCGGTGTGAGAAACAAGCCCTCCTTTTTAGAGCGATATACTGTTTACCGTACGAACAGCAGCTCCCGGTATTTCACCAACGGCCAGTACTGGTCGTCCACGATGCTTTCGAGTTCGTCCACGGCTTCGCGGATGAGCTCCATTTGCGGCTTCACTGTGTCACAGAAAATACGGGCTTCGTCTTGCAGGTTGTCGGCATGATGGGCTTGAGCCAGGCCCATCTCCATTTCTTCCAAGCCTGTTTTGACAGCGGTGCTGAGTGCACCGATACGCTGAAGGGTATCTTTTTGAAAACCTGCGGAACCGTCCATTCCGATCACTTTTAACGCGGCTACGTTTTGCGCCAGTTCGGTTTGGTAGCGGATAACGGCGGGCATGACGGACGCCTGGGTCATATCGGCCAGGGTTTTGGCCTCAATATCCAATTTGGTGCAGTAGGCGTGGAGCTGTACGTTGAATAGCGCCTCCAGTTCCGTTTTGCTCAGCACACCTGATTTTCCGAAGAAATCCTCTGCTTGCCTTTTGCCCAGCACGGCCAGCGCTTCGGGCGTATTGGCATGGTTGGAAAGGCCTCGGCTGGCAGCCTCTTCTTTCCACTCGTCGGAGTAGTTGTTGCCCTCAAATACGATTGGCTTAAGCTTACGGATATAGTTTTTCAGCACCATCAGAATGGCCTCATCTTTTTCCGTGCCCTTGGCCATGAGTTTGTCCACGTCAGACTTGAACTCGATCAATTGCAGGCCCATCATGGTGTTCATCACGGTCATCGGTCCAGCGCAGTTTTGGGAGGAGCCGACGGCACGAATCTCGAACTTGTTGCCAGTGAACGCGAACGGAGAGGTGCGGTTGCGGTCGGTATTGTCGAGCTCGAGGTTGGGCAGTTTGCTGATGAGGTCGAGAGCGCGTTTGACGGCGGCATCGTCGGTTTTTTTGCCGTTGGCGATTTGGCCCAACAACTTGCTCATGGCCTCGCCGATGAATACCGAAATGATGGCTGGCGGCGCCTCGTTGGCTCCGAGTCGGTGGTCGTTGCCCGCGTGGGCAATACTGGCACGCAGGATGTCGGCGTGCTTATGAACAGACATAATGGTGTTGACAAAAAATGCCAGAAAGCGCAAGTTTCGGCTGGGCGTGTCGCCGGGCGAAAGCAGGTTGATACCCGTGTTGGTGCCCATACTCCAGTTGTTGTGCTTGCCCGATCCATTGATGCCTGCGAACGGTTTTTCGTGAAAAAGCACGCGCAGTTTGTGCCTGTGGGCTACGCGTTCCATCACGTCCATGAGCAGCTGGTTGTGGTCCACGGCTACGTTGATTTCCTCAAAAATCGGTGCCACCTCGTACTGGCAGGGTGCCACCTCGTTGTGGCGCGTGCGCACGGGGATACCGAGTTTGTGGCACTCGGTTTCCAGGTCGCGCATGAACAGGTACACGCGTTCCGGGATAGAGCCAAAGTAGTGGTCTTCCAGCTGCTGGTGCTTGGTGGCAGGGCGACCGACCAGGGTGCGGCCAGTCAGCACGAGGTCAGGGCGGGCATTGAAAAGTGCTTCGTCCACCACAAAATACTCCTGTTCCCAACCGAGCGTGGCTGTCACCTTGGTCACATTCGGGTGGAACAACTGGCACACGGGCACGGCGGCCTTGTCCAACAATGCTTGTGAACGCAACAGCGGGAGTTTGAAATCCTGCGCCCGCCCGTCGTACGTGACAAAAATGGTAGGGACGCAGAGCGTACGCCCGGAGCCGACTTCCATGATAAACGCCGGGCTGGTGGGATCCCATACGGTGTAGCCACGGGCCTCGAATGTACTGCGCATACCGCCCGAGGGGAACGACGAGCCGTCCGGCTCCTGCTGCACCAAAGCACCGCCGGTGAATTCTTCGATCACACGCCCGTCGTGGGTCATGGTGAAAAACGAATCATGCTTTTCAGCGGTCTTACCTGTAAGGGGCTGAAACCAGTGGGCGAAGTGCGTGCAATTTTTCTCCTGCGCCCATTCTTTCATTCCGGCGGCAATTACATCAGCCAGTTCTCGGTTGAGTTTTTGGCCGCTTTGCACGGCTGCCTTCACGCTTAGGTAGGCGTTTTCGGGCAAGTGTTTTTTCATGGCTTCTTCGCCAAAAACGTTTTCCCCGAAATACGAGGCGATGTTGGCATCAAAGCCCTCTCCGTTGTCCAAAAATGGATCGAAGCGGTTTTCTACGGTCTGAAGTGCATTAAATCGAGTCTGGGACATGGGTGAGCGAGTGAGCGAGTGAGCGTGTGAGTGAGTGAGTGAGCGGTGTGAGAGAGCGTGTGAGCGAGTGAACGGTGCGAGCGGGGGCCTTTTTGTCATTTCGCAGAAATCCGTTCACGCCGCGAGGGTAGCTGTTGGTGGCGCTTTAGCGAAGCAGGTACATTTTTTTGTTTTTTTCAGCGAAATTTTAAAAATTAACGAACAATAATGATGAAAATTAAGAATAAATTTTCAAAATCGGGCAAAAGTAGCGCCTTGTTCAGCGAAATATACAACTTTTACCGAAATATTTTTTCTGAGAAATATACCCGGCGGAAGTGGTTTGCGAAAAGTGTAGCCGGGGGGGGATTCACCGAGGGACTTCTGTCACCCGGTGAATAATGCGATCAATCGGGAGTTTTCGCATACCACTTTCTAATGACAAAATAACAAAGGCAGGGGTAGCGCCCTGCCTTTGTTGTTGCGAAAACCTGATAAGTCTATTGCCCGGAAATCTCCCCAGCAGCGGGAACGGCAGCCCACTTGGCGATTTTTTCGCGCAGCAAGGCGGGGTTGATGGGCTTGCTGATATAGTCCTCCATTCCGGCGGCACGGCAACGTTCTTCCTCGCCGGTAGTGGCATTGGCGGTGAGTGCGATGATGGGTATGGAAATGCCAGCATCGCGAATGGCCCGGGTGGCAGCAAGGCCGTCCATAACAGGCATCTTGATGTCCATGAGAACGAGGTCATAGGCGAGCTCCGAGGCTTTTTGCAATGCGATGGAGCCGTTTTCGGCCACATCCACCTGCGGTGCGTCCATAATATTCAGGAGCAGTTCTTTGGCGAGTACCTGGTTGAAGTGGTTGTCCTCGGCAAGCAAGATACGTCGGGAGGGGAGTTTGGTTTCCCTGGTGCTTTTACCGTTGTGATTCAATTCGGGCAGCGGCAATTCGCCTACGGAGACAGGTAGGGTAAAAGCGAACACTGATCCTTCGCCGGGTGTGCTGCGCACGGAAATTTGCCCCCCCTGCAGTTCCACCAGTTGTTTTGAAATGGCAAGGCCAAGGCCAGTACCGCCGTAACGAAGGTGGGTGTATTCGCCTGCCTGAACAAAGGCTTCAAACAGGCTGGGCAGCTCGGCTGCATCGATGCCAATCCCGGTGTCCTGAACTTCGAATCGAAGTACCAGGTTAGCGTCGTGGTTACGTTCGGCTACGGAGCACGTAAGGCGAATATGGCCGGTGTCGGTAAACTTTACGGCGTTGCCCAGCAGGTTGAGTAGTACCTGATTGAGGCGGGCGGCATCGGCCACGACGACCTCCGGCACATCCGAGTCGCACCGAAAATCGAGGCCAACATTTTTTTGTTCGGCGTTCAGCCGGAACATACTCACCTGTTTATTCAGTAGTTCGGGCAGCCGGAACGGCGCTGCGTTGAACGCAATCCTGCCCGCCTCCACTTTGGAGAAATCGAGTATATCGCTAACGAGGGTCAGCAGGTTTTCGGAAGCAAATTCGATTGACTCGATATAGCCCCGTTGCTTAAGGTCGAGCCGGGTTTGGCTCAGCAGTCCTGACATACCGATCACGGTGTTCAACGGGGTTCGTATCTCGTGGCTCATGTTGGACAGGAAGATACTCTTGAAATGGCTGGCTTCGCCCAAGTGCTGGTTCTGCCGCTCGATTTCGGCACGCTGGCGTTCGATCTCGGTGTTTTGGCGGCGTATCTCCCGATTGGTGCGATTTTTTTGCAAAAAAAGCCGGAACAACAGGAAAGAAATAGCGGCGAAGGCGATCAGACCGGCGAGCAGGCCCGTTCGAACGGCCCGTTGACTGCGCACCTCAGCCTCGCGTAGGGCGTTGGTCTGGTTGAGCAGTTCGATCTCTTTTTGCTGGCTCTTGAACACCGCTTCGTTTTCGTTGAGGCGGGCGTTTTTCGCCTCCAGCTCGAGGGCCGCGTTCAGATTATCCTTTTCGAGCGCTTGCATGCGCTCCTGCTCGGCGGCTGCGGCCAGTTTGCGGGCACGCAACTCGGTTAGCTGTTGAGAAAGGGTGAGTTCGCGCAATTTCGCCTCCGTGCTGAGCTGGGCGATTTCGCGTTCCTTGCGCTCCGTCTCGAACCTGCCCTGAATTTCGTTAACCTGACGGTAGCTCTCGAGGTTGTAGATAGAATCGGAGTACACTTTCGCTGCTCGTTGCGCCACGATTGCCGCCGAATACAGTGAATCCTTGATGCCGTTGTTGGGGGCAATTTTGGCCACGTTGGTGTACACGTCCGCCATGTTGGTATAGGCGCGTGTGATGGCGATTTTATTGCCTACTTGCAGACCCAATTTCAGGCACAGGTCGAAGTGTTTGAGTGCTTTTTCGTATTGTTTTGTTGCCTGGTATGCCGTGCCGAGGCTGTTATGGGCGTTGGCGGCGTTGGTCAGGTTTTTGCGCCGCTCATATTCGGCCAGGGCTTTATGGTAATATTCGATAGCCTCTTCGATGCGGCCCATTTCATTTGCACACACGCCCAGGTTGTTGTACAGCGTACCCCAGTCTGCGGACTTGTCCGATTTAAGGTAGTAGTTTTGAGTTTCCTGAAACATGGCCCACGCTTCGTCGTACCGCGCATTAGCCACTAAAAGCCCGCCGTAGTTCAGGTACAGGGCCGCGAGACGGTCCTGGTTGTTTATTTCCTTAAAAATGCGCTTGGCCTCCAGGTAGTTTCTCTCGGACTCTGTCGTGTTTTTTTGCCGCTTAAAAATGGTACCGAGGTTGCCGTAGGCGGTGCCGATGCGCTCCCGATCGCCGCCGCGTTCGTACAGTTCGAGCGCCTTGTGCGTATGGCGCACGGCATCGGGGTACTCGGTACGCTGCATGTGGTACCAACCGAGGTAAAAAAATGCAGTCCCCCGGTCCGAAAATGTGATGCCAACGGGTGCGGTGCCCCGCTCCACGCTCTCCGACAGTTGCAAGCACTGATCAATGTAGCCTTTGGCCCGTTCGGGGCTGGACTGTAAGGTCAGAATCGAAAGCCGGTTGAGGGTTTTAACACGGGAGGAGTCGTGAACGGATTCGGCAAGTGTTTTTTCCAACGCCTCAACCTCACCCGCAACTTGCGCAGCCAAACGAAGCGTTGCTGCCGCCAAGACAAAGCAGGTCAAGAGAGGTAACAAAAACACACGTGTCATGCGGCAAAAATAGGCCGGTCGTTCTTGGGTAAATGTAAAAAAGGGTAAAAAAACGGGCAGGGAGAAGGTATCTACCAGTACGATTTTTTACCTGGACCTTGACTGGGCGTTCCAGCAAGAAAGGATGCGTTGTTGTAAAAACCACTTGCAGTACCAAACGTGCCCAAAGCCTCGTCAATTGACCGGGTGACTTGCAGTCACCCGGTCAATAAGCCTGACTTCAAGAATGAACCAACATAACTTGGGCAGCCTACCGCCCCACCACCTCCAAAACGAGCGGCACGATGAACCCTTCGCTCCGGGTGGTTGCCTCAAAGGCAAGGCGGTCAGTAGCGTAAGTGATATCGGCAGCAGGCACGGCATGCTTGCCGAGGATTTGCAAGAGGTTTTGAGCGACATCGCCGTCTTTGCGGCTAAGCAGCTCGGCCAGTTTGGCCACGGTATCTATTTTTCGTTTTGAAAAAAGCACAATCAACCGATCTGTACCGGGGTAAGCCAGCGAGAGGGCCTTTTTGGGGCCTGGAATCACGACTTCTCCGCCACCCGCAAGCAACAATGGGCTTTCGTTCCGGGTACCAAACTTGTCACTCAGTCCGGCCTGCCGTGGCCAGTGGAAATGCACGGCCCGCAGTGCGTCAATGCTGAAAACATACAAGTACTCGTCGTCACGGAGGGTGGCAGCAAGTAACTGGAACAATTTGCCTACGGCCCATTCTTTTTGCCGAAGCCGGTATACGCCGAAGTTGCGCTCTACATCCACCGGCTCGAAATTGGGTTGATTGCTCTGCTCTTGCCAGCCGTTCAGGTAGCGGAACTGAAACGTACCGGCCAACTCCACCAACGGGCGTTCGACCACATGCTGGGTGTCGGATTGGGCGGGTTGTGTATTGGCAGGTTGTACTGCGGAAGTATCCGCTTGTACCATTTTGCCAGGTGCCACAAGGTAGATGGCGTAAGCATATTTGCAGAACTCGCCAAAGTCCTTGTACTTGATCCAGATGTACCCGTTGTCGCCCCAGTTTTTTCCCCAGGAATTCATGATACGGAAGGCCTCCTTGCGGTCATCATAGCCCACTACCACCATAGCGTGGCCGCCGGCAGGTGCGGTATTGCCAATTGTCGGATGCCAATACTGGGCGTTTTTGAGTTCGTAAAAGTTCCGCATCACCATCATCCCGATCACAACAGGTTTATTTTTAGACAACACCACTTTCACCCGCTGCACCTTAACAGCGGGGTCTTCCTTGGTACCGAACAGCGTGAGAAAGTCTTCGATGGCATAGCGCCGGGCATGGGTTGCTACGCTGCTATCCGGCACTTGTTGGCAGTCGTTCACGTCGAAGTCAAACTGGCGGGCGAGGCAGTCACCGCGCTCCATGAGCAGCTGCATGGCATCGGAAATGCGGGAGCCTTTGCGGCAGTCCTCGGTTCGTATCTGGTTGTACAAAAAAAGCGCCGAGTGGGCGTTTCGGGTGATGACTTCCTGATCCGTACACCGGTTGAGAATTGCCCGCTGTATGGACAGTGCTCCGTAGCCCGCAGCCCAGCCCACACAGGAAAAGATAAGGCCCTGGTGGCGTATTTCGGGGCAATAGGGCGTGAGGTCCACGGCCGAGGGAAGGTCGGCCTTACTGCCATCTTCGGGTGCCTGACGCGGTTGCGTTTCGTAGGTGTCGTCTTCGAGCAGGAGGCCGGAAACGAACTCCTCGTCGGGCGTTTGCGCCGTGCAAAGAGTGGTTACAATGATCAGGAAAAAGAAAAAAAACAGGTGTCTCATTGCCGTAGGATATTGATCGGTATGCAACCTAATTTGCAGACGAAGCGGTTCCAGCCTTTGCTACCGCCCTGCCCAGAACCGAGCGCATCGGAACAGGTTTTAGGGCAGGTACCTGGAGCCTTTTTTGCGCCGAGCAGCCTGCCGAGGTCAGCCTCTACTTGAACCAGTTCGTTCAGAAGGGCTTCGTACTGGGCAGCCGGCATACCAGACCCGGCTTGTTGTGTTTTCGCTGCCAATTTTCGAGCCGCTTCAATCACGGGCACAAAAATAGCCGCTTCCTCGACTTTTTGCACGGCGGGCAGCAAAAGTCCGATTTCCCGACGGGCATCAGCAGCAGCCGACACGAAGTCGCGGATGTCCTGCGGCTGTGCATTGCTGGTCATTGCCGTTACCATCAGTATGGAGAACAAAAGTATTGTTTGCGTTTTCATTAATGCCGAGGTCGGGTTGTACCAATTTGTTGAAAAAAACTAATTCTACTTTGTCATTCTGAAGGAATCCGTCCGCATCACGGCGGGAAAATTTGGAGCAAAGCCCGCCGTGATGTGGACGGATTCCTTCAGAATGACAAAGTAGAATTAGTTACTGCCGCCAACTTCAACCTTGCCGACTTTCACTTTGAAGCAGCCCAGTTTGCACCAAAAACGGTTCCAGCCTTTTCCGCCGCCTAACCCGTCGCCAAAACGATCGTGGCATTCGCCCTGACACTGAGCCGGGCTTTGCCCCTGGGTAGCAGGCACGGTAGAATTGCCGAGTATCTTGTTCAGATCGGTCTCGATCTTTGCCAGTTCGCTCTGAAAGCCATCATACTGGGTCTGACTCATGCTTGATCCGGCACGTTGAACCCTTGCGGCCAGTTTGCGAGCCGTTTCAATCACAGGGACCGCAGCGGCCGCTTCGCGTACTTTTTGAATAGCCGGAAGGAGCATGCCCATTTGCGTGTCGGTAGCTTTCGCAGCTGCGATGAAATCGGGAATATCCGTGCGGGACTGTGCGTTGGCGGTGGAGGCAAAGCCGGCAACGGCGAGAAAGAAGAACAGGAACAAAACTTGCTTTTTCATAAAGAATAAATTGACTGAGTGGTGAATGTGTGTGTTGTTTTTTAATGGGACAAAGGTGGGAGTGCCAACTGCCTGAAAAGGGTAAACAAGTATTAAAAAGCGCGAAAAAGTGTTCATCCTTGAAATGAAAAACCATATTTGCCGGTATGAATATTCGAGAAGCAACCATTGGCGATATCCCCCAAATTCAACTTGTGCGCAACTCGGTGCGGGAAAACACCCTGTCCGACCCCGGCCTTGTCACGGATGCCGATTGCGCCGACTTCCTAACCCGACGCGGCAAGGGTTGGGTGTGCGAAATGGACAGCCGCATCGTCGGGTTTGCCATCGCCGACCTCAAGAGTGCCAATGTGTGGGCCTTGTTCCTGCACCCCGACTACGAAAGGCGGGGCATAGGCCGTATGCTGCACGACCGGATGCTGGACTGGTACTTCGCCCAAACAGGGGCCACCATCTGGTTAGGCACTGCTCCAGGCACTCGAGCAGCGGGCTTTTACCGAAAAGCCGGCTGGAGGGAAGTCGGAATGCACGGGCAGAGCGAGATCAAATTTGAAATGACCCAGGCTGATTGGGCAACCCTTGCTAGGTAGCACGGATGATGGTTACGGCCCTGCCAACCGCCAAAATTTTCCCATCATTTATGTGTTGCGAACGTACATTAGCGCTTCATTCCTTTGCTGTTCACGTGCCTTACTGACCACTTAGGCAACTACGAAACAACCGTTATGCTTCCGCCGAACTGGAAAACCATCCTCAACGACATCGAAAAAGAGCGGGCTGTACTGCTCATCGGGCCTGATTTTTTGTCGAAACAGGAGCAGTCCGTTGCTTCGGCTTTTTTTGCCCACCTCGCCGAACACCTTGACGTGGACGAGACGCACTTTTTTGAGCGCGACGGGCTTTTCATTTTCGATACAGCAGTGTCAAAAATGGATGCCCAAACCGAAGCCGAGGCATTTTTTAAAAACCTGCATATTGACGAGGCCGTGCTGGCCCCGATTGCCGAACTGCCGTTCCCGCTCATCGTTTCCGTGAACCCCGACCTCGTGCTGCCCCAGTATTTCAGCAAACGGCAGGTTCATTTTCAGTTTGACTATTTTTCCACCAAAGACAAAGCTACACCGGGCAACGTCACCAAGCCAAGCGCCGCTTCGCCACTCATCTACAACCTGTGTGGCAGCATCGAGGACTACCAATCGCTGGTGCTGGACTTCGACGACCTGTTCGACATGCTCAAAAACCTGATGGGCGATTTCGGTGTGCCCAAAGTGGTGAATGACCACTTGGTGAACGCCACGACCTACATTTTCATCGGATTTGAGTTCGACAAGTGGTACACGCAACTGCTGCTGCGCTACATGAACAAAAACCGGGACCGGTTTTCCAACGCCAAAAAAAACTATGCGTCCAAGACCGTCGTCGGCGACGAGGACACAAAAACGTTTTTTCAACAGCAGTTCAACCTGACGATCTACGGCGGCGACTGGCAGTTTCTGCACGAGCTCCACAAGGAATACGCTGCTTCCAAAAAAATACGCCCCCTGCTTGACCCCGTTTCCGACAGGGCCGCTATGGTGCGCCGTTTGGTACAGTTCAATAACATCGAGGATGCACTGGAGCGCCTCGAGGAATACACTGCCGACTTGCCCGAGCGTGATGAGGTGACCATGTACAAGGCCAACTACAACGCCTGGCTTGCCGAGTACCGCGACCGTACAGCCACGCAGGAAAATCTCGATGTGAAAATCGCCCGCATCCGCAAAGGCATCCTTGATCTCACCCAAAAACTGCCCTGACCGTGAACGGAAAACACTACCGGTACATGGGCGTAAAACCCTTCGAGGCCGCCAACCGCACGATTTTTTTTGGCCGCGACGAGGACATCGAAGGCCTGTTCAACCTGATCCTGTCCGAAAAACTCGTCGTCCTGTTCGGCAAATCGGGCTACGGAAAAAGCTCGCTGCTCAATGCAGGTGTCCTCCCTCTTTTTCAGGAAGAGGAAGAGGCCGAACGCCGCGCTGTGGTGGTGGAAGTGCGCCTCGGCACCCACACCGTAGGCCAAAGTCGGTCGCCCCTCGCCTCGGTGTTGACCAAATTGCAGGAAAAACTACCCGAAACCGAAGCAGCCGCCGACAGCCTCGACCTCCTGTACCCGAATGCCGCCGAGCGCCCCTTGTGGTACCACGTCAAACGGCGCCAGACCGCCAGCCCGGGCGGGCGTTTTGTGGTTGTATTTGATCAGTTCGAGGAGTTTTTCTCCTACCCGCGTGCCGAGCAGGAGCAGTTCAAGCGCGAATTGGCGGAGCTGCTGTATTCCGACATTCCGCAGTACCTCCGCAAACGCCTGCCCCAGCTGCCTACCGAGGCCAAGCAACGACTTGCCCAGCCCATGAACGTGAAGGCCGTTTTTGCCATCCGCGCCGACCGGATCAGCCTGCTCGACTCCATGACTGATGTGTTGCCAGCCATCCTGCACAAACGCTACGAACTAGGCTCGCTCACCACTAGTCAGGCGCGTGACGCGATTGTGCAACCGGCGGGGCTTGTCAGCAAGGATTTTGTAACCCCGCCATTCGAGTTCACCGATGCGGCCTTGCAGAAAATTCTGACCGAACTATCGGCGAACCACACCAAGGGCATCGAGGCATTCCAACTCCAGATACTTTGTCAGAATGTAGAAAGCCGGATTGAAAACGGCGCGATCCCCGACCGCGACAAAAACGGCTTGCCCGACGTGGACGTGAGTGACCTGCCGGACATGAAAAACCTCTATGAAAACTACTACCGGCGCCAACTCGACCGGCTGGAGGCTGGCCAGCAGCGCTCCGTTCAGGTAGTGCTGGAAGAGGGCCTGCTCGCCGAAGACCCCCAGACTGGCGAAGGGCGGCGCATGAGCGTGGACAGCCAGTTTCTCAAAAGTCAGTTTGCCGTGGACGACGGCCTGCTTCGCGCCCTCGAAAACACCTACCTCGTCCGCAAAGAGCCGAACTCGGTGGGCGGCGAGAGCCTGGAAATTTCGCACGATACCCTCGTGGCACCCATGCTGAAAATGAAAAAAGAGCGCCGCGCCAAGGAAGAACTGGAGGAGGTAAAAAAACGGGAGGCGGATGCAGAGCGGTTGGCTGTGGTGGAGCGGGCACGGCGGCAGCGGGCATATCTGTTGTCCAGCGCAGCTGTGGTCATGGCTGTCGCAGCAACGGGTTTGGGTTTTTGGGCTATGCAAGAGCGCAATGCAGCCAAACTGAACCAGGAGACGGCCGTACGCGAACGCGACAAGACGCAAACCGCACTGAACAATTTTCGGAAAATAGAGGCGGAAAAAGTGCTGCTCGAAGTGAATGACTGGCTGACGCGGGCCGAATCCCTGCGCGACAGAGGCTACGCCGAGCATGCCGATGCCATTCGCGACAGGGTGGAGGCAACCCTGAAATCATACCCCGACAACCCCATCCTGCAGGAAAAACTGATCGAACTGAAAAAATAGACCGGCCCGTACACATGAAAAAACGAGTACTGTTTTTGTTCCTGCCGCTCCTGTTTGGCGGTGTAGCGCCCCGGCTGGTCGCCCAAAATTGCCATTCGATTTTTGAAGAAGCCCAAAAATCTCTCGCCAAACGGCACTTCGATCAGGCCCTGCGAAAACTACAGGACACCGAAATCTGCGACATCCGAAACGAACTGCTGCTGGAACGCCAGCAACTGTACAACGCTATTTTTCAGGCCGTCAGCGACCTGCGCGACAAGGCGGAGCGGGATGCCGAAAGTTTGAAAGCCAGCACTAAACAACTGTTCGAATCCGGCGAAGCCCTGCAAAAAGCCCTCAACGAGGCGAAAGATGCCAAACGACTTGTGGACGATGCCCTCGAGGCATCCAAACGAAACGAAGAACGGGCCAAAAGCGCGGAAACAGAAGCCGTGGCTGCGGGCCGCCTTTCCGACAGCCTGTTGGTCGTAGCCACCAATATCCTCGGCTCGTTGTATTTCTACGAAAACCGATTCGCACTGGCCTACGACGGGCTGCGGTACGGGTTTATGGATCGAAGCGGCAAACCAGTCGTCCCGTTCCGATACAATACTGCTGCCCCATTCGATCAGGAAACCGGCCTTGCACAGGTTGG
>JBJXEZ010000301.1:0-4228 GCA_046153695.1 Saprospiraceae bacterium
TAGTCTTCGGCAAAGCGGAGGGGGTTTTTTCGGCGGAGGTATTGCAGTGCGCAGCGTACGGTTACCCGGCGCATCCAACCTTCCAACGGACCGCTGCCGTTGTATTGGCCGATATCACGAAAAATAGCCAGAAAGGCCTCTTGCAGCATATCCTGCGCCTCGGGTCGGTCGCGGGCGTAGCGGAGGCAAACGCCGAACAGCGGCGTTTTGAAACGGTCGTACAGGTTCCGCTGAGCTGAGTTGTCGCCCCGTCGGCAGGCGGTTATGAGTTGTTCCATGAGCATTGCCGGAGCGGCTTTTGTTAGGCGGCCCGACGTAGCGTGAAGTGTCACAGAGGCTCATGGAGGGTACGGAGGCTCACAGAGAAAAAATAGCAGGCATCATCTACAGCAGACAAATTTTCAAATTGGCACATTTCCTCTGTGAGACTCCGTACCCTCCATGAGCCTCTGTGACACTCCACCCTACGACGGGCTGCAAGCCGCTCGTACCCGTAATGGTGCCGCAGCGGGGCGTATTGCTGCACGAATCAACTTAATTTTTTCTACTGGTTGAGGTACATCATTTTTACTTCGTACACCCCGCTGGACACCACCTTTTCACCTTCTTGAACACCTTTCAAAACCCGAGTGCGGGTACCGTCGTCCTCGCCGGTCTGGACGTAGTGCAGGGTGTACATTTCCGGGGCATCCTTGATGAACACCGCCGTTTTCCCGTTTACCTCCGTCAGAGCGGAATTGGGTACCATGACGTGCCGGGAGGTTTGCTTGTTTAGCGCTTTCAGGGTCACAAACTCGCCGATTTTGAAGGTACCATCGGGGTTATCCATTTCAAAAATAACACGCTGACTCTGGTTGCCGGGGTTCATGGTCTGGGCCTGGGAGAGGAGGCGCACTTCTGCTGTTTTGTGGTCGTCGGTGGAGCAGGTGACCAAAAACCGGTTGTCCGCCCGCACCACGGGCACGTCGCGGTCGTACACTTGGGCTTCCACGAAAACCTTATTCAGGTTGGTAAGCGTGAACAGCGTTTGCCCTGCCGTCACCTCAGCGCCGGGTGCAAGCGCAAACGCGCCTACCACGCCCGATATGGGAGCGATGAGCGAAACACTGCGGTTGTTGGCGGCGGCATTTGCGCCCACGGCTTTACCCTCCAGGGTTTGCAGCTCAGCCTGAGCGGTTTTGTGAGCGGCCTCGGCAGCCTGCACATCCCTGGCGGCGGCGATGTCGGCTATTTTTTGCAACCGATCGAGCTCACGCCTGGTCGCTGCTGCGCGTACTCGCGCTGTTTCGATCTGTACCGCCAACCCGGCGTTGCTGGCCGCGATGGCAACCTGCTCCGGCGTGCCGACGGTTTGAGTCAACAGGGCCAGTACCTGTCCGGCACGCACCGTTTGGCCGACGGCCACGAATACCCGCGTTACGCGGCCACCTGTAGGTGCCATCACCACGCCGAGGCCACCGGAAGCCGGAATGACGGTCCCGAACATCGTCGTGGCTGATTGGTAGTCGCCCACAGCAATCGGTTGGGTCAGGATTTCGAACAAAAACTGCGTTTCCTTCGGTGAATATACCGACTTGCCGTAGCCGCCACCGCCCGATTTTGGGCCGTGCTCTTCGTCGCCATGGGCGAAGGCAGGATTCCAGTTCGGAGCAGAAAACCATGCGCTGGCGAGCATGAACGCGACCGTCAATACCCGGTTACGGCGGCGGCTCATAAACCACATTCCTGCCGCACCCAAAAGCAGCCCCCCGATAAACCACAACCAAGTGCTCGAATTATCGCCCTCGCCGGTACTGACAGCCTCAGCCTGCAGTTTTGCACCGACTTCTACCCCCTTCAACCCGATCAAATCCGCGCCGTTCGGGTGCGCCACTTGCACGTTGAGCATATAGTCCTTGTTTTCCGGGAACGTCGTATGCAGTTCGTACACACCTGGAGAAATCCGGATTACTTCAAAAACCTGCTTCGGGTTTTCTGCTGAACTAATTTTCAAATCGGCTTTTTCTATCGGGTGATTAGTGAAATAATCAGCCACATACAAAGTCAGGTGTGCTTCCTGGCCTGCCGTCAGTTCGGGATAATACAGGGTTAGTTCGTATTTGTCGGATTCAGCGTAAACCGTGAAGTGGTCAGCGCCGGGCAGGGCTATAGCAGCGGCCGGTTCGTCCCCATGATCGGCATGGGTGGTTCCATCGGCATGGGTATGCTCCTGCGCGGGCAAAAGAGCGGAAAAACACAGGATTGGCAGCAAAAACAACAGGTGTTTCATATATTTTGATGTTGATTTTTTTTGAATAAAGAATTGAAAATCAGTTTCCAGACAGGTGCCTCAGGCGCAATTGTGCTCTGTTCAAGTCCAGCGCCTGCTCCGCATACTCCTGTTGAATAGCGAAGGCCTCGTCGAGCGTCCGCAGTAACGTTATATAATCTACTTGCCCGGCTTCGCGCATCCGCACGGCGGCAGCTATGAGAGCCCGGCTGCGCGGCAGGGCTTCCTGTTCCTGATATTGCACTTTTGCAAGAGCGGTAGTCAGGTCCGACTGGACACGCTGCCATTCGAGGGCCACCGCTTGCGTTTGCGCTTCGGCCCGGGCGATGGCCGCCTGTGTTTCGGCTTTGGCGGCGTTAGCCCCGGCGCGGTACTGCCCCGCCCACAGGGGTAAGCCGATGCTGGCGCGGAAGCGGTAGTCTGTCGGTGTGTTCCGTGCGCCCTGGTTCAGGTAGCCCACCGAGAAGTTGGGCAATACCTTGCTTTTGGCCAGGCGGACTTGCGTTTCGGCAACCTGAACGGCCTGTTGGCTGTATGCCACATCCGGGCTGGTTTGCGCCAGCGGCTGTAGGGCAAAGCCCGACGTGTCGGGGCGGAGCGGAAGCAAGTCGGTCAAGTTTGTCAGGCCCGCATAAGTTGCCAATTGTTGGCGCAGCGTTTCGGCAAGTCGTTCGGCGGCCATGCGTTCCTGGTGTACCCGTCCGGCCTCGTTTTCTGTCCTTGTTTTTTGCAAAAAATCCACTTCGCCAGCGGCAAACTGCCGGATAGCAGCGGCGGCGATTTGGTGGTACACGCTGTCGCGGTCGACCCATTGCCGAGCCTGGTATTCCGCTACTTGGGCTTCCAAATACAGCGACCGTACGGCGTAGCGCAGGTCGTTTTCGCTTACCATTCGGCTGGCTTGGGCAAGGGCCGTTTCGGCCTTTGCTACCTGCTTTTGGCGAGCGTACACCGTCGGGAACTCGAAGGCTTGCTGAACACCAACGGCGTAAAACTCACCTGTTGGACTTTCAGCGTTCACTTCCGGGTTGGGCAGGTTGAGAGCAGCCTTTTCGTTGTATTTTTTTGCCTGTACCTCAAAGGCTGCGGCGCGTACCGACGGGTGGTTTTGAAGTGCGGAGCGGATGGCATCGTCGGGGGTTGTTTGGGAAAAGGCAGGGAAGGCCAGGAGAAAAAGGCCGACAATGGATTTTGTTTTTTGCATGATTTTGCCAGCGTTATGACCAGTCAAGATATTCTGCAATTCTTGCGAGAGCATCATTCCACCTTGCAAAGCCTGGGCGTGCAACATATTGGCTTGTTCGGTTCGTTCGCCAAAGGCACCCAACGCCCGGACAGCGACATTGATATTTTGGTAGGTTTGGATGAGCCGAGTTTCTACAAAATGGCTTACGTGCAAATAGTTCTGGAAGAACATTTTGGTCGTTCGATTGACATTTTGCGCAAAGGCCCTCATTTGCGTCCCAAATTTTTGCAATCTATTGAATCCGAAGTGATTTATGCGTAATTCCGATGGGCTGGATTTACTGGAAATCATTGCCCAGGCCATTGAGGTTATCAATGATCGGTATGGATAAATCGAAGATTCGGATATTTCGAGCCTGTCTCCTCGAACGGTGGTTCTTTTAGATGCCATTGCAATGCGTTTGCTGTTGATCGGTGAAAAAATAAAAAGCATTGAGCAAAAGTTTCCAGGGTTGTTGGCCCGGCATGGAATTGATGCAAGACCAATTATTCGCACACGGGACTTCCTTTCTCACCATTATGAAGACATTGACATTGATGCAATCATGTTGATTTGTAAAATCAATTTGCCTGACCTGGAAATTAAGAGCGTGTTTAAATTTAACATTCGGATGGCAGGGCGATTCAATTTTATTCTGACCAAGGCATTTTTTGCAGGTGTATGTGGGCAATACGGCGAAAAAAATAACGCGGGGCAGGGTAAAATTGGACGGC
>JBJXEZ010000330.1:0-2982 GCA_046153695.1 Saprospiraceae bacterium
TGGTGAACAGGTGGTGTTCCGGCCCAGCTTGTTGCTGAAAAGCAGCGGCTTGTTCAGTTCCTTAAAAAAGGATGGGAAGACCCAAAATATCGGCGCCCCGACTGCGTTGAACATAGACGCATCGTTCTTTTTCCGCCAAACGTTTTGGGTGGGCGCTACCTTTCGCACCGCCATTCAAACCCAAAAATCATCCAGTGATTCTGCCGATCTTTGGGCAGCCTGGTACCTGCGCAATGGCCTGCGCCTCGGCGCTTCTTACGATTTTACCTTGAGCAAGCTGCAAAAAGCAGGCGGCAATTCGTTTGAAGTGATGGTCGGCTACGCGTTCGACATTAAAGTGAAACAAGTGGCATCGCCACGGTATTTTTAACCTAAATATTTTGAATAATCGCACGCCCATTTTTGTCTGGAGTATAATCCTGCTATTGCTCCCCAGCATATCCCTGGCGCAATCGGCGCAACTCAAGCGCGCCAATGAAGCCATGCGCGACCTCGACTATATCACCGCCATTGTTGAGTACCAGCAAGTGCTGCAAAAAGACGATGTGGCAGATGCCAAAATAAACCTGGCAGAGTGCTACCGCAAGATCAACGACACTGAAAACGCCGAATACTGGTACGGGCAAATTGTGCGGCTGCCCGGCATTAAACCCATCAACAAGCTGTACTACGGTATGATGTTGCAGGCCAACGGAAAATGCGATGTCGCACGCGTTTGGCTGGCCCAATACCTCAAAGACATGCCCGATGACGCACGCGGCCAATACCTGGCCAAAGCCTGCGACATTGAGGATGAACTTCGCAATAAAAACCGCGGTATCTACCGCATTTCCCACCTGCCCATCAATACCCATCTCGACGACTTCGCACCGGCAATTCTCGGCGACCAACTGGTGTTTGCCAGCGACCGTGAAACAGGTGTAGCCATCAAGCGCACCAATATGTGGACCGGTAACCCTTTCGCCGAGCTATACAAAACTGCCTTCCAGATAGATACCAGCGGCCTCGGGGATTTTAAGTATGAATTGCCGAAAAAGTTTTCCAAAGAAGTCAATACCCGCTTCCATGAAGCATCGGCTGCTTTCAGCGCCGATGGCCAAACGGTCTTTTTTACCCGCAACAACTTCAACAACGGCGTCGTGGGCCGCAGTGACGACGGGTTGGTGAAACTGAGCATTTACGCTGCCCAGCGGCACCAAAACGGTGATTGGGTGAATGTTGACCTCCTGCCCTTCTGCTCCGAAGAATACAATACCGTGCACCCCAGCCTGCGCGCTGATGGGAAACGCCTGTATTTTTCAAGTAACCGCCCCGGCGGGTTTGGCGGCATGGATTTGTACTACAGCGATTTTTACAACGGCGCCTGGGGCTATCCCATCAACCTCGGCCCGGTGGTGAACACTGAGGGCAACGAGATATTCCCCAACATTGAGAAAAACGGGCGGCTGCATTTCGCTTCCAACGGACACGCGGGACTGGGCGGACTCGATATTTACTACACCACCCCGCTTACAAAAAATGACTGGACAATGCCCGTAAACCTGGGCGCGCCCATCAATTCCAACGCCGATGACTTTGGCATCAGTTTCGGCCTGGGCGAATCCTGGGGCTTTTTCAGTTCCGACCGGGAAGGCGGGGCCGGCCGCGATGATATTTACCTTTTCCAAAAAAATGCCGCACCGGTGGAGATTTATGTGGTCGATGCCCAGACGAAAAAGCCCATTCCCGGCGCCATCGTACTGAATGGCAACACCAACCTGACCCTGACCACCAACTCCAACGGCATCGTAGCGTTCGACATGAAAAAGGCGGAATGTGCAACGTTCAGCACGACCAAAAAAGGTTACGAGCCGCTGGAAAAAACGGCCTGCGCCAGCGATTCCAGCGATGGAAGAATAACGCGTATTGAGTTGGCCCTGCAAAAACAAAGCAACTTCAGCGTGCAGGGCATCATTTTCGATATGAGCAATGGATACCCGGCTGAAAACGCCACTGTTACCTTGACCAATGACTGTGGGAAACCCGCGGCCGAACCCGTGGTGACTGCAGCTGATGGCCGTTTTAAGTTCAAACTGGACCGTAATTGCTGTTACACATTGCGCGCTTCGATGAATGGCTTCATCGCTGCCGTAGCGGAAGGAATTTGCACCAAAAACCCCGCCCTGTCGCCCGCCATCAAAGTGAATCTGAGCCTGGAACCCTACCGCGACGCCGAGGGATTTATTGTGGATCAGCCCGGCAGCAAAACCGAGCCTGACGGCCCCGCTTACAACGATATCAGCGGCCTGTATGAAAACCCTGATGGCTCTCCTGCGAACTTTGACCTGGGCAATGGTCTCGAGGTACTCGATGGCGTGCTGTTCGATAACGGTTCGCCCAGCCGGCCTGAAGAAAGCCGCTGGCAACGCGGTTCTGAAGGTTTTTTAGTGAACTTGTACTATGATTTCAATGCTGCGGAACTGCGCGCAGAATCCCTGCCGGAATTGGCCAAACTGCTCAAGACCTTGCGCGAAAACCCTGATTTACAGGTTGAGATCGCTTCTCATACAGACGCGCGTGGCACCGATTCTTACAACCTTCAACTCTCCCAAAATCGAGCAGACGCCGTGGTGGATTGGCTGGTTTCAAAAGGCATCCCGCGTGAGCAGCTCAGTGCCAAAGGCTACGGAGAATCCAGGCTTGTGAACCGCTGCGGCAACGACGTGCCCTGCACAGAATCCGAGCACCAGCTCAACCGCCGTACGGAATTCCGGATCACAGGTATTGGCGGCACAACGCTGTCGAAGCCGCCGGAGAAAAAAGTGAAGACGAAGGCTTGTGAAGGTTGTCCGTTTTAGAAACCTGACTTTACCCAAAAATAGTCCGAAAAATCTGGATTAGAAGCCTGACTTTTGTATTGTGCTATGCCAACGCAGCGTGCTTGTGAATGAACAAATTCTACAATCACTTTAAAATCAGGTATTTGTTTCACTCAAATCATTC
>JBJXEZ010000331.1:0-3429 GCA_046153695.1 Saprospiraceae bacterium
GCATGAATACAGAACACCAAACATAGCGAAATGCAGAATAAAAGATTACATGATTGTTGATTTTAGAATTATTCGTAGCATACGCCCGAACTCTAAATCATCAACTTTACTGCCATAAAAAATTTAAAATCTTGTAATCTACAATCATGCAATCTTTTATTTTGATTTCATCCGTTTTAATACCTCATTTTTCATGCGTCTGCCCTGGGGAGGGGCCGGGGGTGGGTTGTACCGGCGGAGCTCGATCTACCCCATTGTTCCCAAGGTGGGTACCAGGGTAGTTGCGAGTCAAAAACTCATTTCCTGGGCTCCCATAGATATTTTTTTGAGCGTTTAAAATGGCTAAACACGCTCTAATGGTGTGCGAATGCGGAAAAAATAGCGGAGGGGCGGCTTTTGTGCTCTAAAAGGCATTTCCAGGTTTACTGCTGAACCTGTTCCACGCCCCCGGTCAGCCGAATTGGATAAACGTTCAGCTCAAAGCCGAATTTCTGCCGGTACGCCATAGCCGTTTCTTCAGCGAACTGCTCCCAGCTATTTGTTTTCACCAAATTGATTGTGCATCCGCCAAATCCGCCCCCCATTTGCCGGGCCCCGACCACGGCTCGGTTATGTCGTGCTTGCTCTACCAGAAAATTGGTCTGAGGCACGCAAACCTCGTACTCCAGGTTCAGCCCGTCATGGCACTGGAACATGAGCTGGCCCAGGCGCTCCAAATCATCGTTTTGCAGGGCAAAACAGGCCTCACCTACACGGGCAATTTCTTCCACAATGAATTTACAACGCCGGAAAATGATTGGATGGAGTGCATCGCAGTGCTTGATCAAAAAATCGGGTGACACGTCACGGAGGCTCGACACATTCGGGTCAAATTGCTGCAATACCGCAACGCCAGCCTCACATTCAGCCCGACGGGTGTTGTACTCCGAATCTACGAGGGTATGTTTCACCCCGGAATCGAACAATACCAGGCTATGCTCTGGCGCAACAAATGGAAAGTACTCAAAGTCAAGATTGCGGCAGTCGAGACGCACTACGTTGCCCGCCCGGCCCATGACCGATGCGAACATATCCATGATGCCGCATTTCATGCCAACAAAGTTGTTTTCTCCCCGCTGCGCCAGCCGGACGATGTCTAATTTCGAAAGTCCCAAACGATACAATTCGTTGGTCGCAAACAGCATCCCGCTTTCCAGTGCCGCCGACGACGAAAGCCCCGCACCGATCGGAATGTCGCCCCCAAAAACGATATTCAGTCCGCCGATGTACAGCCCGTCTTTTCTGGCTTCGCTGATGATGCCGAGTAGGTAGTTGGTCCAAGTGTGTTCGTATTGAAAAACGGTATCGGAGTTTTCAGACAGAAAGTGGGCATTAAGGTCGGCGGCGAAAAAAGCAAACCGCCCATCCAATCGGCGGCTTGCCGAAAGCCAAATCGCCCGGTCAATAGCTGCCGGCAACACGAAGCCTCCATTGTAGTCAGTGTGTTCGCCGATCAGGTTTACACGGCCCGGTGCCCGGACGGAGACCTCTGGACGTTCGCCAAAAGCGGCAATGAAAGCGGCTTGGATTGTCGTATCGTTCAAAAAAAGATGAATAGCGGCCTTTAGTAGAAATTTATGGCGCAAAAGTAGAGCACTGCATGGCAGAAACTTTCGCTTAGTTGCCGGATGATTTGTTTTACGTTTGCATGTAAAATACAGTAATCAATGACGGACAAACCCACACTCGAGGGCCTCGTATGCCAAGGCAAACTGCCCGAAGCGATTGCCCAACTTAAATCGCTCATCGAAACCCTCAAAGGCGAACCGTACACCAACCTGATCGCGCTCTCCGGACGATATTCAGACAACAGGGCTGCCAGCGACACGAATACAGCGCCCAAGGAATTGACTAGCATAGAATCTAACCGCATCCGAGCTACTTTCCTCAGCATTTTGGGTGATGTGCGGGAGGAAATCGAAGAAAAAATAAATTTTTTCAAGCCGATTCCACGTGCGGCTAAGGATCGTGACACGTTACGCGATTTTATCGAGACTGGGCTTTCGCGCAAATACGTCGACATCAAGCCATTCACCGAGGGGCATTCATTTATTTATTTCAGCGCCAAGGAGCGGCACTCCGACCAGGAGGTGATGATTATGGTTATGAAAACGAGTGACATTGAAGAGATAAAGAAAAACAGTCAGCTCAACCGTATTTCGCAATTGAAGCACCGCAACCTGATCCAGCTACTGGACGTAAACTTCCAGACCTACCCATATTACCTGATTACAGAAATGGTATCAGGTGTAAACCTTAAAGTACTGTTGCGCAACACCGGCACATTGCCGTTGTACAACACCAAGCGTATTCTGTTAGTAATCGGCGATGTAATGGACTACCTGCGCCAAAAAAAGTTTTCGCACTCCGGCATCCGGCCTTCCAAAATCATCATTGACCATGAAATGGAGCCTGAAATATCGCCCTTCGATATCCACCAGGTAAGCGATGCCAAGCGATTGCTCAGTGCTTTTATTGAAGATTGCCACTATTTCGCACCCGAAAAATTGTTCGAAATGGACAAGCCAAGTAGCAGCGATGCCACGGACAAGGCCAGCCAGTTTTGCCTTGCCACTTTGGCGTATGAAATGCTTACAGGCGAAAAACTTTTTTCCGGTGAAAACCTGTCCGATATCATGCTCATGCGGCAACGTTTCTTTGCCGACTCGGAGTTTCGAAAAAACCACTTGGCGCACCCGCGGATTCCCACGCGTGTCGTAGCGATTTTGAAAAAAATGTTGGCCGAAAACCCCGCTAAACGCTACGAGGATATGGGACTTGCTCTGCGCGATATCGGACGAATTCGAGTTGAGTTGGACGACAAAGAGGAGATTGTGTTTGCCAGCTACCGCCGCTGCCTGAGTCATTCCGACAACTTTCCTGAGCTGTTTTTCAAGCGTTTGTTCGATCAGGATGGTATGGAGGCACTAAAGCCAACTACACCTGGTGAGCTCACGTTGTTTTTTCAACGTTTCCACATTGCGGTGCACCTTATGTTCGACATCGAGAACACTATCGCATCAGTGGAAAAAACAACCCGTTTATCGCCGCTCGAAAGCAACAGCCATACCGAATACGGGGTGCTTCTCAACGCATTTGTGGAAACGGTGTCAGAATGCGACCCACGTTGGAACTCCCGCGGTGTATCCGAGGCTTGGCAGCACGTCAAAAACCGGATTCTGGATGCGTTGAATGCCTATTTGCCAGCCAACGACGACCCCATCGAGCAAATTGAAACGCAATCTCCACCCGTAGATGCGCCTGATGAAACAGCTTCCGCCGAACAGGTATCTCAAACCGATGACAATAAAGAGGGAGCAAAGAACCCGGAAGGCTCTGAAGAAATCAATACAGAGGTTTTGTGAAAATCATGTTTACTTCATTGGCCGC
>JBJXEZ010000341.1:0-6295 GCA_046153695.1 Saprospiraceae bacterium
CCCTGTGACCAGAACCTGCCCAACTGGGATGCCGACAACGGCTACGCCGGGGTGGTCAGCCGGTACGTTGATTTCTCTGTGGGCAACGCTACCGACAACAGCATTTCCAACACCTTCTCGGCCTTGCGAAACGGCGTGATCGGCGAAAGTTGCTGGCTCCAGGTACACCATGCCAGTTTTTCCGATATGGTGGGCGAATGGACGAACCCGAGTGCGGCCCCCACGCTGGCATCATCTACGGGGGTAGGAATATTGGCCACTGTTGGCCCTGCAACGGTCCAGAATTGTGTTTTTGATGGCTGCATCTACGGCATTTTCTCCAGCAGTGTGTTTTTTTCTGCTCTGGACAACGATATGCCAGAAGTGCGCAGAGGCATGGAAGTCCTGAACCCGTATGCGTGCCAGATATGGGACAACGAGGACATCGCGTTCCAAAACCGCGGCATTTTGGTGCGTGACCCGCAGGTTAATAGTTTCCTCAGCTCGTGGCTTCGTTTCGACATCAACCGCAACGATCTACGCAATTTTGACCAAAATGACGGCGGCGACATAGCCATCGAGATCAGAGGAGCGAATGGTGTTTACCTGCCGAATGCCCGTATGTCGGATAACGAGATTTTCCTGGATGCCGCAGAAAGTGGTATTTTGGTAAAAGGTACCGACCACTGGACGCTGGACGATAACTTCATTCAGCACCGTGCCTTGCCCAACCAACAAAACTCATTTGGCTTAGGCGTACAGCTGCAAGCCTCCCGACTCAACTATTTGTACAACAACACGGTAGAGGATATAGCCAACACGCCCGGAACCCGGGCATTCCATACAAGCCAAAGCACCGACAACACCTTTTGCTGCAACAACACCTCCGGCAACACCATCGCTTACGGCTTTTTCGGCGCGTGCGCACCTGCCGCCCTGCGCACCTCGGATATGGCAGGGCACCAAACCTGCCTTGAAATCAGCCAGGGAAGTTCGATTGGGGAGCAAGGAGTGTTCGATTTGCAGATTGGTGATTTCATCAATCACGGAAATCTGTTCAACACCGGTTCCGGCACGGCTCGAAACTGGGGAACATCATTTAACGAGATTTTCGCTTCCCGTTTCCACGTTTTGAGCGATCAGACACCGGATTATCCGGAGGCAATAGACTTGCCTAATATCTCGAACCCGCCTGCAGACCTCTGGTTCGACGACGACGGCGTTGGAGAACAGGATTGTGCTGAATGCCCGATCCCACCACAACTTCCTTCTGGTAGGAGCGAAATACTTGATGAGAACGACCGGATTACTGCCGGCACGGGATTCGGCACGGCAACGCAACGCCATGAGGCACTTCAGTGGGAAAACAGCCGCAACCTGTACCGCCGGATGCGCGAACATGCCGCCCTGCACAGTCAGGACAGCCTCGTGGACGCTTTTTATGCCGATGCCCTGTCGGGCCGAATAGCGGAATATTACGCAGCCGACAGCCTTGTTCGCGATGTTTCCGTGTTGTCGCCTTCTGTCAGTCAGGGTATGGAGGCCGCTATTCAAGGCATGCTGCAAGCCGATTCGCTCGTCGTGCTCCGCCTTGGCGCGCTTGGCACCGCCGTCGCTTGGGCAGACTCCATGGAAATATACCGTCAGGCAGACTCGATTCGGATGGACGCGGCCGTTCTCAGCAGGGACTTGGTGGCGTACATAGACACCGCCCGCACCGAACGCAAAACCAAGGCAGTTGCCGCCTTGCAAGTGGCATCCGCTCTCGATGCCGAGGAAATACTGGAACGCAACCGCAAGGACGTGCTCGTGATCTATTGTCAAACCATCGGGCAGGAAAACTACCAGCTCACCACCACGCAGGCCGAAACCATTGCCGATATCGCTTACCAATGCCCCGAAGAAGGCGGTAGCGCCGTGTACTTGGCCCGCGCCATTTACCAGTTGGTGGAACCGACTGAATTTGATGACACTATATTGTGCGGGTCGGAAGAACGCAGCGCCACCGGCAGCATCTCGGCGGTCAAACCGACTTTTGATTTAGTGCTGAAACCCAATCCGACATCCGGAAGTGTTTCCATCATTGGCCTTGAGCGGGCGGGCAGTCAATCTGTACAGATAACCTTGCGCCATGTGTCGGGGCAGTTAGCATTGGAAAAACAGTTTGATCTCCCGAATGAAGCGCTGAATTTCACGTTGGATGGCTTGTCACCGGGCATCTATTTCTTTCATGTGCGCATGGGCAACCAAACGGAAATTCGCAAACTAATTCTGATTCGTTAATTTTTCACAAGGCGGTGTTGTCTTTAAAAGACAGCACCGCCTCTTTTTTTCGCCATGAAAAAAATCATACTCCTGTTAGCAAATATTTTACCCATCTGCTTGTTCGGGCAATTTCATGACAACACCACCTTACTGGGATACAGAGGAGGCCAGTTTAGTCCACCTGGAGATGCTTTCGGAATAAGTGTACTAACTTTTCCAGATGGCAAACTTCTCGTACAAGAAAACTTGGAATTAGGCATGTATTTCGATGGCACAAATGCTATAACATCCGACTCCAATGGCATATTACAAATGTACACCAACGGTGGAGATATAGGCAATGTACAGTGGGGCAATATGGAAAACGGCGAAACACTAACGAACGACGGCCCCGGCCCCAACATCTGGCCTCAATTCGCCCTTGCCCTACCCAAGCCCGGCCCGGGCAACCGGATCGCCCTGCTGTACGGTGACGAGGAGCTCTTCTCGTTTACCGATCCTGATACCATATTGTGGATCGTGTCCCTCAACTTGTACGCGGCAGAAATTGACATGAATTTGAACAACGGCTTGGGCAAAGTAATTTCGAGGGGTGAAGTAGTTATCGGAGATACGCTGGGTATCGGCAAATTTACCGCAACCAAACATGCCAACGGAAGAGACTGGTGGATACTGGCGCACGAACATGACACCGACCGGTTTTATCGCTTGCTTCTGGACCCGGAGGGGATTCACAATCTGGGTAGGCAATCTGTGGGTGTGCCGTTTTTGGATGGGTTCGGTCAGGCTTGCTTTTCGCCCAATGGAGAGCATTATGTGCGTTACGAGGGCATTGATTACGATACGGCCGGTCATGGCGGGTTTTTTCATTTCTACGATTTTGACCGCTGTACGGGGCTTTTGTCCAACCATCGGCAGATCAACGTGAAGCCAGGAGCATGGGGGGGCTGCGCTATCTCGCTGGATTCGAGGTATGTTTACTTCAACCAATGGATACTAACCTACCAGTATGATTTGTGGGCGCAGGACTTGGCGGCAAGCCAAAAAGTCGTGGCCGAATATGACGGATATCTGGCACCCAACCCGACACGGTTCATGTTCCTGCAGTTGTTCCCCGACGGCAAAATATACTCATGCACCTCCACCCGCTCCAACGTGCTGCACACCATCCACTACCCCGACGAGCCTGGCATGGCCTGCCAATACGAACAGCACGCCGTGCATCTGCCTACACGAAATGCGTTTTCCATCCCCAACTTCCCGTATTTCCGCCTCGGCCCGCTCGACGGCTCACCCTGCGACACCCTCGGCTTAAACAATCACCCCAAGGCTTGGTACCGCTACGAGCAGGACACCCTCAATGCGCTCGCCGTGGAGTTTCGCGACCTGTCGTACTACAAACCCGCAACCTGGGCCTGGGATTTCGGCGACGGCTCGCCCGCGAGCAGTACACGCCACCCGCAGCACCAGTACGCGCAGCCAGGAGCCTACCAAGCCTGCCTCACCGTGAGCAACCAGTACGGTGCGGACACCCACTGCAAAACACTCTACCTCGGCGTGACGGCGCAGGACAATCCGGTGCTGCAGGCGCAGGTGCGTGTTTGGCCCAACCCCTTCCACGACCGCTTCACCGTAGCCCTCAGCGCCAACCTGCGCAACCCGGCCCTTCGGCTGCACGACGCGGCGGGGCGGCTCGTGCTGGAGCAGCGGCTCGTGCTGGGGGTGAACGAAATCGAAACGGGCACTTTGCCGCCCGGGCTGTACATTTGGGAGGTGACGGCCGGCGGTGAGCGGGTGAAGGCGGGGAAGATCGCAAAACATGAACGGTGAAAAACTCGCCCACCCGATTTTAACTACCACCACACATGAAACACTTTGCCGCCATTTTGCTCTTGTGGGCACTCATGCCCTGCCTCTCGCTTGCCCAAGTGCCGGACTCTTCCTTTGGGGAGGTTACTTCTTTTATAGGCCTTCCCGATGTTTTTGTGCCCGCCATCACCGGATGCGAATTCACCGGTAGGGAGGACCGCTGCTTCGCAGCCCTGTTCCCGCAGAGCGGAAAGATCATCCTGGCGGGCTACACCGAAGGGCCGGACGGCACCGACCTCGCCCTTGTCCGCCTGTTGCCCAATGGCCGGTTCGACACCCTTGCCGGCCCGGAAGGCCAGATGCGCCTTGACCTCGGCTACCCGAACGACAGCTGCCTCGCCGCCGTGCTGTACGGCACCTCCGGTCTGATCGCCGTCGGTGGCTGCGCCCGCCCGCCGGGCCAGGACGGCCTCGCGCTGCTCGTGGCCCGCGTGGACAGCGACGGGCGACCGGACACTACCTTTGGCAACAACGGCCACATACTCGTTGACCTGCCGACAAAAAACGAGATGGTCACCAAGATGGTGGCCCTGCCCGACGGCAGGCTGCTCTTGGCCGGAAATGCGTTTTTTGGCAACGAATATTGGTATCCCGATTCCACCGCTGCGTTCGTGGGGCGGCTGCTGGCCGACGGGCGCGTGGACAGCACCTTCGGAACCGATGGTTTTATGTACCAGCGCTACGAGTATCACTGCAAGGCCTCCCTGTTGTCGGCCCTCGCAATGGACCAGCAGGACAGGATTGTGTTGAGCGGTGCCTCGTACAGCCCCTATCCCAATTATTTCAACTACGACCAGGAATGCACGCACCTGATGCGTGTGTACCGCTACCTGCCCGACGGCCAGCCCGACCCCTCGTTTGGGGTTAATGGAGTAAATCTGCTGCCTTTTTCCAAGGGCCGTGTCAACGCGATCCTCATAGACGAGGACGGCAGGATACTTGTGGCCGGTATCATTGGAAACGGTATTGTCCAAGACCTGTTCACCTTTGTGGCCCGGCTTCTGCCCGACGGGTCGCCCGACGCTTCCTTCAACGGCGACGGTTTGTACCGAGATGAACTGTACGCCATAGCGGGTCTGACGGAACCGGTCAGCATCGCGAAAATCGAGAAACACTACTATTTTGGCGTAGTGGATGGGGCTGGGGTGGCGCACTTCTACTTTGGCCTCATGCGCTTCACGGAGGACGGCAGGCTCGATTCTCTGTTTGGCAACGGCGGCCTCTACATGACCAAATTCTGGCTTCCTACCGTTCTATACCAAATCAACCAAATCCACGCCGATGGCACGCAAGGCATCTACATTTCCGGGTATTACAGCAAGTTGAGCCAGGACAACATGATGATAGCCAAGGTTCGGTTGGACAAGCCCACTACGTCGAGCGACTGGCCCGAAAGGGGACGACTTGCTTTCGGGGTCTACCCCAACCCAAGCCAGGGAGGCAGGGTGGGCTTACGGCTGGGCAGCCCCGTGTCGGAAGACCTGCTGGCGCAGGTGTACGACATGCACGGGCGGCTTTTGCTGAGCCGAGTGGTGCCGGTGTCAGAAGGCCTCGGCACGCTCGACCTCGCGGGTCTGCCCGCAGGGGTGTATGTGCTGGCGGTGGTTGGTGAGCGGGCCTTTGGCGTGGAACGGGTGGTGGTGGGGCGGTGAGGGCCTCTTGCCGCTGCCCCCTATCCCGCCACCATCTCCAGCACCCCTTCTCCCGGCTTCCCCAGAAAAACCAGCGGGTGCTCGCGCACGTCGTCCACCACATCGGCGGGATACACGAAAGCGCGGTCGCGGAACATCTCGCGCAGCTCGGCGGTGTCGAAGGCGCTGATCTTGGAGGCAAACAGCTCGGCTTTTTCAAAACAATACTGCAGCCGGTCGAGCAGAAACTGGAAGTCCCTGACCCAGATGACCGCCCCCTTGGGCAGCACGCGAAACAGCGGCACCTTCTGGTCTTGCCGGAAGCGGGTGTTCAGGTTGGGCACGATGCGCACGCTGTTGATGACCTGTTTGGACAATTGCGTAAGCGGGTCGAAGGTGCGGATGCTCTCCACCTCGTCGTCGAACAGTTCGATCCGGTACGGAAACTCGTTGCCGTACGAAAACAAGTCCACGATGCCGCCCCGGATACTGAACTGACCGGGTTCGTACACAAAATCGGTGCGCTCGAATCCGTACTCCACCAGCACCTG
>JBJXEZ010000012.1:0-36355 GCA_046153695.1 Saprospiraceae bacterium
GCACGGTTACGTTGGCCGGAACGGCGGTAAAGTTGGGCTTCACGTCGTCGTACACGGTGATGACCTGCGAGCAGCTCGCCGTGTTGCCGCCCTCGTCCTCCACCTGGTACCAGCGTGTGCGCTGGAAACGGTTGAGGCAATCAACATTGTAGGGCGGGGATGTGAACAAGTGGCTGGCTTCGAGCGTATTTCCGCACAAGTCGGTGCCCGATATCAGGTCCGGGTCGGGGGCCGGAACCTGACCCGCACAGGTGACCGTAAGGGGGCCGGGGCAGGTGATGCTGGTGATCTGATTGGTGGATACGTTCACCGTCACGTCGGTGGTTTGGCCGACACAGTAGTGCGGCGCCGGGCCGGTGGGTGTGATCCGGTACACCACGGTGCCGGGGTTGCCGTCGTTGACGCTGAGCGTTTGTGCGATGGCATTTCCGCTATCGTCGGCCTGTCCGCTCACGTTGCCGCTTGCGCTTTGCACCACCCAGGTGAAGGTGGAATTAGCCACGTTGCTGCCCAGAGCGATGTTGGTCTCATTGCCGGAGCAAACCGATTCGGGCGAGGGCGTGGCGGTGGCCACGGGTGCAGCGATCACTTCGATATCGAACGTGCAGGTGGTTTCACAGCCGTCGTAGTGGTGGATCGCGTAGGTGATCGTGTGCGTGCCGGGGCCTGCCGTGGTCGGGTCGAACATATTGCTGCTGACTCCGGTACCGCTGTAGGTGCCGCCGCCGGGGCTGGCGCTCAGGGTGCTCAGGTCAAGCGGATCGGCGTACTGGCAGCTCGTCTGGTCGTCGGGACAGGTCACCACATACGGGTCCTCGATCAGGCCGGGAATGGTGCCGGGGATCACGAAGGTGATGGTGCCGTGGTTGGTGAAGGTGCCCGTGTTGGTGTGGGGTTTGGAGGTGTTGATGGTGAGCAGGCCGTAGTTGTCGAACGTGCCGGAGTTGTCGAGGCTGTCGAACACCGAGATGTCGGCGCAGTGGTCGTTGACGAACCCGAACTCGTTTTTGATGGCCGCCCCATAAATTTTTCCGGCACCGGCGCCGATGGAAATGGAACCTCGGTTGAGGAAGTTGCCTGCGGTCGAGTTGGCGATACCGTGGTGGCCGAAATGCCCCGTGCCCCCGCCGATGGTAATCAGGTTTTTATTCGTAAAGTTGGCGTTGTTGAAAATGCCCGAGCGGCCCATCGTGTCCTGTTGCCCGATGGTGATCATGCCTTCGTTGAGCATGATGCCCGCTTCGTTTCGGATGCCGTCGCCAAAGTTGTACTTAAGCGATAGCGTACCCGTGGAGGTGTTGGTGAAACTTTGCGCCCCTTGCAACAACAGGGCATTTTGGGAAATGGAATCTAATTGCAGCGAGCCGGAGTTGACGAAGGTGCCGCCGTTGTTCAAAATGCCCTTGTCCGTATTGGTGCTGATAAAGGAACCGGATTGCTCGACATAGCCTGTGTTGTTGATGGCATTGCCGCCAAATTTGGTGATCTTGATCTCCCCTTGCAGGTAGAGCGTGCCGGTGTTAGAATTGGAAATCACATTCGAGGACGACAAATTGCTGCCCACGTATTTTGAACTCGGCCCGAGAACAGCCTTCCCCTTGTTGTCCAGGAAATTATCCATGTTCGTGAAGTTGAACTCGGCATCGGAGTACAGGTAGGCGCCCGCTGCGTTTTCGAAAACCTGATTGATAAATGTTTTTGGCGGGAAAATGCACTGGTCGCCGAGGATCAGGGTGTCGGAGTTGTAGAAATACTTGGCGATGGTAGCGGGAGTGGTAAACGGTACATTGATCTCGGCATAGTCGTTGTTGCCCATAAACCTGGGGTGGCCGGTGCCGCTGAGCGTCATGCTGCCGTTCAGGTGGGTGTATCGTCCGTTGTTGGTTATTTTGTCCGCATTGGCGCCACCGAAAGTAGTGGCGCAGTTGTTCGTGAACACGGCCCCGGCATCGTTGGTAATGGCGCTGTTGGTCATGCTGCCGGCGGTCAGTCGGCAACCGATGTTGGTCACGAACAGATCGCTATTTTTGATCCCGCCGCCGCCTATGTTGTTGCCGATGTCCAGTTTGCCGCTTGCGCCGAGCGTGAACGAGTTTTCGTTGACGATGGCCTGGCCTCCAATGCTGTTTATGCCCAGCGAATCCTGTACCTCCACCACCCCGGTGCTGGAGTTGTAGAGGCCCTTAGTGCCGCAGTTTGTTAAGGTTGCTTTGCCGTTGTCTTGAAACGTCCCGTGGTTGGTGAATATCTGCTGGGTAGCACCGGTGGTGCCCATGAGCAGTACGGCACCGTTGTCGTTGAAGAGCACGGCACCGAGTTCATTGATAACGAGCTCGGGAAAGTTGAAATTGATTGATTGCCGGATATTCATCGTACCGGAGTTGCCCACGTACTTCGAGTTTTTCAGGAGGCGTCCGGTACCGGCTTGCACCGTAAACGTGGCACCCGTTTTATTAATCACCGAGTCGCGGTTCACCAGGGCTTCGCTTCCGCTGGTGTTCTGGATGGAAAATGTGCCGCTGTTTTCGATTTTGCCGTCGTTTTCCACCAAAGTAGCGCTGCCGCTTTGCACGGTAAAACTCCCGGAGTTGTTCAACACCTTGGTGCCTGTTCTGTTGATCAGGCCCTGTCCGCTGCCCGCGCCGCCGATGTTAAAAGTGGCTGAGTTGGTGATGGTGCTGTAGTTGTCCACGCGTACAGCGTTGCCACCAGACACGGAGAATGTCCCGCCGCTGTTGGTGATACTGGCATTGGCCCGGTTGATCAAGCCCTCTCCAGTGGAAGCGGCACCGATAGTAAAGTTGGCCGCATTGGTGATGGTGCCGTAGTTGTCCACGCGTGTAGCGGTACCACCAGACACGGAGAATGTCCCGCCGTTGTTGGTGATACTGGCATTGGCCCGGTTGATCAAGCCTTCGCCAGTAGAAGCGCCAGCAATGGTAAAGGAGGCCGAATTGGTGATCGTGCCGTAGTTATCCACGCGCCTGTCGGTGCCGAATTGCACGGCAAATGTTCCGGCGTTGTTGGCGATGCTTGCCCCGGCCCGGTTGATCAGGCCAAATCCTGCCGACGCGCCGTCAATGGTAAAGGTGGCCGAATTGGTGATGGAACCATAGTTGTCCACACGCTGGTTGGTGCCGTTTCGCACCTGGAATGTGCCGCCGGAGTTGGTGATCGTGGCGCCGGGGTGGTTGATCAGGCCGATGCCCAGGCCGCCGTCCACGGTGAACGTGCCGCCGGTGTTGGTCACCGTGGCATAGTTTTCCAGGCGGTTGCCCGTGCCTTCGATGATCGTCAGGGTGCCTGAGTTGGTGATCAGCGCGTTGAGCTGGTTCACGATGCCGTCGTTGGCGGACGAGTCCACTCGCATGGTGCCGTTGTTGGTCAGTGTGCCCGCGTTGGTCACGCCGTCGGTGGTGCTGGCGATTACGTTCAGGGTGCCGCCCACGTTTACCGTCAGCGAAGCACCGGAGGCGATGCTGATGGAGCGTGCGCGGGCAGAGGCCATGACAACGGGGTAGTTCCCACTGACCACGACGGGGATCACCACGTCGTCGCCCGCAAGGCTCCCGGACAGGGGCGTACCCATGGGCGACCAGTTGAAGGGGTCGTGCCAGTCGGTGCTCACGGTGCCGGTCCAGGTGTAAGTGATCAAAACAGGCAAGGCCTCCTTTCCGGTAGCGGCTTCAGGATTACCGGAAGGGCGTTCGGCCGATGCGGCACAAAGAAGGTTGGAGGAAAAAATGCCCAGCAGGAGGATGCTTGCGGGCAGCAGCAGACGGGTAAAGACGTTCATGAGCGAAAACTATTAAATTAAAATTAAGGAATGTTCAAGACAGATTCTTTCGTCGTTTGGGCTTCCTTGTGGGCGGTCTTGTGCCAGTGCAGTGGCGACCAGAAATATTCAGCGTAGGCTTTGAAACCAGCCCCAAGATGCAAAACCAAATAGGCCAGCACATCGAAAAAAGCCGTCGCGTAGCTTGCCCGAATACCCAGGCGTTTGTAAGTCAGTTTGTTGATCAGGGTCGAACAAACGACATTGATCAGGAACATCAACCACAAACTGCCGCTTAGCACAAACAGCCACTGAAATGAAAAACCGCCGCAAATCAAATAGACGGGTACAAAGGTATTAAAAAAAGGTACTAAACTGGAGCATGCCATGGGCAACCAAAAATTTAACCAACCCGCAAACCCGAATTGCCGGATGGCAACCGACCGCGGCAGGTGTACCAACTGCGTAACAAACAGGCCTTTGTTCCAGCGCGTGCGCTGGTTAGTCCAGTCTGTCATACGCTCTGGGCAGGTTTCAGTGGTCACACTGTCCAACAGGCGCAGGCGAACTTGCTTTTCAATCAGCCGCACGGCCAAATCGGCATCTTCGGTCACATTGTAGGGGTCCCAGGCACTGGCCTCTTCCAGCAGCGCACGCGAAATAAAAAACGAGTTGCCGCCTAACCCAAAGGGCATCTCCTGATCGGACAATTCGCGCAGGTGGCGTTCGTACCACTCGTAGTATTCGCTTGCGAAATTGCGGGTGATCCAGTTGGTACTTTGATTTGAAATTCGGATGCTGGCCTGCAAACACCAGGGGCCGCCGGGCATGGCCAGCACCCGCGCTGCCTGGCGTAGTTGCTGTGGTTCGGGCCGACTTTCGGCATCGTACACAGTGACGTACTCCCCCCGCGCCGACCGAAGTGCGTGCAGCAGGGCACGCCCCTTGGTGAAGGGCAGCTGTTCGGGGATCAACAAGCGCTCAAAATTGGATGGCAGGTCGGCATCCCTCAACGCCGAAAGGGTCATGGTATCGGTTTCTTCCACCACCACGATCACCTGTTTCAGCACGTCCGGGTAGTCGAGGCTGGCAATTGCCCGCAACGTGCCATGTACCACCTCGCCCTCGCGCTTGAGCGGCACGATAATGGTGAAAGAAGGCCAATATTCAGGGTCGAACGGGGCTTGCTTCGGGGCTGATCTGGCCAGTTGGCCCACGTTGTTGCTCAGCCGAAAGGCGATAAGGATCAGGTAATTGAAGAAACCGGTGATGAACAAGAACAACCCAACTGTTTTGGGGAAATGTACGCCAGCCACCAATAGTCCTGTTGCCAGCGCAAACAGTGTGATTCGAACCACAGGGCCGATTTTATGCACGGCAGACTTGTTCCTCAAGATGCCTGTCTGGTGATTGGCCAGGGCATCGGTCTGCTGGATTTGTTGGTGCATTCGAGTACGGGTTGATTAGTACAGGTTCCTTACTTTGAGGCAGGGTACTGTTGTATACGGGAAAAAAATCGCGCAAAACTGCAAAAATTCAACCAGTTACCTTCCAATGATTTCCAACAAGCCATACGCGGTGTCCGCCACCGGCTCCAGACCCAACCACCTGGCCAATCCGCGATACACCGCTACCGGTGTAAGCCCTGCGTTCCGATGTGTTTTGAGCGCTGCTGCTCCGGCAGATTTGGACAATTTTTCGCCAGAATCGTCAAGCACGAGCGGGTGGTGTAAAAATCGAATGTTGGAAAACTCCGGCTGGCTCAAACACTCGGCTAAATACCGTTGTGCCGCTGTGGACCCCGTCAGGTCGGCACCCCGTACCGCGTGGGTGATGCCAAAATACAAGTCATCGGCCACACTGGCCAACTGATACGCGGGAATGCCGTCGCGGCGGCGTACCACAAAATCGGGCGGCAGGCCCGGAAGCCGGGGCACGGGCGTTTTGATGCGCCAAGCCACGTCGGGGTCGTTCAGCGAGTAGGTTTGTTCCCGAAATTCCAAGGGGTAGTCGCCGCCGAATGGTTCCAAATCACGGCGGGATTTGCCGCAGGCAAACAAGTGGCCACCATGGCGCAATTGTTCCAACGCCTGCTCGTACAGCGGCAAGCGGTGGTGCTGTGACCAGTTGGCCTCGAAGTCAGCAGCCGAACGGGGGCCGTCGTCCCAGTCCAAACCCAGCCACTGAAGCGTATCGAACACGTCCTGCACATACTCCGGGCGCTTGCGCTCGGCATCAAGGTCGTCCACACGAAGCAAGATGCGGGCACCGGACACCTCGCGTGCAGCCAACCAGTTGAGCACGAAATTGTAGGCGTTGCCGAGGTGCATATAACCCGATGGGGTAGGGGCCAGGCGCAATCGGCTTGTCGGCTCCACCGTGCGGGCAAATTCGCGGAACGCGGTGGCGAAAGGTGTGCCCATCTCGGATAGGTTCTTACTGTGGATTTTTTTCAAACTGCTTGATGATCTCCTCCGGCGACATGCCCAGGTACCGCAGGGCGTTTTGGGCATCATCCACATAATCGGGGTCGTTGGGGTAGCGCTTCAGAAAATCCTCGTACGTGCTTTTGGCTGATGCTATGTCCCGCAGGTCATTTTCGTAAATAAAACCCATCATAAACAGGGCCGTCGGTGCTTTGGCGTGGGTGGGCGTTTTGTCAGCCACGTTGTAGTAAAAACGCAGGGCTGTGTTTGGCTCGCCCACTGTTTTGGCGAGGCCGCCGGCTTTCATATTCAGTTCCACGAACTTGTTCGGATCCACGGTCTGTACCAGTGTGGCATAGCCTTCGGAAAGTTGCGTAAACAACGTTGCCTTGGTTTTGTCGGGTGCAGCAGCGCCACCCATGCCGCGTTCCAGACGGATCAGGGAAGAGTCGATCCAAAACAGATTGCGCTCTAAGTTGAGTTTGGTCAGGTCTATGTCGTCGGGGTTTTTGGACAGGTCGGGCGTTGCTTTGTGCTGGTACAAACGCCAGGCACGGGCAAGCAGGCTGATCGGTTCGGCCAGGTCTTGCCCATCACTATGGGTTTTGATGCCTTCGTTCACCAAGCGGACAGCGCCGAGTACGTCTTTTTGAGAAAATTTGATCTCGGCTGCTTTAGCCAGATAGTGCAGGTTATTGGCGTGGTTGTCCGGGGCAGCGGCCACGGCCGCGAGGTAGGTGCGGGCGAGCGAGTCGGCCAGGGCTGGATCGCTGCTGGCAGCCACCTGTTGCTCCAGGGCAGCTATCTTTTTGGGGAAATTCTCGCCGCAGGAGACCAACACAAGGCTGGGCAGCAAGGCAATGAAAAGCAAGTGGAATATTCTCATATCGTGTTTGTTTGCTGGAATAAAGGAGGCTTCAGTGGGGTAAACAGGATTTGCAGGATTCGATTGCGCCAGGTAGCCACGCTCTAATTTTCGGTGTACTCAAATGTTCCGTGTATGCTCGCCACAGTCACCTTGGCAGACGGGTGAGCTTCCACCTGCCCCACAACGCGAGCCTCGATACCAAAACCGGCAGCGATCTGAATTGTTGATTCCGCGTGCTCTTCCGGCAGATAAATTTCCATGCGGTGGCCCATGTTGAACACCTGATACATTTCGCGCCAGGCGGTTCCGCTGCTTTCCTGGATCAGGCTAAAAAGCGGCGGCAAGTCGTGCAGGTTGTCCTTAATCACATGGGCGTTTTTCAAAAACTTGAGCACCTTGGTCTGGCCGCCTCCGGTGCAGTGAATCAAGCCGTGTACATGCTCCCGGTGTTTGGCCAGGATCGTTTGCAGCACGGGCAGGTATGTGCGTGTGGGCGACAGAACCAGTTTGCCGATGGTTGTGGCTTGTCCGCCCGCCGTGATGCTGTCGGTCAGGCGTTTTTTTCCGGTGTACACCAGGTCGGCGGGCACGTTCGGGTCAAAACTTTCGGGATAGCGAGCGGCGTATTCATTGGAAAAAACATCGTGTCGGGCGGCGGTCAGGCCGTTGCTGCCCATTCCGCCGTTGTACTCGGTTTCGTAGGTGGCTTGTCCGGCCGATGCCAGCCCCACCACCACGTCGCCGGGGCGGATATTGGCTTCCAAAACCGCGCTGCGCCGCATACGCGCAAAGGCCGTAACCCCCACATCTATCGTGCGTACAATGTCGCCCACGTCGGCGGTTTCGCCGCCAGCCAGGTGCAGGTCCACACCAAGCCGTTGCATGGTGTCCACAAAATCGGAGGTGCCGCGAATTACCGCTGTTATCACCGATCCCGGAACGAGGTTTTTATTCCGCCCAATGGTGCTCGACAACAGGATGGGGCCGGTACAGCCGGCGCAGGCCATATCGTCGAGGTTCATCACAATAGCATCCTGAGCCACGCCCGCCCACACGGACAAGTCGCCGGTTTCGCGCCAGTACAGGTAGGCCAGGCTGGTTTTCGTACCCGCCGTGTCGGCGTGCAGCAGGTTGCAAAACGCCGGATCTCCAGCAGCAATGTCGGGCAATATTTTGCAAAAAGCATTGGCAAACAGGCCCTTGTCCAAGTGCTGTATGGCCGCGTGTACCTCATCTTTCGATGCAGACACGCCACGTTGATCGTATTTTGACAGGTTTTCCATTGTGTTGCGTCCGGGTTTTCGAGTCGATGGGGTTTAGAGCGTGATTAAAATTTAGTTGCCGGGCTGCAAGCGGCAAATTTTGCCTCATACTGCGTTAAAATTTTCGCCGTAGGCACCCGGCTACGACTGCAAATTTTGTCTTTTCTGAAACAAAATTTGCTCGCTTTCGCCTCGGCACTGCAATTTAAACACGCTCCTAAACGTAGATTTCCTTCCGACAAGCCTTCAGCGTGTTCATCAACAACGCCGTGACGGTCATCAAACCGACCCCGCCGGGCACGGGCGTGATGTGGCTGCACTTGGGGGCAACGGCATCAAAATCCACATCGCCAACGAGGCGGGAGCCCGATTTTTTGGAGGCATCCGGAATCCGGTTTATGCCCACGTCAATAACTACGGCGCCTTCTTTGACCCAATCTCCCTGTACAAACAACGGTATGCCGATGGCCGCCACTACGATGTCGGCGCGGCGGACTTCGCCTGGCAGGTCGTGTGTTCGGGAGTGCGTCAACGTCACGGTACAGTCTCCCGGGTAACCTTTTCGAGAAAGCAGCAGGGCCATGGGCGTGCCCACGATGTTGCTTCGTCCCAGTACCACGCAGTGTTTGCCAGCGGTTTCGATGTTGTAACGGCGCAGCATTTCCACAATACCAAACGGGGTAGCGGGTAAAAACGCGGGCATACCCTGGGCCATTCGCCCAAAATTGACAGGATGGAATCCGTCCACGTCCTTTCGGTGGTCAATTGCGAGCGTAATGCGTTCCTCATTGATGTGTTTGGGAAGAGGCAGCTGCACGATGAAGCCATCTACATCCGGGTCGTTGTTCAGGTCATGTACGATCTGAAGCAGTTCGGCCTCGGTGGTATCAGCCGGGCGCTGAACGAGCGAGCTCTTAAAACCTACCTGTTCGCAGGATTTGATCTTGCTGCCGACATACACCTGGCTGGCGGGGTTTTCGCCGACGAGTACGGCTGCGAGGTGGGGAATTTTACCGCCGCGCTGGCGGATTATGTCTACCTCCGCGGTAAGTTCGAGTTTGATGTTTTCGGAAAGCAGTTTGCCGTCGAGTAGTAGCATGGATGTCGTAGGTTGGAGCGGTTCGTTCTATTTTTTCAGATTAGGAACGGTGCTGGCATAAAGGTGCAGATTTGGCGGCCTTGTTTTGCCGCTGTTTTCGTTGTTCGTCGGTTGTTTAGGAACCGCTAAACGCCCTTCTCTCGCCTCAACAGCAAGAAAAACGGCTCCCCAAATTTGCACCTTTATTCCAGCACCGTTCCTTTGGGTGTGCCTGAAAAATCGTCCCCGGTTTTGTCATTTTGAAAGAAACCGTCCGCTCATTGGCGGTAAAATTCGGAACAAAACCCGCCGTGCTGTGGACAGATTTTTTCATAATGACAAAGTAGAGTCAGGAACTGCAAAAGAATAGACTTGTGGCTTGGAAGGCTTGATTGGGGGGCAAATATTTTGTTTTTTTTTGGAAAAGCGAAACCTGCATCGCCGATCGGGTGCAGTTCATATCCGCACGCCTCAAAAGGCCTGACCTTTGCCCGCTTGCGCGATATTGGTCAAATAAAATTTGGCTGAATTTGCAGGCATTTGTGGTACTTTTGCAGCGCATCCCAGCTATTGATTGATTGCACGATTTTTTTAAACCGGCCTTGACCATACCTGTTGTAGAACCAACAATCGGCCGCCGATAACATCACAATATGGAGCCGTCCGGATATATGCCCATAATTCTCCAGTCGCTGGTTGCACTGGGGTTTGTTGCCATTGTGCTTATCGTAGTACCGATGCTCGGCCCGCGCCTACGCGGCCGCAAAAAAGACGAAAGCTTTGAGTGCGGGATCGAGTCGGAGGGCAATGCCCGCATCCCAGTCTCGATCAAGTATTTTGTGATCGCTATTCTTTTTGTACTGTTTGATGTGGAAGTGATCTTTTTTTACCCCTACGCCGTCAACTTCAGGGCAATGGGCATTGATGCATTTCTTGCCGTGCTGCTGTTCGTGGCTGTTTTTATGCTTGGCTTTTACTACGTGCTGCGCAAAGGAGCGCTCGATTGGGAGAATTGAGCGGGTGAGAGAGTGAGCGGGTGAGAGAGTGAGCGGGTGAGAGAGTGAGAGAGTGAGCGGGTGAGAGAGTGAGCGAGTGAGCGGTGGTGGAAAACTTCTAACCAGAAACTAAAACAAAACTAAAGACTTGATAACCATTTTAGTTGTGACCGCTTTGATCCGCTTGGTACGGTCGCTAAGAAAAAGAAACTGACATGACCAAAATCGCAGAAATGCCGGAAGGCATAACCGGGGAGGGATTTTTTGCCACATCATTGTCTAAGGCCGTGGGCATCGCGCGGGCCAATTCGATTTGGCCGTTGCCGTTTGCCACATCGTGCTGCGGTATCGAGTTCATGGCTACGATGGGCACTAACTACGACCTGTCGCGCTTTGGCATGGAGCGGCTGTCGTTTTCACCACGTCAGTCCGACCTGCTCATGGTGATGGGTACCATCGCCAAAAAAATGGGGCCAGTGCTCAAGCAGGTTTACACCCAGATGGCCGAGCCAAAATGGGTAATCGCGGTAGGTGCCTGCGCCAGTTCGGGCGGCATTTTCGACACCTATTCCGTACTGCAGGGCATAGACAAGGTCATCCCCGTGGATGTGTACGTTCCTGGCTGCCCGCCCCGCCCCGAGCAGATTATTGACGGGATCATGAAAATCCAGGAATTAGTAAAAAACGAACCGCTGCGCCGCCGCTTTTCGCCGGAATACCAGCACCTTTTGGAAAAATATCAAATCGCTTGATATGGGTTAGACGGTTGCTGGTTAGAAGGTTGTTTAAGTTGGAGACTTCGCTCAATGGTGCCAGAAACCTTCAAACATTCTAACCAGAAACCTTCTAACCAGAAACCTATTCAATATGAACGAGATCGTACACGCCCGCATTGAGCAGCAGCGCCCCGGCTTGGTAGTGCGGCAGGAAACGGCTTACGATGGTATGTTGTCCGTGGAAACAACACGGGAGCATGTGTTGGAATTGTTGCTTTTTTTGCGCGACGACGAGCAGTTGCAGTTTCATTTTCTGACCACATTGTTCGGCGTTCATTTCCCCGATGAAAAAACCCGCGAACTGTGTGTAGTGTACCAACTACACAACTGGCGCTCGAACGTCCGTATCCGGGTGAAGGTGTTTTTCCCGGTGAGCGACCCGCATCTGCCTACCGCCACCACCCTGTGGCCCGCTGCCAACTGGATGGAACGCGAAACCTTCGATTTCTACGGTGTACACTTCACCGACCACCCCAATCTGACCCGAATCCTCAACGTGGACGATATGGATGTGTTCCCGCTCCGCAAGGAATACCGGTTAGAAGACGGCACGCGCACGGACAAGGACGACCGGTTCTTTGGACGGGATGGGCACGAGGGGCGTGCTTTTGACTGACCCATAATTTTCATGGAAATCGAAGAATTTCTGCAAAACAAAGGCTGATTGCCATGCAAATCCAATCCTACTTTTCCCAACTCGACAGCCTGGAGGGCGAACTCGCCACCCTCAACCTCGGCCCTACACACCCGGCAACACACGGTATTTTCCAAAACGTGCTGAAACTGAACGGTGAGAAAATAGTAAGCGCCGAGCCAACCATCGGGTATATCCACCGGGCGTTCGAGAAACTCGCCGAGCGCCGCCCCTACAACCAGATCACGCCAATTACCGACCGGCTAAACTACTGCTCGTCGCCCATCAACAACATGGGTTGGCACATGACAGTAGAAAAACTCGCCAAGATTGAGGTGCCCAAACGCGCCCAGTATATGCGTGTCATCATCATGGAACTGGCCCGCATAGCCGATCACCTCGTGTGCGACACCGTCATCGGCGTAGACACGGGCGCACTCACGGGTTTCACCTATATGTTTCAGGAGCGCGAACGCATCTACGACATGTACGAGGAAGTGTGCGGCACCCGCCTCACCACCAACGTAGGCCGTATCGGCGGCATGGAGCGCGATTTCACGCCCGCATTCCACGAAAAACTGCGTGATTTTCTCAAAACCTTCCCCGCCAAGTTCGAGGAGTTCAACGACTTGCTGGAACGGAACCGGATTTTCATGGACCGCACCATCGGCGCTGGCCCCATCGAGGCCGAACGCGCCATGGCCTATGGGTTCACCGGCCCTAATTTACGTGCCTGCGGGGTGGATTACGATGTGCGTACCGCCCTACCCTACTCCTCCTACGACGATTTTGATTTTATCATTCCCATCGGCACGCAAGGCGATACGTACGACCGTTTCATGGTGCGACAGGAGGAGATACGCCAAAGTATGCGCATTATTCAGCAAGCATACGACAACCTCCCGACAGGCAGTTACCATGCCGACGTGCCCGACTACTACCTCCCTGACAAAAGCGATGTGTACACCAAAATGGAGGCGTTGATCTACCATTTCAAAATCGTCATGGGCGAGGTGCCTATCCCCAAAGGCGAAGTGTACCACTCGGTGGAGGGCGGCAACGGCGAGCTCGGGTTTTACCTTATCAGCGACGGCGGACGCCAGCCTTACCGCCTGCACTTCCGCCGCCCGTGTTTCATTTATTACCAAGCCTACCCGGAAATGATCAAAGGCTCCATGTTGTCCGATGCCATTCTGACCATGTCGAGCATGAACGTGATCGCCGGAGAACTGGATGCATAAAACAAACAGATATGCACGCCATCACCGACATATCACAACTCGACCTGAACGGTACCTACTCCTACGCGGATTACCTGACGTGGCGGTTCGAGGAGCGCGTGGAGTTGATCTGGGGAAAGGTTTTCCGACTTTTTCCGGCTCCGTCGGTGAAGCATCAAAAAGTATCGACGGCTCTGCTTCGCGGTTTGTTGGCCCATTTTGAAAAACAAACCTGCAATGTGTTCCATGCTCCGTTTGATGTGCGGCTCTTCGACCAGAAAAAAAACGCAAAGGCCAACAAAGATATTTTTACCGTGGCGCAGCCAGACATCTGCATAATTTGTGATGAGATGAAATTGGACGACAAGGGATGCCTTGGTGCACCGGACTGGATCATCGAAATCTTGTCGCCCGGAACCGCCAAAAAAGACCTGAAGATCAAGTACAACTTGTACGAAGAAAACGCCGTGCAAGAATACTGGATCGTTCACCCCAATGACCAGTACATACAGGCCTACTCCCTCGAAAACGGGAAATACGGTGAAATGCGGCTCTACACGGAAGACGACCATGCCGTGACACCACTGTTTCCGCAACTCAACCTTCAACTTCCAGCCATTTTTTGACAACAAGATGACCACCGTACACACCAGCAACGGCACGCCGTTCCGCTTCTCCCCTGAAGCCCTCGCCGAAGTGCAGGGACTGACAAAAAAATTTCCAGATGGCCGGGGGAAAAGTGCCCTGATACGCGCCTTGCATATCGCTCAGGAGGAAAACCACGGGTGGCTGTCCATCGCCGCCATGGACCACGTGGCCGAGGTGCTCGGTATCACGCCCATTGAGGTGTATGAGGTAGCCACGTTTTATACCATGTACAACCTGCAACCGGTAGGAAAATATGTGCTCGAGTTTTGCCACACCGGCCCCTGCGCTATTGAGGGGGCTGAAAGCCTCATCGCCTACACCCAGAAAAAACTCGGTATCCAGACCGGCCAAACCACGCCCGACGGCCTGTTTACCATCAAAGAAGTGGAATGCCTCGGTGCCTGCGGCTACGCCCCCATGATGCAGGTCGGCGAGTTTTTTCACGAACACCTGACCGAAGATAAAATGGACCAGTTCATCGATGCCTGTAAGGCTGGTACGGTGGACAAAGGCTCCTGGAAAATGCATTGAACGGGGTTTTTGGTTGGAGGATTAGCAGGTTTCTGATTCCCTCTATCCTTCCAACCAGAAACTCCTAACCCTCTAACCAGAAACCCCCAAACCAGAAACCTAAAAACATGCTGACACAACGACAAGTAGAGGAAATACTGGCCAAAAAGCCGGAGAGCCGGTACAAATATTTCATCCGCACATCGGCTGCCCATGAGGAAGTGTGGGGCCTCGTGGAGGGTGAAGATGGCTGGCTCTTGCTGGAAGATGACGAGGACGATAGCGATGTTTTTGCCGTATTTCCCAATGCAGAATTTGCCGAAATTTTTCGGGAAAAAGGCGGATTCGATGAGTTCAACGTGCAAGCCCTTGACTTGGCGGAATTTCTCGAATGGCTGAGCGATTTTGAAGAAGACAAGATGAAAATTGCTGTGTTCCCTACCCCCGACTTCCAATGTGCTGTGATGACACCGGATCGGCTACGGGTGGATTTTCAAACCGAATTTGACAAAGAACAAGAATAATGGGACGTAAACTCCTGCTCGAACACGCCCATTTGGCGGGCATTCACACGTACGATGTATACCGCAAGCACGGCGGCTACCGCTCTGTGGAGAAGGCGCTCAAGACCATGTCGCCCGATGCGGTGGTGGAAGAAGTGAAAAAATCCGGTCTGCGCGGACGTGGCGGCGCGGGTTTTCCCACCGGCATGAAGTGGTCGTTTTTGGCCAAGCCCGAAGGCGTGCCGCGTTACCTGCTCTGCAACGCCGACGAATCGGAACCGGGCACGTTCAAGGACCGCTTTCTGATGGAAAAAATCCCGCACCTGCTCATCGAGGGCATGATCGTGTCGTCGTATGCGCTGGGGGCAAATACTGCCTATATCTACATTCGGGGCGAGTACTCGTGGGTAGTTTTCATCCTGGAAAAAGCCATCGCCGAGGCTTATGCGGCGGGTTGGCTGGGCAAAAATATCCTCGGCTCCGGTTATGATCTCGACCTGTACGTCACCCCCGGTGCAGGCGCTTATATCTGCGGTGAAGAAACGGCCCTGATCGAAAGCCTTGAGGGCAAACGCGGCAACCCGCGTATCAAGCCGCCATTCCCCGCTGTGAAAGGCCTGTGGCAGTGCCCCACTGTGGTGAACAACGTGGAAACACTCGCCGCTGTGGTGCCTATCGTGAACGACGGCGGTGAGGAATACGCCAAGATCGGCATTGGCAGGAGCACCGGTACCAAACTCATATCGGCGGGCGGAAACATCAACAACCCCGGCGTATACGAGGTGGACATGGGCCTTTCGATGGAGGAGTTCATCTATTCCGCCGACTGGTGTGGCGGCATCAAGCGCGGCAAACGCCTAAAGGCCTGCGTGCCCGGCGGCTCGTCGGTGCCCATCCTGCCGCACTTTTTGGTGACCAAAACGGCCGCGGGCGCGGATCGTCTGCTGACCTATGAAAGCCTGGCCGACGGCGGTTTCGAGACCGGCTCCATGCTCGGGTCCGGCGGGTTCATCGTGTACGACGAAGACCAGTGCATTGTGCGCAACACCTGGAATTTTACGCGCTTTTACCACCACGATTCCTGCGGCCAGTGCTCGCCCTGCCGCGAGGGCACCGGCTGGATGGAAAAAGTGCTCTGGCGCCTCGAAAACGGCCAGGGCAAGATGGGCGACATGGACCTGCTGGTGGACGTGGCCAAAAAGATCGAAGGCAACACCATCTGCCCACTCGGCGACGCGGCGGCCTGGCCCGTGGCGGCAGCCATCCGGCATTTCCGGGAGGAGTTCGAGTGGCACGTGACGGATCGGGAAGCGTGTATGCGGGGGAATTATGGGTTGGTAAGAGAGCCTGCTTTGGCGGTTTAGGAGGCGCAAGGGTGAATCTTAAACAGGTTTTCAGCGTTTTTTTATTTCACTTACAAAATTTGGAATGCGATGACTGCCAATATCATTTTTCAGGAAATACAAAATCTTCCAGAACCACTCCAACAGCAAGTGCTCGACTTCGTGCAATTTTTGAAAACAAAGCGGGTCAAGGGAAAAACTAAAAAGCCCAATGAAGCGCCTCAAAAACGCATATTCGGTCTTGCAAAGGGAAAAATCCATCTTGCACCTGACTTCGACGCACCCTTGGAAGACTTCAAAGAGTACATGTAATGAAATTCCTGCTCGATACACACGCCTTTCTTTGGTTCAATCAGGGCGATCCTAAACTGAGCTCCAAAGCGCGAGATTTGATTGAAAACCCCCAAAACGAAATGCTGGTCAGCATGGCCAGCCTCTGGGAAATCGCTATCAAAAACTCACTGGGAAAAATGGAATTGGACAACGGATTTGAAGCGGTCATGGATTATGTGACGAAAAATAAGTTTGAACTCCTGTACATCACCTACGAACACACGCGCCAGCAAAATCAATTGCCATTCATCCACAAAGACCCTTTCGACCGGATGTTTGTGTCGCAAGCCCTCGTGGAAGAAATTGATGTGATAAGCAACGACGAAGTTATGGATGGGTATTTTGAAGGGGGAGGGTAAAAAGGGTGTGGTGAGCAGGGTGCGTTACCTTTGCATTTGATGTTTAAAAACTGAAACCATGAGCAGAGAACATCTGACCTACTTCAAAGTCGAAAATTTCAAACGTTTCGACTCCCTTGAACTGGCCGACATCGGGCAGTTCAACCTGATCGTGGGGGATAACAATGTGGGGAAGACGAGTGTGCTGGAGGCGTTGCTGTTTGACAGAGACCGGATAAAATGCTTAGGTAAATTACATAAAACACTCATTTTAAAAGGAATTCATCTCTACCCTAAACGGTTCTTTGGAACAAAAGGTGAAGTAACAGATGTGGATTATCCCGTTGAAAATTTCCTCCTCTACTTGTCAAAAAATATTGCCAAACTGATACGCATCGAAGCTACGATCGATGGCATCGAAGAATCGGTTGCCCTTGGTGTCGCCAAAATTGATCAGGAGGATATTTTGGAGGTGGAACATGCAGGCAGTTCAAAGAGGTTTGATAATCTTAGGAGTTTTTTTCTCGGGAGAAGCGCGGACAATCGTTACATATCATTCTTTGAAGAATGGAAACGGAGTTCAATGGAGGGTAATGATGGTGAGTATTCAGAAACAATCGCAGGACTTTATTCTCATTGCCTAAGTCAAAACCCAAAGGAAATAGCGCTACCCTTGATTTCAGTTTCTTTGGAAGCTAACGGAACGTTATCAAACTCATATTTTGAGTACGTTAGACTGAGCCGCCAAGCCAAGCAGAATCTAATTGAAGAAATAAAATTCCTGATCCCTGAAATAGAGGATTTTGAAGTAAGAAAAATTGGTGGCGAAGACCAATTATTGGTGGGGGTTAAAAGACGAGATGAAATGACCCCTATCTCTACTTTTGGAGAAAGCGTAACTAGGGCCACCCAAGTCTTACTCGAAATTTCAAAGCACAAAGGCAAGCGCCTAATGATTGACGAAATCGACACCGGCATCCACTACTCCCGAATGAAGAACTTTTTGAAAACGATCTTTCAGGTAGCGGATAAAAACGACGTCCAACTCTTCATGACCACCCACAGCCTCGAATGCCAGCAGGCTTTCGCGGAGGTTTTTGAAGATGCCGACATGGTGCAGCACCAGGCGATCGTGCGGCAGTTTTCGCTGTTGGAAAAACCGGACGGGCAGGTGGTGGCCAGTTGCCGGGACTTTGAACAATTGAACAGCGCCTTGGAAACAGGTTACGATACGCGGGGAGGCAAGCAGGTATGGTGAAGATGGATATCTGGACGGAAGGGCCTGCCGATCAAAATTTCTTGAAAGATGTTTTATCGGTTTGGTTTGGGCTTGTTTTCTCTAAGTCCAAAATTGGCGGGTCGGAGGTTTTTGAAGGTAAAAATGAGGCTGCCCAAATTGGTGTGCGAATCCGAACTGTTGGCACAGTAAGCGCCTTCATTTCTGCGACCGAATGGCACAAAAAATTTCAAGATTTTGGAGACAACAACACCAATGGCATTAAAAATTTGATTGTTGCAGATGCCGACGAGGACTTTGCCCAAAGGAAAAACGAAATCTTAAACACGGTGACTGGAGTACAGTTTAATGTGGAATCCGACCTCTTCCTTTGGCCGGAAAACCAGCCCCGAAACGACAAAGGCGATCTGGAATGGCTTTTGGTGCAGATTGTCAAACCGGAGCATCAGGTCATTCTGGATTGTTTCGACGCTTACGAGCAATGTTTGAGAAGGGCTCCCGGCAAAAACTACAGCACCCCAAATCGTAAAGCGAAAATTTTTTCCTACTCGGAAGCGCTATCCGGCGATGGAAACGAGCGCAAACGGGATTACTCCAATACCGACCATTGGGGACTTGACGGGGATAGTGAGCCTCTGCAACCGTTGAAGTTTTTTTTGAAAAAACACCTAAACCTTGCAATTCAGGAATAAAAAAAATAATGAAATGACACTCACCGACATCAAAAACACCCTCACCACCCTAAAACCCGAACTGCACGAACGCTTCGGCGTGTCGGAAATAGGCGTATTCGGCTCGTGGGTACGGGGCGAGCAGAAAGACACAAGCGACATTGACGTGCTGGTGGATTTTGACCGGGCGGTTGGGCTATTTGAAATCATGGAATTGCAAGATTACTTGGAGGAAATGTTCAAATGCAAAGTTGACATCGCCCCACGCGACAGTCTTCGCAAATATATCGGACGTCAAATTTTATCTGAAGTTCAGTACATCAATTGATATTGCAGAAAATCACTTACCCGATATGGAAAGGGTAGTCAAGCAAATTTTACAAGATCAAATTTCAGAAGAATAACATGCCCAAAGTAAAAATAGACGGTTTCGAAATCGAAGTGCCCGAGGGCACCACCATCCTGAACGCGGCACGCCAGATTGGCGGCGACATCGTGCCACCGGCCATGTGCTACTACTCCAAGTTGAAAGGCTCCGGAGGGAAGTGCCGTACCTGCCTCGTGAAGGTCACCAAAGGCTCGGAAAAAGACCCACGACCCATTCCCAAACTCGTGGCATCGTGCCAGCAAGTCGTCATGGACGGCATGGAAGTGGCCAATATCAGCAGCGACGAGGTGCTCAACGCCCGCCGAGGCGTGGTGGAATTCCTGCTGCTCAACCACCCGCTCGACTGCCCCGTGTGCGACCAGGCTGGCGAATGCCACCTGCAGGATTTGTCGTTCGAGCACGGCCTGGCCGATACCCGATACGAGTTCGAGCGCCGCACGTTCGATAAAATTGACATCGGCGACCATATCAAACTGCACATGACCCGCTGCATCCTGTGCTACCGCTGCGTGCAAGTGGCCGATCAACTGACCGAAGGCCGGGTACACGGCGTAGTCAACCGCGGCGACCATGCCGAGATCAGCACCTACATCGAAAAGGCCATCGAAAACGAGTTCTCGGGCAACGTCATTGACGTGTGCCCCGTGGGTGCCCTCACCGACCGCACCTTCCGCTTCAAAAGCCGCGTGTGGTTCCTCAACCCGATGGATGCCCACCGCGACTGCGATAAATGCTCCGGCAAGGCCGTTGTTTGGATGTATGGCGGTGAAATTTACCGTGTCACCGCCCGCAAAGACCAGTACGGCGAGGCACACGAATTTATATGCAACACCTGCCGTTTCGACAAAAAAAGCACCGCTGACTGGACCGTCGAAGGTCCGCGCGATATTGACCGCCATTCCGTCATTTCCCAAAACCACTACGACGGCAAAACCGCCACGGTGCGGTAAACCCCGGTTCGTTTCCATACTTTTGCACAAATTATCGAATCAATGATTCTACTTTTTACCCTTTCCCTCCTGCTCGAAAAGTTGTTGCTGATCAGCGTGCTGTTTGCCATCACGCTGGCAGTGGCGGCGTACGCCACCTATGGCGAGCGCAAGGTAGCGGCGGCCATGCAGGATCGCATCGGCCCGGATCGCGCGGGACCATTCGGCCTGCTCCAGCCCCTGGCCGACGGTGTCAAGTTTTTCACCAAGGAAGACTTCATGCCCAATGCCGCAGAGCGCTGGTTGTATATTCTGGCTCCTGGATCGTTTATGTTTGTGGCCTGCATGACCAGCGCCGTCATTCCCTGGGGCACAGAACTGACGCTATTTGGAGGAACGCCCATTGCCCTACAGGTAGCCGACCTGAACATCGGCATCCTGTACATCATGGGATTCACATCGCTGGGTGTGTACGGGATCATGATCGGCGGCTGGGCCTCCAACAACAAATTCGCCCTGTACGGTGCCATCCGGGCATCGGCCCAAATGATCTCTTACGAGCTGGCTATGGGCCTGGCCATCATCTCGGTGGTAATGCTCACCGGCACGCTCAGCCTCAAGGAAATGGCCGAGCAGCAGGCTGGCCTGAACTGGAATGTGTGGTACCAGCCGCTGGGCTTTCTGCTCTTTTTCATCTGCGCTCTGGCTGAGTGCAACCGCGCCCCGTTCGACATGGCCGAGTGCGAGACCGAACTGATCGGCGGCTACCATACCGAGTATAGTTCCATGAAACTCGGCATGTTCCTGTTCGCGGAGTACATCAATATGTTCATCGCCTGCGCGGTCATCGCTACGGTCTATTTCGGCGGATACAATTTCCCCGGCATTGACCCCGGCTGGCTCGGCGGCCTCATGGGCCCAATCGTTGTGTTTTCCAAGACGTTTTTCTTCATCTTCGTCTTCATGTGGATTCGCTGGACACTGCCCCGCTTCCGATATGACCAGCTCATGCGCCTTGGCTGGAAAACCCTCGTGCCCCTGGCCATTGTAAATATGCTGCTGACAGGGGCCGGGGTATTGTGGCTGGGGAAATAGTTGGTGGTCGTTTTTTTACTTTTTAAATGAAAAACTATGAGTTCGATAACGCTGAATTTTGAAGACAAACAACTTGTCCAGCTGCGGGCAAAGGCAAGGGAAATGCAGTTGGCTTCCGTAGAAGAATTGCTCTTGAAGATTGCAAATGAACTACTCGAATCTCGGGAGGCAAAATTTGAGGCTGCCATGCAGTACGTTTTGAAAAAAAACAAGGAACTGTACAAACGCCTTGCCTGATGCTTTTTCTCGAATTATCGGAGGTACTGCAATTACACGAAGCAATTCTATCCGAATCTGGCGGATTGCAAGGTGTTTGTGACTTGGGAGGATTAGAATCTGCTCTTGGACAGCCCCAGATGACCATGCTTGGAGAAGACCTGTATCCAACAATTGCCGACAAGGCAGGTATTCTCGGATACTCGCTTATCCTGAACCACCCGTTTCTGGATGGAAACAAACGAATTGGTCATGCGGTAATGGAAACTTTTCTGCTGCTGAACGGCTATGAAATCGAAGCCGACGACGACGAACAAGAATCCATCATCCTCCGCGTCGCCGCTGGCGAGATGACCAAGGAAGCCTTCACCGAGTGGGTGACGGCCAAAATAATCCCCGTTGACCTCCACAACTTGTAACCAGCATCTTGACCGATGCAAGATTCATCATCACTGAAAAAAATGCAACCACTTACCACCCGCTCCAAACTCGTCGTAAACAAGGAGATGACCTTCTGGGAGCGCATCTATTTGCCCGCGATTTTTAAAGGAATGTGGATCACAATGAAGCACTTCCTTCGAGTCGTTTTCGGCAAGTCCAATACCGTCCGCTACCCGGAAGAGAAACGCCCGATGGCCCCTGTGTGGCGCGGTTGGCATGTGCTCAAACGCGACGACGAGGGCCGCGAGCGCTGCACTGCCTGCGGCCTGTGCGCCGTGGCCTGCCCGGCCGAGGCCATCACGATGGAAGCCGCCGAGCGCGAAAAAAATGAGGAAACCCTGTACCGCGAGGAGAAGTACGCCGCTGTATACGAGATCAATATGCTGCGTTGCATCTTCTGCGGCCTGTGCGAGGAAGCCTGCCCCAAGGAGGCTATCTTTCTCACCGATCGTATCGTGCCGAGTGACTATGTGCGCCAGAATTTCATTTTCGGCAAAGACCTGCTCGTGGAGGGCACTACTTCCGAAACCCGTATTGATGTAACCAAGCGCCAAAAACACATCACTGAGAAACAACCTGCCGTATGAGCCTGACCGTTTTTTCGATTCTGGGACTGGCATCCGTGATTCTTGCCCTGCTCATGGTTTTTACCAAAAACCCCGTGCGCAGTGTGATCTACCTGATCCTGACCTTTTTTACCATAGCGGGGCAGTATGTGTTGCTGAACGCGCAGTTCCTCGCCGTGGTACACATCATCGTGTACGCCGGAGCGGTCATGGTGCTGTTCCTGTTTGTGCTCATGCTGCTCAACCTAAACACCGAGGCAGAACCCCGGCAGACCGCCCGCTGGAAATTCGGTGCAGCCATCGCATCCGGTATGCTGTTGGTGACCCTGGTTGGTGCCCTGCGCGGTGGCGCCCTGATCACTGCGCCGACAGACCCCAACCCGCACGTCGGTTTGGTGCAAAACCTCGGCAAAGTGCTGTTCACCGATTTTGTTGTGCCCTTCGAAGTGGCTGGTATCCTGTTCCTCGCAGCAATGGTGGGGGCGGTGCTGCTGGCGAAAAGGGACGCGAAGATTTAACATCCAACCCATGCTTGACGTAATCAAAACAGTCCCCATCGAATACTACCTCTGGCTCAGTACCGTGCTGTTCTGCATCGGCGTGTTCGGCGTGCTCACCCGCCGCAACGCCATCGTGGTGCTCATGTGTGTGGAGCTCATGCTGAACGCCGTGAACCTCCTGCTGGCAGCCTTTTCCACCTACCTGTCCGATGCCCAAGGGCAGATCATGGTGTTTTTCATCATGGTCGTGGCGGCGGCGGAAGCAGCCGTGGGCTTGGGCATTCTGGTGATGGTTTTCCGGAATACGAAGTCTACGGATATTTCACTTTTGGACAAACTGAGAAATTGAAGGCTATGACAACAAAAGAATACGTCCTTTCAAAACTTTTGCAGGCAAAACCTGCACTGACGACGACCTATCCTATTCGAAGCATGGCGATCTTTGGCTCGATTAGTCGAGGAGACGACAACTCGAACAGTGATGTAGAAATTTTAGTGGAGTTTAATCAGCCTTCCGGGATGCAGTTCATTCACCTGGCTTACGAACTGGAGCGTATTCTCAAAAAAAAGGTGGATTTAGTTTCCCAAAACGGCATTAAGGAAGCCTACTTCAGAGAAATCCAGCCTGATCTCATCTATGTCTAAACGGAACGTAATACTTCTGGTGCGAGACATGCTTGAGTCGGCCAATACATTGAGGCGTACACAACCGGCATGGGCTTCAATGAATTTTCTGAGGACACGAGAACACGGGATGCTGTGGTTCGCAATTTTGAAATCATTGGAGAGGCCGCCAATAACTTGCCCGAAGAATTGACCCAGAAGTATAAAAATATTGACTGGCCCGGCATTGTTGGTTTCCGGAATGTGTTGATCCACAATTATTTTGGCGTTGACTATGCCATGCATTGGGATGTCTTGCAAACGTTTTTACCTGAATTGAAAGAGAGACTAACGCTGATTTTACTTGATTTAGAAAACCAGCCGAAAGAATAAACAATGAATAAACTCATACCACTCATCCCCTTTCTCCCGCTCCTCGGCTTCGCCGTCAACGGCCTTTTCGGGCGCAGGATGTCCAAGACCGCCGTTGGCCTCATCGGTTCCGGCACGTTGCTGGCATCCTTCCTGCTGAGCGTGGCCTGTTTCAACGAAGTGGCCGCCACCGGGCCGATTCAAGTGGCGCTCTACAACTTCATCACGGTGGACAGTTTTCATGTGGACTTTTCTTTCCTCGTGGACCAACTATCCGTGTGGATGATGCTGATCGTGACCGGCGTGGGTTTCCTTATCCACGTGTACTCCATCGGCTACATGCACGACGACGCAGGCTTCTGGAAGTTTTTTGCTTACCTCAACCTGTTCATTTTTTCGATGTTGCTGCTCGTCATGGGCGACAACCTCGTCATGCTGTTCTTCGGCTGGGAGGGGGTTGGCCTGTGCTCGTACCTGCTCATCGGATTTTGGTTCGATAACCGCGAATATGGCAAGGCCGCCCGCAAGGCATTCATCATGAACCGCATTGGTGATCTGGGGTTGCTACTCGGCATTTTCCTGATCTTCAAAACCTTCGGCTCACTCAACTTCACCGACATTTTTGCCAGCCTCGAAACCGTCCGCCCCGACCCGGGAGTAGTGACGGCGATCTGCCTGCTGCTGTTCATCGGTGCCATGGGCAAAAGCGCCCAAATACCGCTCTACACCTGGCTGCCCGATGCTATGGCCGGCCCCACGCCGGTGTCGGCACTCATCCACGCAGCCACCATGGTGACGGCGGGCATCTACCTCGTGGCCCGCTGCCACCCCTTGTACAACCTCTCGCCCGATGCACTGAACGTGGTGGCACTCGTCGGCCTTGCCACGTCCATCTTCGCGGCGCTGATCGGCCTGCGGCAAAACGATATCAAAAAAGTGCTGGCCTACTCCACCGTTTCCCAACTGGGACTGATGTTCGTGGCGCTCGGCATGGGTGCGTACGCGACGGCCATGTTTCACGTCACCACGCACGCTTTTTTCAAGGCCCTGCTTTTCCTCGGTGCCGGCTCGGTAATACATGCCATGGGCGGCGAGCAGGACATTCGCAACATGGGCGGCCTGCGCAAGGCGCTACCGATCACGTTCTGGATTTTCCTCATCGGCACGTTTGCCATCAGCGGGTTTCCGCTCCTGGCGGGCTTTTTTTCCAAAGATGAAATTTTCGCCAACACGTTTGCCGCAGGCGGCAAATGGTGGTGGGGTTTTGCCGGACTGGGCGGCCTGGTCACAGCCGTGTACATGTGCCGGCTGCTGTTCGTCACCTTTTTCGGCGATTTCCGCGGCACCGACGAGCAGCGCCACCACCTGCATGAAAGCCCGGCCACCATGACCATACCGCTAATCGTGCTGGCCGTACTTTCGGCGCTGGGCGGTTTTCTGAACACCCCGCATTTCCTGCACCTCGGCACCCCGCAATGGATGGCCCACTTTCTGGAGCCTGTGGTGCGAAACACCAACCTGCACCACGGCGGCGAGCCGCACCACCTGGCGGAAAGCACCGAGTGGTCACTTATGCTGTTCACCACTTCGATGGCGCTGCTCGTGATCGCGGCGGCGTACTGGATGTACGTCCGGCGGCGCAGCCTGCCCGTGGCCGATGCCGCCCAAACCGGCCTGACCAGAGTGCTGGCCAACAAGTTTTATGTGGATGAAATTTACCAGTTCCTGTTTGTACGCCCGGTAGAAAAATTCTCCCAACTCCTGCACTACTACGCCGACATCTGGGCTATTGACGGCCTTGTGAACAGCGTTGGCACAGGTGTGCAGCGCCTCGGTGCGGGCTTTCGGAAACTGCAAAACGGCAATGTCGAATACTACCTGCTGGGCATGGTGGTAGGGGCGGTGCTGTTGTTTTTGACGTTGTTTGTGTGAAAAAACTGAAGACAAATGTCCCTACTCCTCCTCCTCATACCCTTCCTCGCCGCCCTCGCGCTGCTACTCTCCCGGACACTACCCGCGCGCAGCATCGCTCTTGCAGCCACCCTGGCCAACCTGGTCGTTACCGGATTCCTGCTTAGCAGTTTCAATGGCGACGGGTCGTTCAACTACGAAGTAAACGTACCGTGGGTGGCCAGTGCAGGCATCGCTTTTCATGTTGGGCTGGACGGCATCAGCATGCTGTTGGTGTTGCTCACCAACTTGCTGGCACCGCTCATCGTACTGAGCAGTTTTGGCCGCGATTTCGGCCTCGAAGGCCGATACTACGGCCTCGTGCTGCTTATGCTCGGTGCGCTCAATGGCGTATTCATGGCCATGGACGGGCTGCTGTTCTACGTTTTTTACGAACTGGCGCTCATCCCGATCTACTTCATCTGTGCCATCTGGGGCGGTGAAACCCGCATCCGTGTGACGATGAAATTTTTCATCTACACCTTCGTCGGGTCGCTGTTCATGCTGGTGGCCCTGCTGGCTGTTTACCTGAAAACGAATGCAATGGCTGAAACCGGCGCAGTACATTCATTTGCCTGGGAAAGCCTAGTGGCTGTGGATCTTGACCCGGTCACCGCGTGGTGGGTCATGCTCGGCTTTTTCCTAGCGTTTGCGGTCAAAATGCCGCTGTTCCCGTTCCATACCTGGCAGCCAGATACGTATGTGACCGCCCCGACCGGTGGCACCATGTTGCTGTCGGGCATCATGCTCAAAATGGGCATCTACGGCGTGGTGCGCTGGATGGTGCCGCTGGCCCCGGAAGCATTGCACTACTGGACACCGGTATTTATCGGACTGGCAGTCACCGGCATTGTGTACGCCAGCATTATCGCCGTAAAACAAAGCGACCTGAAACGCCTGATCGCCTATTCATCCATCGCGCATGTGGGCCTTATCGCTGCGGGCGTGCTGGCCTGGAACAAAACCGGCGTGCAAGGCGGCATGATCCAGATGCTTAGCCACGGGATAAATGCGGTGGGCCTGTTCTTCGTGGCCGACTTGCTGGAACGCAGACTAGGCTCGCGGGCGCTTTTCGACATGGGCGGCATCGCCCGCTCAGCACCCAGGCTGGCGGCGTTGTTTATGATCGTGACCCTCGGAGCCGTAGCCGTGCCGCTCACCAACGGCTTTGTCGGGGAGTTTTTGTTACTCAACGGCGTGTGGAACTACAACAACTGGCTGGGTGCAATTTCGGGTCTGACCATCATCTTCGGTGCGGTGTACATGTTGCGGGCCTACGGGATGGCCATGTTCGGCGAAGCCAACCGCCAAACCGCTGAGTTTGCAGACGTGAACACACGCGAATTTTTGGTACTTGGGATCGTGGCTGGATTGGTACTTCTGATCGGCTTTTTCCCGCAGTGGGTGCTGAACCTGACGGACGGGAGCGTGAACCGGATATTGGGAGCCGTACAGTTTTGAGGTAACTTTGCAAAAACATAAGGCGGCTACCGCCAAACTGAATCAATGATAGTTCTTCTTATTCTCTTTCTCACCGCCATCGCCGCCCTATTCGCGGGCCTCGCCAAAAAGCGCGACCTCACCTATTGGGCTTGTCTCGCCGGACTTGTGCTCGCCGCCGGTGCCACGGGCTGGAGCCTAACCTACGGCCCGCCTTACGGCGATCTGTACACGTCCATGTTCCAATTTGATCCTTTCGCACTGGCCTTTTCCGCAACGGCGATAGTGAGCACACTGCTTCTGTTCGGGTTCACGCGATGGGGCTTTCGCGACCTGCTGGACACCCTCGGCGACCAGTACGCCCTCATCCTGTTCAGCCTGTGCGGGGCATTGCTCATGTTCTCGTTTTCCAACATGGTCATGCTGTTTCTCGGCATCGAAATCCTCAGCATTCCGCTGTATGTGTTGGCTGGCAGCCGTCGCGATGACCTGCGCTCCAACGAGGCCGCGCTCAAATATTTCCTCATGGGCGCGTTCGCCACGGGTATCCTGCTGTTCGGTATTGCGCTCGTGTACGGTGCCACGGCGAGTTTTGACCTCAACCAAATCCACTCCGTGGTGCGTGCCAACGGCCACTCGCCGCAAATGCTCAGCGTGGGCATCCTGCTCATCCTGATCGGGCTGAGTTTCAAAGTCTCTGCCGCGCCATTCCATTTTTGGGCACCCGACGTGTACTCCGGCAGTCCCACCCTCGTCACCGCCTTCATGGCGACGGTGGTAAAAACAGCAGGGTTCGCGGCCCTGTACCGCCTGTTCGGCACGGCCTTCGTGGGCGCTGGCGAGTTTTGGACAACCGCCGTGGCTTTAATAGCTGCACTAACCATGACCCTGGCGAACACCACAGCCCTGTTCCAAACAAATTTCAAGCGCATGATGGCCTACTCGTCCATCGCGCACGCTGGCTACCTGATGCTCGCTATTTTGGTGGCTGGTCAGCCGGGCGCTGCCGGAGCCATTTTGTTTTATACCCTGACCTACTCGGTGGCTACGCTGTGCGCTTTTGGATGCTTTTTCCTAGTGTCCGAACAAAACAAGGACGAAACTTTTCAAGCCTTTGGCGGCCTGAGTAATAAGCAGCCTCTTTTGGCCGCAGCCATGGCGATATCCGTGCTGTCGCTGGCCGGCATTCCACCTCTCGCAGGTTTTTTTGGAAAATATTTCCTGTTCACGGCGGCTTTTGAAAAATACCCCTGGCTGATCGTGCTGGCTGTGATAAACTCGGCCATTTCGATCTACTACTACTTCAAGGTCATCATCGCCATGTACTTTTCGGGTGAAGAAAGCGCGAATGAGGTACACGTCCCGTGGGGTTTTCGTGTGGCCATAGCAGTTGGGCTGGTACTGATCGCATTGTTGACCTTGATGCCAGACAGGGTTAATGGGCTGATTTGATTGAACTTGTCCCTACCCACCTTCCCATGCCCACGGACTCAAAACTGAACATCACCATTCTTTCCGCCGGAGCGGGCAGCGGCAAAACATACACGCTGACCCGTCGAATGGTGGGTTTGATGAAATCCGGTGTGCGGGCAAGGGGCATTGTGGCTACTACGTTTACCCAAAAAGCAGCCGCCGAATTGCAGGAGCGCGTGCGGGCACGGCTGATAGAAGACGGACTGACAGAAGCCGCTAACGAACTCGGCAGCGCCCTCATCGGTACCGTTCACAGCATTGGTGTGCGGCTGCTCCAGCGTTTCGCTTTTGAGGCCGGCGTGTCGCCGTTGGTGGAAATCATAGCCGACAACGACCAACAGCGGCTGTTCAACGAATCCCTCGCCCAGGTGCTCACCGAGGAGCGCATCGAGACCATCAACCGGCTGGCTGACCGACTCGGCCTCACAAAAAAAACCGATGGAGATCCCTACGACTGGCGCCGCGACATCCGCGAACTGACCGACGTAGCCCGCGCCAACAACTTCGACAAGACCGTACTCGAAACCAGCAAACGCCGTTCCCGCGAGTCGTTCGAGCAACTACTCCCGCCAGCCCAATCCGGCTCCGACCAACATTGGAACAGCCGCCTCATCGCACTCCTTGACCAGACTGTTGCTGCCCTTGAAGCCAACGAGGCCGATGAAACGAAAACCACCCGCGAGGCCGCTGAAGAACTGCGCAACCTGCAAAACCAACTCAAGTGGCGCGGCGAACTGTACTGGCACGAGTGGGTGAAGATTAGCAAGGTGAAGATTGGAGCCAAAAGCCGTGACCTGTTCGAGGACCTGCAAACATTCGCCCGCAGCCACGACGAGCACCCGCGTTTTCGTGCCGATGCGGGCCAGTTTATAGAACTCGTTTTCGATATCGCCGCCGATGCCCTCGGCGAGTACGAGCAGTACAAAAAAAAGCGCGGCCTGATTGACTACACGGACATGGAAACCTACGTCAGCCGCCTGCTGCGTATCGAGTCCGTTCGCGAGGCGCTACGCTCGGAACTCGACTTGCTGCTCGTAGACGAATTTCAGGACACCTCCCCAATCCAACTCGATATTTTCCTGCAACTCAGCGGCCTGGCCCGCCATTCCATCTGGGTGGGCGACCCCAAGCAGAGCATCTACGGTTTTCGCGGTGCCGAGCCGGCACTCATGCAGGCCATTATGCAAGCCACAGGCGGTGTGCGCCCCGAAAATGTGCTGGGCACTTCATGGCGCAGCCGCCCGGACATTGTATACGCCGTGAATGCAATTTTTACGCGGGCCTTTTCTGATATGCCGGTGGAGCAGGTTGCACTGGAGCCGGCAGAAACGGCTGTTGGCCTTCCTGAGCGGAAGGGAACCCAAGAGATCGACCAACTCAGCCAACAGCCAACAGCCAACACACTCATCCACTGGCATTTCCGCAACGAGCTCGACCTCCGCAAAACACCCGGCACACCGTGGATGGAGAACTGCATTGCCGAACAGATACAAATCCTGCTGGACCGCCAAACGCCCGTATGGTCCAAAAAACGCGATGCAACTCGCCCCGCCCGACCAGGCGACATTGCCGTGCTGTGCCGCTCCAACCGAAACTGCGAAATCATGGCCGAAGCCCTGCACCGTGCCGGGTTGAAGGCTGCCATTGCTCGCGCTGGACTACTGGAAACCGCCGAGGGCAAACTCGTTCTGGCCTGCCTGAAATACCTGCTCATCCCGTCGGATGCGCTTAGTATTGCCGAAATACTCGCCCTCACCGGTGCCAAAACCCTTGACCAGATCGTCGGCGACCGCCTGGACTACCTGCACCGCCTCCAAAAGGGCGAAGACCCCGGGAGATGGGCCATGGAGCACGAAACCATCCGGCGGCTTTTTGAGATGCGCCCAAGGACCGCAGACCTGAGCGCCTCTGAAATCCTGAACTTCGTGCTAGACGAACTGGATTTGCGCCGCGCGGCCGTCCGTTTCGGCAACGCCGCCCAGCGCCTCGACAACCTCGACCGCCTGCGCCGCTATGCACTTGACTACGAATCGGCCTGCCAGCGCTTGCACGCAGCGGCCTCGCTTGGTGGCTTTTTGCTCTGGCTCGACGAACTGGCCCGCTCCGGGCAGGACTATCAGGGTAGCGGTGAAAGTCCTGATACAGTGAACGTGCTAACTTACCACCGGAGCAAGGGACTGGAGTACCCCATCTGCATTTGCCACAACCTCAACCAGCCGTTCAAGGAAAAAATCTGGGGCATCAACATCGTATCTGAACGTGCCGAGCCGGACCTCGACAACATTCTCGGCCACCGCTGGCTGCGTTTTTGGAAAAACCCATACGCCGATCAGGCTCAAAACACCCGCCTGGATGAAGCCATGCGCCAAAGCGATAGTTGGGCGCAAGCCGCCAAACAAGCCTTGGAAGAGGAATCTCGCCTGCTGTATGTTGGCCTAACCCGCGCCCGTGACTACCTCGTGTTTCCGACGAACGCGAAGGGCACACCCTGGCTCAACCGCGTGTATCACAACGGCAACGAAACCATGCCGACGCTCGACCCCGATAGCGACGAAACGCCCTTCATCTGGAAGGACCATGTGGTTTATTGCCAAAACGAGCCACTCTACAAACCCAAGGATTTCCCCGAAGCAACGCCCGGCAACATCACCGAACCCTACGCCGAACCGCCTACAGGCCGCCATTCGGAAGCCCGATTGCCCGAACGAATCGACCCGGTCAACGAATGGCCCGTTGGTTTTCATTATTCCCTGTCTGACCCGGAACCGTTTGCCAGTATGTTGGAAATCAACGGCGACTTTAAACCGGAGATCGGAAAGGCAATGAAAGCGATCCTGTTGGCCGACACGCCTACCCTGTCGCGGGAGCAGCGCCTGGAGTTGGTGCAGCTGCAGTTAAACAATCGAGGTATTGGCGAAGCCGTCGGCTCAGAAAAAGCCCTGCGGCTGGCGGAAGGTTTCCGGCAGTTTGCTGAGGCCCGGTTCGCGCCCAAGCGGTGGATTCCGAAGTTCCCCGTAGAAGGCTGGATAGGCGAACGGTGGCTGAGCATCGACGCGGATTTATTGCTGGAAAATGACCGCTCAGTGGTGGTGCTGCTGTTTGCAAAATTTGCCGAAGGCATGAAAAAGTGGAAAGAGCAGGCCAAAGCCGTAGCACCGCTGGCTGGCTGGCTGAGCCAAATGGCTCCTGTGGTTTTTCAGGGGAAGACCGTTTCGTATTGGATCGTATTCCCGGTAGAAGGCCAGGCTGTGGAGTTAACGTGAAAAGAATAAATGACTGAACGGCCAAAAGGCCGCCAAGGCGTACAACCGACGATTTGGGTTACCTTTCGCGCCAAATTCGGCCAATTAGCACATTAGCACATTCCTTCATTAGCACATTCCCTCGTTAGCACATTAATATGCTTATGCTCAAACACGTCTACGCTCTCCCGCTCCTGCTGCTTCCCTTCCTGTCGTTCGCCCAAAGCGCGTACAAACAGCCGCCTGCCGAAGTGGCTGCGGTTGTATTGGCAGCCCCCACTCCAATGACCAGCACCAGCCCAACCAACGATGCCATCATGTTGGTGGACTACAACCCCAACCCCGGTATAGCCCTGCTCGCTCAACCGTTTTTGCGCCTCGCCGGGCTACGCATCAACCCCATACTAAACTGCCGCCAAAACACCACCGAGTACACCGCCGTCACTATCCGTTGGCTCTTGCAGGAAGCACCAGTCAAGATCGAACTGCCGACGGACGGCATGCTGGCCGGTATGCCCCTGTGGTCGCCCGACGGACGCAAGATTGCTTTCGGTATCCGCAAGGCCGATGGTGTGGAGCTGTGGACCGCCGAAACCTGGACAGGTAAATCACATCGCACGGGCAACCTGCTGCTCAACGACGTGCTCGGCCCGGCCTTCGAATGGATGAACGACAACGACCGGCTTTTGGCCCGCGTCGTGCCACCCTACCGCGATCCGGCACCCGTGCCCGCCGCCGCACCCGATGGCCCCACGGTAGAGGAAACAACCGTTGGCAAACTCGCACAAGTGCGTACGTTTCAGGATTTGTTGCAAAATGCCGACGACGAGCGCCTGTTCGAATACTATGCCACCAGCCAGCTCGTGACCGTGTCAAGCGAATTGGGCAAGATATCGCGGATTGCCCCCGTTGGCTTATACCTCGGCGCAGAATGGTCACCCGATGAAAACCACCTGCTCGTGACTACGCTGCGCAGGCCGTTTTCGTACAACGTGGAGTACTACGATTTTTCCCGAAAAACAGAAATCTGGAGCCCGAAAGGCCAACCCGAGTACACGCTGGCGGAGTTTCCTGTCACCGACGATACGCCCCGCCAGGGTGTAGTCAATGGCCCGCGCAGCTACCGCTGGCAGGCGCAACACCCCGCCCGCCTACTTTGGACGGAGGCTTTGGACGGCGGCGACCCGACCAACAAGGCCGATTTCCGGGACAAACTCATGCGCCTCGATGCGCCGTTCACCGCCGTCCCGACGGAGGTACTAAAAACCAAACACCGACTATCCGGAATGATCTGGACAGCAGAAAAGGACATCGTCCTGCTTGCCGAATTTGATCGCGACCGGCGTTGGAGCACGACCTTCCGAAGTGATCTGAACAACCCTACCGCCCAAACCGTCCTCTTCGACCGCAGCCTGCGCGACGATTACGGGAATCCCGGCACCCCCGTCACCACCCGACTGCCTTCCGGCGACCGCGTACTTGTGCAGGACGGCGACTGGGCCTGGTTCAACGCTACCGGCGCGTCGCCGAAAGGAAATTTTCCGCGCCTGGACAAGATAAACCTGAAAACCGGCGAAAAACTAACCGTTTTCAAATGTCCTGATGCAGCCTACGAGGAGTTTATCATGTTCGACGGTAAAAAAACCGATCGCATTGTCACCCGTTACCAAAGCAAGACCGAGCCGCCTAATCTGTTTACGACCGACCTCAAAACCAAGGCTCGCAAAGCACTGACAGCGTTCAAAGACCCCGCTCCGCAGCTCACCGGTGTAGAAAAACGGTTAGTCAAGTACACCCGCAAGGACGGTGTGCCCTTGTCCGGCACGCTCTACCTGCCGCCTGGCTACCAGCCTGGTCAACGACTGCCGCTGTTCATGTGGGCCTATCCGCTAGAGTACTCCGACGCGGCCACTGCCGGGCAGGTGCGCGGTTCGGAAAACACGTTCACCTACTACCGCAACGACTCGCCCTTGTTTTTTGTGACCCAGGGCTACGCTGTTCTCATGGACGCGACCATTCCCATCGTGGGCGACCCGGAAACGATGAACAACACATTCGTGGAGCAAGCCGTGTCGTCGGGGCGAGCAGCCATTGATTACCTGGACTCGCTTGGTATCGTTGACCGTACACGCGTCGGCGTGGGTGGCCACTCCTACGGGGCGTTTATGACCGCCAACCTGCTGGCTCACTCCGACGACTACGCTTTCGGCATTGCGCGATCGGGCGCGTACAACCGCACACTCACGCCCTTCGGTTTTCAGAGTGAACGCCGCTCGTTTTGGGAAGCACCGGAGGTGTACATGAATATGTCGCCGTTCACGCACGCGAGCAAGATCAAAAAGCCGCTGTTGCTCGTCCACGGCGAGGCTGACAACAATTCCGGGACGTTCCCGATTCAGTCGGAGCGTCTTTTTCAGGCAATCAAAGGTAATGGCGGCAACGCCCGTTTAGTGCTGCTGCCCCATGAAAGCCACGGTTACCGCGCGCGGGAAAGCGTGCTGCACGTGCTGGCTGAGATGTTTGAATGGGCGGAGCGGCATGGGAAAGGGGTGCGGCCGTGAGGGGTTGGAACGTAACTGGTTGGAGGGTTGGCTCGGTGCGCGGCAGCACCGGCCAAGCCGAAAATAGGCTCGGTTGTTCCGAAAAAACACCTCAAATTTGCCCGTAAGTTCATCCGACGAGGCCATGACGGGTGTCACGGCCAATTGTTTGCACACGGAACAAATCATGACAAAACAACAGACAATCGCCGCAATCAGGGCCTATTTTCGCCAGCACCCAGCGGTTGAGCGGGCAAGCCTGTTTGGCTCGTTCGCTCGCGGGCAGCATACGCCCACGAGCGACATTGACCTGCTGGTCCACTTTCGGGAAACGGTTGATTTTTTTACGCTCGCCAATATCCGGCTGGATTTATGCGAGATTACTCAGCGAAAAATTGACATTCTGACCGAAAAATCGCTTTCCGAGCATTTCAAAAACCGGATCGCCAGCGACCTAAAAATCATTTACAAAGCATGAAAACGTATGACGATGAACTCCGCGTCGGGCATATCCTTCGTGCCGCTCGCCGTATTGTGGAATACTCAGGGGGCATGACGCGAGGGGAATTTGATGCCGACTTGAAAACGCAAGATGCCTCGATACGGCAGTTGGAAATCATTGGGGAAGCAGCGAAAAACGTCAGCCCTGGTTTTCGTGCAAAATATCCACAAATTCCATGGCGCGGCATGGCCGGTATGCGCGACATGCTGATTCACCAGTACGAAGAGGCTGATTTCGACATCGTTTGGAAGACAATTACCGAGAGTATTCCCGAAATATTGGCCCATTTGGAAGGCATTTCATCTGACTAACCCTCAAGCGCCCATGACGGAACTAGCCCAACAACTCATCGAACTCGAAAAACGAGATCGCACTGGATACCTCGACATCGGCAACTGCGGGCTGACCGAACTGCCCGATCTGTCGGAGTTGGCCTGACTGGAGGTTATGGTGGAGATCGAGCGGTAATTGGATGGGCTTGTGATAAGGATTTAGAAAACTGTGTCAGCAGGCAAAAAAACCTAAAAAGGTACTGCCCTGACAAGGCGAAAACCAAATGTATAGTTACTGCGGAAAGGATTATAGGCATATCGAGCCGCAGTCAAAATATCTTCAGGTTCTGAGAGCCACCCGCCACCACGAATAACCCGACGGGAATAGACGGAGTTTATATTAATACGTGGCCCAAGGGGGTTGGAAACTGTTCCATCCCTTTTCAATTTACGATAATACCGCACGTCATACCAGTCCCAGCAATATTCCCAAACATTGCCCGACATGTCGAACAGCCCAAAATCGTTTGGGTCAAAACTGCCGACTGGCGCGGTGTATTTGTAACCATCTTCATACTCAAAAGTGTTTGTTACTGTTACCTCTGATTTATTGGCAATATTACCACCTTTTTTGCCTTTAGGTGGGCTCCCCCCCCAGCTATACTTGGTCTGCTGGCTACCATTTCGGGCCACGTATTCCCATTCTGCTTCGGTGGGCAGGCGATAGCCTTGGGAGGTGGTATCGAACCTATAGTCTACACGGTCTTTGTTGGAAACTTCAAAAATAGCGCGGCGTATGCTACTCCTCCCGTTCAACCAGTTGGCATACCTAATCGCGTCCGCCCAACTAACATTCACTACCGGATGATCGCCGTTTTTGCCCCAACTGGGGGCATCGGGCATCAAGCGCTTATCTGCAAGACTTTCAGCAACACAATACAGATGGTACTGCCACCATGTCGTCTCCGTTTTCGCCATTTGAAAGGCGGACAACTGCACGCGGTGTACGGGGCCTGTTCCCTCCCTGCACGTGTCGCAACCCATGTCGAAAGTCCCGGCGGGTATGGGCAGCATAGTAGGGAAGTAGCGGGCCTGGAGGAAGCTGTCGCGGGCGGGGCTTAGTGCCTGCAGGGCTGCGCGAACACCGTTGGAACGAGCAGCTGGCGAGCGGCCAGCCAGCAGGTATGCCGTGTCCAGTACACTCCAGGC
>JBJXEZ010000014.1:0-3900 GCA_046153695.1 Saprospiraceae bacterium
CCTAATTTTTTCGTTTCAATATCAACACATTGCGCCTTAAAAATTAGTTGTTACAACTCAAAATCTCTTCGTTTAATTCTATCAATTAATTCGGTTCCGGCGCTTAACCGTTACCTTTGCCGCCCAACTGCTCTGTTTTATGATCTCGAACACTGTATCCCTGTTGAAAGAAGCCGAATTGTTCGTTGAGGCATTCTTTGCCGAAAATGTGCCCGCCAAGTTTGTCTTTCACGATTTTGAGCACACTGTCCAAACCGTAGGTGCCGTGAAAGTGATCGCCGAAGGCTGCCAGTTGGACGCGCACACCGTCGAACTGCTCCAACTGGCCACCTGGTTTCACGATACCGGCTACGCACAGGGGCCGGAAGACCACGAGGAGCGCAGCTGCGCCAACGCCGAGCGGTTTTTCCGGGGAAGAATTTCGGATGAAGACCTCGATACCGTTTTTCGCTGCATTCGGGCCACTAAAGTGCCCCAGCAGCCTGCCGATCTGTTGGAACAAATCATTTGCGATGCCGACCTGAGCCATCTTGGAATGGAAATGTACTGGAGCCGGAACAGCAAATTGCGCCAGGAATTTGTGCTGACACGCGACAAGGTGCTCAGCGATGAGGAATGGGTTGATTTTGAACTCAACTTTATGCTGGCGCACGACTACCACACCGTCGTGGCCCGCGAAATGCTGAACAAGCGAAAAGCCAAGCATATCCAGCAATTGCTCAAACAAAAGCGCCGCCTCAACCCCGACAAAGCGCCCACTGTGGAGGAACTGGCCCTGATGGACGACAAGGAAAAGAGTACGGACATCAAAAAAGTGCTACTCGACAGCGAGCAGGAACTGAAGATGGGTCGATTCGGGCGTGGCGTGGAAACAATGTACCGCACCACCTATCGCACCCACACCAACCTCAGCGTGATGGCCGACAGCAAAGCGAATATCATGCTCACCGTCAATGCCATGGTGATCACGATCATGGTGTCCATTCTCGTTCCCCAGTTGTTGGAGGCCAAATCGGGCGTGGTCAACCTGCGTCTGGGCATCCCCTCCGGCCTGCTGCTGGCCACCTGCTTAGGCTCCATCATTTTTGCCACGCTCAGTACCCGCCCGAAGGTGACGGAGGGCAAGGTGACACGCGAGGCCATCAAACAGCGCAAGGCCAACCTGTTGTTTTTCGGCAATTTCCACAACATGCCACTCGAGGATTTTCAGTGGGGCATCAACGAAATGCTGCGCGACCCCGAGTTTTTGTACAGCACCATGAGCCGCGACTTGTACTTCCTCGGCATCGTGCTCGCCAAAAAATACCAGTACCTGAGTATCTGCTACAACATTTTCATGTACGGGCTAATCGTTTCGCTGCTGTCGTTCGCCGTAGCATTCGCAATCTAAACTCAAAACTCAACCCCTAAAAACTCAAAACCAAACACGTGTTTCCCACATACGATGTCATAGTAGTTGGTGCCGGCCATGCCGGATGCGAGGCGGCGGTAGCGGCAGCCAACCTCGGCTGCAAGGTATTGCTGGCCACTATGAATATGCAGACTATTGCCCAGATGAGCTGCAATCCTGCCATGGGCGGTGTGGCCAAGGGGCAGATCGTGCGGGAAGTGGATGCCCTGTGCGGCTATTCAGGCATCGTGACTGACCACACGATGGTGCAGTTTCGGATGCTGAATAAGTCCAAAGGTCCGGCTATGTGGAGCCCGCGTGCGCAGAGCGACAGAATACAGTTTGCCTCCAAGTGGCGCCAGTTGCTGGAGGCGCACCTTAATATTGACTTTTGGCAGGAAATGGTAAACGGCCTGCTTGTGCGCGACGGGCGTGTATGCGGTGTACGCACCGGCATGGGGCTTGAAATTCCCGCCCGCAGTGTGGTGCTCACCAACGGCACCTTCCTCAACGGCATCATCCACATCGGAGAAAAACAGTTTGGCGGCGGACGCGCTGGCGAAAGCGCCGCCCGCGGCATCACTGAACAACTCGTGTCCCTCGGTTTTGAAGCCGGGCGCATGAAAACCGGCACCCCGCCCCGCCTGGACGGGCGTTCGCTCGATTTTTCCCGTATGGAAACCCAGCCCGGCGACGACCCCGTCGGCAAGTTTTCCTACACCGACACACCGCCCCTGACCGACCAGATGCCCTGCCACATCACCTACACGAACCAACAGGTTCACGATGTGCTGCGTACAGGTTTTGACCAGTCGCCTATGTTCACCGGGCGTATTTCGGGTGTGGGGCCGCGCTATTGCCCCAGTATCGAGGATAAGATTGACCGGTTCAGTGGCAAGACCGAGCACCAACTCTTTGTGGAACCAGAAGGCCGTGACACCTGCGAGATTTACCTCAACGGCTTCTCCTCGTCGCTGCCTGAGGATGTGCAGTACAAAGCGCTGCGCCTGATCCCCGGCCTGGAGAACGTGCGCATGTTCCGCCCGGGTTACGCCATTGAGTACGACTACTTTCCGCCCACCCAGTTGCAGACCACACTGGAGACCAATTTGATAAAAAACCTGTTTTTCGCCGGCCAGATCAACGGCACCACAGGCTACGAAGAAGCCGCCTGCCAAGGACTGATGGCTGGCCTGAACGCTGCCTTGGCCGTTCGCAAGGAGGAACCACTTGTATTGAAACGCTCGGAAGCCTACATCGGCGTGCTCATAGACGACCTCGTGAACAAGGGCACTCAGGAACCCTACCGGATGTTCACCAGTCGGGCCGAATACCGCATTTTGCTGCGGCAGGACAACGCCGACCTGCGGCTCACGCCCATCGCGCACCGCCTCGGCATGACGGGGGCCGACCACCGCATGGAGCGCGTACGCGCCAAAACACAGGCTGCCGCCGAAATCGATTCTTTTTTCCGCAACGCCTCCGTCGGCCCCGACGATGTGAATGGCTACCTGACTTCTGTGCAATCGGCACCCGTGACTCAAAAAGTAAAACTGCACAACATCCTGCTGCGCCCGCAGGTACAGATCAGCACGTTGGCCGAGGCATTGCCGGAGCTACGCCGCTTCCTAGCGCCGTTCGATACCGAGTTTGTCGAACTGGCCGAGATCAATATCAAGTACGAAGGCTATATCCGCAAGGAAGAGGAAATGGTGCAAAAGGTGAGCCGCCTCGAAGACCTGCACCTGCACGAGGACTTCAATTACCTGAGCATCACGGCACTCAGCGCCGAAGCACGCGACAAGCTCAGCCGTCACAAGCCGCGCACGATTGGGCAAGCCAGTCGTATTTCCGGCGTTAGTCCGGCGGATGTGAGCGTGTTGTTGATTCAGTTGGGGCGGTGAGGGGAGCACGAAAGCAGCTTGGAATAGTGCGCTTTGTAGCGGTCGTTTGACCCTGTAGAAGAGTTTAGTTTTCGACTTTAGCCATTTGAAACCCTCAAAAAACGTCTATGGAAGCAAAGAAAAATAAGTTGCACAGAGGCTCACGGAGTTTGAGCGGACAAAGAGTAAACGTGTTTTGATCCAAGGTGATGTAGCACTTTTATTTCTTTGTGTCCGCTCAAACTCCGTGAGCCTCTGTGCAACTTGTTTTTGTGTCCTCTCTATAGGCGTTCAGGAAAAGGGCTTTTAAAATTATGAATGTCCCAATTTTACACCGATGTTCAAAAAGTATTTCAGTCGCCTTAACTCACTGACTTGAAACGGCATTATCAATTTCCCAAATGGCTAAAGTCGAACTAAGAGCCAATCCGAAAAACCTCTTTTGAGGCTGAAAACGCCGGATGCTTAAGATGGGTTTTTCAGGCCAAAGGAGGTTTTTGATAGGCTCTTAGTATGCAAAAAAGAACGGCTTACGCCCCTGGTGGTGCGTAAGCCGTTACGATGTCAATGTGATCCCGATGGGACTCGAACCCATGACTCCTTGATGAAAAGTCAAGTGCTCTACCA
>JBJXEZ010000021.1:0-4430 GCA_046153695.1 Saprospiraceae bacterium
AAATCGAAAACCGCATTGTGCTCGAAGACCTTGTGGCCCAGCCAGCACTGCAGGCGCGGAACTACCAGATCGTTCACCACGATTCGCCCGACGAGCGCGGCATTGACGTAGGCCTGCTGTATCAGCCGAAGTATTTTACGGTAACCGGCTCGCAGGCCTTACCGGTGATACTGGAGGATACTGCAGCCAAGGAGCGCGATCTGACACGCGATGTGCTCCATGTATCGGGTACTTTTTTGGGCGAGACGATGCACATCTTAGTCAACCACTGGCCCTCGCGTCGGGGCGGTGAGGCGGGTTCAGGGTGGATGCGGGCCGCTGCTGCCCAAGTGTGTCGTAACGCGGTGGACAGCCTGACTAAACTCGACCCAAAAGCCAAGATCATTGTGATGGGTGACTTGAACGACGATCCCAACAATGTTAGCGTAAACAAGGTGCTCCGTGCGGTACGGACCACCGACGAATTAAAAACGGGCGAGATGTACAACCCGATGTATGATATTTACGAAACCGGCAACGGCACTCTCGCATACCGCGATGCCTGGAACCTGTTTGATCAGATAATCCTGTCTAAAGGTTTAGTCTGGAAACGTGTTGGCGGTTGGCAGTACCACAAGGCCGAAGTGTACCGACAGCCTTGGATGTTTCAGGAGGACGGTGCTTTCCGGGGCTACCCGTTGCGCACGTTCGTAGGCGATATTTTTCTCAACGGATACAGCGACCACCTGCCCGTTTATATTCTGATGGTGCGAAAAAAATAGCCTGTGGACTACTGGAAGATTGCTATAAACGCAGAACCGGAAATCGTCGAAATTCTGCCTGCGTTCTTGTCTGAGGCACCGTTTGATACATTCGAGGAAACGAGCGAGGGCCTGAATGCCTACATGCCTGCGAGTGCATCCCTAACCGAAGTTGAGGAAAGGCTCAACACGCTGCGTGATCAGTTTGCGTTCGACTGGAGCAAAGAGTTTTTGCCTGCCCAAAACTGGAATAAAATCTGGGAGTCCAATTTTTCCCCCGTCGTCGTGGAGGATTTTTGTGCCGTACGGGCGGATTTCCATGAACCAGTGCCAGGTGTGCGGCACGAATTGGTGATCAACCCCAAGATGGCCTTCGGCACCGGTCACCACGAAACCACCTGGATGTGCCTGCGTGCCTTACGCGATCTGCCTTGTAAATCAGCCAAACTGCTAGATTACGGTTGCGGCACCGGCGTACTCGCTATTTTGGCCGCCCGTTTGGGTGCTACCGAAGTGGAGGCAGTGGACATAGAAGAGGAATCTTACCGCAATACGCTGGAAAACAGCGCCGTCAACGGTGTGGCTGATCAGGTCGTTGCCCGATGTGGCACCATCGATGCCGTGCAAGGAGTGGACTTCGACGGCATTTTGGCTAATATCAACAGGAACGTGATTCTGGGCTCGTTGCCGCATTTGGCCAAGCTGTTGAAGCCCGGTGGCTGGCTGCTGGTTTCGGGCATTTTGCGGGAGGACGAGTTGGTGGTATCAGCGGCGGCGGAAATGGCGGGGTTTGTGGCTTTGGAGGTTGATGCTCGCGGGAATTGGCTATGTATCCGCTTTAAGTCTAAATCCGGAATCCGTTAACGCCGTACTTTTGGCCTGTTCCGAGCGTTACACACGCCGCTTATATAAAACAAAACCAGTCCAGGCTTTCCATGCAGCTACGTTTCCAAAAACACGCCCTCGTTCTTGCGCTTTTTTTCCCGCTTCAACTCACGTTGGCGCAGGCCCCGGCCAAATTCCCCGACAATCCCAACGAGTTTGTGGACAAACTGGGCGAATTTATGAATGCCTCCAAACGGCCCGACATGGCCGAGGCCTACACGGTTTTCAAAAACCAGTACCGGGCCGGGCTGTACCGGGAAAAGGATATAGCCAGCATCGTGCGCATGGCCAACCTGCTGGCTGAGCAACGCCTCGGCGCTTTTCCGTACTACAAAAGTTACATCAACGCTGTGGCTGCGGCCAAGACTGATCCGGATACCACCTTTTTTTCGCGCTGGCACGAATTTGCCGAGCGCGCCATCGCCGATATCGAAAAGGGCAAAACCAAGCCTATTTCTCAGATGCTGGATTTTTCTGCCGACTTCATCGCCCAACGAGCCTTGCAGGCTCGAGAAGCCGGATTGATCGTGTGGAAAATTCAGGGCGGCAAGTTCGAGTTCGTTTATGAAGACAAGCGCCCTGCCCTGCGCTGCGAAAATGTGAACCTGATCGGTCAGCGCAAGGCCGACTCCACCATAGTACTGGGCACCAACGGTGTTTACTATCCCTTTGAGGAAATCTGGCAGGGCACGGGTGGCAAGGTCACCTGGCAAAATGCCGGGCTGGATTCCAATGTCTACGCCCGTCTGACCACCTACCGGGTGGAGGCCAAAAAACCGCTTTTCACCTGCGATTCTGCTGAGTTTTACTACCCGCTTTATTTTCCGCAGGGTAGCGTTTGGGGCAAGTTTGAGGAAAATGTAGTGGTTTCCAACAAAAACAACGCTACGCAGTACCCCCGATTTGAGTCATTCGACCAGTCGCTGAAAATCGCCAAGATCGGTGAAGGCATTGAATACATCGGCGGTTTCCGGCTCTGGGGGGCTTCGGTCTATGGTTATGGCAATACGGCCAAGCCAGCCCAGTTGACCATTTACAACAAAAAACGTCAACGGATTTTCTTTGGGAAAGGCGACCTGTTCATCATCAGGCGCGAGCTGAGTATTGTTGCCGAGGGCATAAACGCCAAGCTCTTCATGGACGCGGACAGTATTTTCCATCCGGCGGTCAATTTCCGTGTGGAAATCCCCAATCAGGTCATTCAGCTCACGCGCGGGCAGAAGGGATCGGAGCGCAACCCGTTTTTTTCCTCGTTTTACAACATGAACCTGGAGGCTGAAAAAGTATCCTGGTACGTAAACAACGATTCCCTGGAAATCGGCTCGCGCATTGGCGCGGTAAAGGGCGTGAGCCAAAAAGTGGAGTTCGAGAGCAGCAACCGCTTCGATCCGGGTGAGTATGTGCGTATGCAAAACATCACCAGCGTCAACCCGATTTCGATTCTGCACAAACTGATGGAGGAAACCTCTTGGGATAGCACCAGGCAGACCAAGGTAATCTCCGACGACCTGTTTGCCATGACCCTCAACCCTAAATTTAACTACGCCAGTATTCAAACCTTGTTGGCTGAAATGGTGGCCAAGGGTTTTATCAACTATGATTTTAGCCGGCACGAGATCGAACCGCGACCCAAACTATCCCATTATGCCCTCGCCAGCCAGGGGAAACGCGACTACGATGCCATCAAAATTGAATCTGTGAGTACAGGTGCCAACGCCAGTCTTGACCTGAAAACTAAAGAAACGACGATTTACGAAGTCAAGCACATCCAGTTGAGCGAGCGTCAGAAAGTTGGTTTCATTCCTCAAGCCAAAGAACTCACGTTGCTTGAAAATCGCGATATGCGCTTCGGAGGGAGGTTGTTTGCGGGTTTTGCGCTGTTCGAGGGTAAGGATATGAACTTTGTGTACGACAAGTTTCACGTAGAATTTGACTCCGTGCAGCACCTCGACTTTTATTTGCCAACTGGCAAGGACGATCAAAACGGCAAGCCGATTGCAGATGCCATGAACTCCACGGTCGAACTCGTTTCAGGTATCCTGCTCGTGGACGCGCCCAATAACAAATCGGGCAAAGAAGACCTCTCCATTTTCCCGTCCATGCAATCCAAAAAACACTCGTTTGTGTTTTATGACCGCCCAGGAATACAGGAAGGGACCTACAAACGCGACTCATTTTATTTCAAACTCGACCCTTTCTCGTTCAATGGCTTGGACAGTTACACGGCTGAGATGATCAAATTCAAGGGCGAGATGACTTCGGCGGATATTTTTGCTCCGTTCCGGGAAACGATTATCGTTCGTACTGACGACAAATCTTTCGGTTTCATTCACCAAACACCACCTAAAGGCTATCCCACCTACTCGAAAAAAGGCAATTACACCGGCAAACTTGACCTGAGCAATAAGGGCTTCCTCGGCAAAGGCACAGTGGAGTACCTCACTGCCGATATTACCTCCGAAGATATTGTTTTCCGACCCAAACAGATGACTTGCACCGCCCGCCGGTTTTTCATGGAAGAAGACCGACAAAGTGCTGTGAAAGTGCCCCAGGCAAAGGGTGAGGACGTGAAAGTAAACTGGCTGCCTTACCGTGACTCCATGTATGTGGAGAGCAAGGCCAAGGCTTTCGACCTGTTCAAAGAGGCTGGTTACAACCACAAAGGAGTGCTCGTGCTCACGCCATCGGGCCTTAAAGGCCGGGGCATTTTCGAGTGGTTCGGCGGCAAACTAACGTCACAGGTAATTTCTTACGGACCCTTCCAGGCCAAGTCGGATACTGCTGACCTTCAAATCAAGGCACTCA
>JBJXEZ010000038.1:0-3919 GCA_046153695.1 Saprospiraceae bacterium
CAGGTGTATGTGGGCAATACGGCGAAAAAAATAACGCAGGGCAGGGTAAAATTGGACGGCCTGACGCCGAAATGTTAAATTTAAACACGCTCTAAACGCCCTCCTCTCGCCTCAACAGCAACAAAAACGGCTCCCCAAATTTGTACCTTTATTCCAGCGCCGTTCCTATGCAGGTGCAAGTGTCAGACATTTTATTGAATAATGGTAAACAAATACCGCATCACAGCCGCTCAAAGTGCGCAGTGAAATGCCGCAAAAACGGCGGTTCGTACACAATGCGAAACCCGCGAGCAGCCTCCCGTCGGCGCACTATTTCTTCAAAAACCTCGATCACAAAATCGAGGTGGCTCTGGGTGTAGACCCGGCGTGGCAAGGCCAGGCGTACCAATTCCTGTTGTGCGGGTATAAAAGCCCCATCTGGAGCGTACTTTCCGAACATGACCGAGCCGACTTCTACAGACCGGATACCGCCTACCTCGTACAGGTCGCACACCAAAGCCTGACCGGGAAATTCGTGTGGCGGGATGTGCGGGTATAGCCCCCGGGAATCCACATACACCGCGTGCCCGCCGATGGGGAACAACACCGGCACACCCCTCGACCGGATGCGCTCGCCGAGGTAGGCCGTGCTACGGATGCGGTAGTGCAGGTAGTCGGCCTCAAAAACCTCCTCAAGGCCTACGGCGATGGCCTCCATGTCGCGCCCCGACAGGCCGCCATAGGTAGCAAAGCCTTCCGTGATGATAAGCAGATTGGTGCAGGCATCAGACAAGGCGTGGTCGCGCAGGGCGAGAAAGCCGCCCATGTTGACAAGGCCGTCTTTTTTGATGCTCATTACAGCGGCGTCGGCCAGGTCGAACATCTGACGGGCAATCTCGCGGTACGACAGGTGGGCACACGCCGGTTCGTTGTGCCGCACGAAGTAGGCGTTTTCGGCAATACGGCAGCAATCAAGTACGAAAGGAACCTGGAATTGTTTGCAAATACCGGCTACTTCCCGGGCGTTGGCCATGCTCACGGGCTGCCCGCCACCGCTGTTGTTGGTCACGGTCAGAATGACAGCGGCTACCTGTGGAGCACCTACCGCCCGGATTTGCTCTTCCAGTTTTTTTGTGTCCATGTTGCCTTTGAACGGCACCGGCGAGTCGTAGTGCATGGCCTCCGGGCAAGGAAGATCAATGGCTGTGCCGCCTGAAAACTCAATATTGGCTCGAGTAGTATCGAAGTGGGTATTGCTGAAAAAAAATTTACCCTTGCCGCCCAGGTGCCCGTACAGGATGCGCTCCGCCGCTCGGCCCTGGTGGGTGGGCAGGATGTGCGGCATGCCCGTCAGGTCGTTTATTTGGGCAAAAAACCGTTCCCAACTTTTGGCTCCGGCGTACGACTCGTCGCCGAGCATCATGGCCGCCCACTGGCGGCTGCTCATGGCTGATGTGCCGGAGTCCGTCAGCAGGTCAATCAATACTTTGTCGGACGGTAACAGGAAAGGATTGTAGTGCGCTTCGCGCAAATAATGCGCCCGTTCTGCCGACGTAGTCATGCGGATTGGCTCTACAGACTTGATGCGAAACGGTTCGATGATCGTCTTGAATTCCATCCGGCAAAAGTCCGGCGAGGTGCCTCGACAGCTGGCAGGCAATGCTCAGAGACAACGGTGATTTGCGTCATACGTGATGTAGTACCAGCCGGCCAATGCAAGTCACGCCAAGCTGCCACCAAACAGTGCCAAAAACGATGTTTGGCCTTGGCAGAGACTTGCCTACCTTTGCGGCGATTGAACCAAAAATCCCTGCCAACAACCGCAATACTTTCCAACCATACACAATGGCAAAACAACAGCAACAACAACAGCGCCGTCCCAACCCGGCACCCCAGCAACAGCCCAAACGTCCGGCCCCGGCCCCTGCGCCCGTGCGCAAGCGTGAGCCCCGCGAAAGCCTGTTCAGCACAGGTCGCAACGAGTTCATTTTTGGCCGCCAAAACTTCATCTACATGGGTATCGGCCTGGCATTGGTACTGCTCGGCCTCGTGCTAATGGGCGGCGGTGCCCAACCCGACCAGAATACATGGGACACCAATATTATCTACAGTTTCCGCCGAATCACCCTGGCTCCGATTATGATGGTGGCAGGTTTTGTGGTGGTGATCGTTGGTATTTTCAAAAAATCGGGTGCCGAAGCAGTGGCTAAGGCAGACAGCACAACTGCCGGATGAACCTGTTGCACGCCATCGTTCTGGCCATCGTTGAGGGCCTGACGGAATTTTTGCCCGTGTCGTCCACGGGGCACATGATCATTGCTTCCACGGCGATGGGCATCGAATCCGATCCGTTCGTGAAAATGTTCACCGTGGCCATTCAATTCGGGGCCATCCTGTCGGTGCTGGTGCTGTACTGGCGGCGTTTTTTGCAGAGCGCAGATTTTTACGTCAAGCTGTTCGTCGCTTTTTTACCCGCCGTGTTTTTCGGGCTTGTTTTCAAAAACGTGATTGACCGTTTGTTGGAAAACATCGTCGTGGTCGGCGCGGCGCTGGTGGCAGGCGGCGTAGTGTTTTTGTTTTTGGATGGTCTGTTTGCGCGACGTAGCCAAAACGAAACGGATATGGCCGACATCAACCTGCCCAAGGCACTGAAAATCGGCCTGTTTCAGGTGATTGCGATGGTGCCTGGCGTGAGCCGTTCGGCGGCCACCATCATCGGTGGCCTCACGCAAGGGCTGTCGCCCAAAACGGCTGCGGAGTTTTCGTTTTTCCTTGCAGTGCCTACGATGTTTGCCGCCACTTGCAAATCGCTGTGGGACTATTTCAAAGACGAGGGCGGTCACTTTTCGCAAAACGAAATCATGCTCCTCGCTGTCGGCAACGTAGTCGGTTTCTTGGTGGCCATGTTCGCCATCAAGGGTTTTATCCGTTTTTTGACCAATAATGGCTTCAAGATTTTCGGATACTACCGAATCGCCCTTGGGCTTATCATCCTGATCCTCGCCGCTTTGGGGTATTTTGAAGGTGTGAATGTGGGGGCGTTCTGATCAAGTGATCTTTTCTGTACTTTTGCCTGAAATTTCTCAAATTATGTTGCTAAACAAATTCATCGAAACGAACCCAGAAATACTGGTGGGCAAACCTGTGATTCGTGGGACACGTATTACCGTTGAACAAATACTGGAAGACCTCGCCACCGGCGATACGATCGAGGATTTACTAGCAGCGTATCCGCGTTTGAAAAGAGAACACATACTTGCTGCTCTTGAATACGCAGCCCAAATCATGAAAAACGAGTTGATCGTACAAGTTGCTGCATGAAATTCGCTGTGGACGAAGGCGTGGATTCCCGAATTGTTTCGTTTCTGCGTACCACCGGGCACGATGTTCTGTACTACGCCGAAGTCGAGCAAAGCACTTCTGATATTGAGATTTTGAAAAAAGCGGAAGCAGAGGGCCGGGTTCTCATCACACGAGACAAAGATTTTGGTGAGTTAGCTTTCCGGGATCGTATGCCATTCTGCGGAATCCTGTTGCTACGACTTGAAAAACTGCCCTCTCGGCTGCGCGTTGCTACGACAATTACTTTCCTTGAAAACAACCAGACGCATTTGCCCGGCAATTTCATCGTGATGAAACCCAACGCCGCCCGCATACGCCCAATCGAAAAATAGATATATGCAAAAACTCATCGAATGCGTCCCCAACTTCTCCGAGGGCCGCGACCTGAGTATCATCAAACAGATCACCGATGCCATAGAGAGTGTCGAGGGCGTGAAACTCTTAGACGTGGACCCCGGCAAAGCCACCAACCGCACTGTCGTAACCTTCGTTGGCGAGCCGGAACCTGTGGTAGAAGCCGCCTTCCGTGCCATGCAAAAGGCCTGTGAACTGATTGATATGCGCAAGCATACCGGCGAGCACCCGCGCATGGGTGCCA
>JBJXEZ010000047.1:0-3706 GCA_046153695.1 Saprospiraceae bacterium
CGATACGGTCATACGGGCGGCGCGATATGAAGTCGTTGGCCATTTTTTTGGCCGAACTCAGGCGGTCGGGAGGCAGGTCTTTGCTGAGCATGCTGGGCGACACGTCGAGTGCCAGCAGGATGTCCATTGCCTCAGCCTCGGTTTGCATTTCGTACCACAGCAGTTGGGGCCTGGCCATGGCCGCGATGATGAGCGCAACGCTCAGCCAGCGTAACACCTGTATCCAATTGCGGGCGTACACCACCCAGGTTTTTACGCCGCGTACAGCCTCCATACGCGAAAGTTGCACCGTCACATGGCGCTTGTCCGTGGCCCGTTTGTACAGGTACACCACCCCGAAGAGAGGCAGAAGTAACAGGAGCCAGAGTGGTTCAGAAAAAGTCATCTGTGGCAAAGGTATGCCGGGCAAGTGTAAGGAACGACGCGCAAAAAAAAAGCGCGTGACGTTTCACGCGCTCCGAATTTTTCAATTCTGATACAATACTTACACACATCTTAGCCTTTTCCCAAAACTGTGCCAAAAGATGCTGTTTTTTCTTAATTCATGAAAAAGTCTTCCCGGAATTCTGGAATGATGCCTTTGACCCGCCCGATGCTGAACATTTGCCGTACCGCCTCGCGCCCAATGGGGCCGAGGTCGATAGTAAACCGGGTCACATACAGGTCAATGTGTGCCCGCATTACGGCATCATCCATCGCCTGGGCGTGTGCCCGCACATAGGGCATCACGTTGTCGGGGTGTGCAAAAGCGTATTCTACGCTACGGCGCAGAGCGCGGTTGAGGCGATGCTGGATGGCTTCGGGCAGGTCGCGCCGGACAGCGATACCGCCCAGCGGAATGGGCAGCCCGGTGGTTGTTTCCCAGTATTCGCCGAGGTCAAGTAATTTAACCAAGCCTTTTTGTTGGTAGGTAAACCGGTTTTCGTGGATGATCAGGCCTGCCTGAGCGTTGCCGTTTAGCACCGATTCTTCGATGTCGGAAAATAAGGTTTCCAGTTTGTTTTGAGCAGTGGGGTAAGCCATGCTGAGCAGGAAATTGGCAGTGGTCATCCTGCCGGGAATGGCGATCTGGCCAGCGGCAACCTGCTGATCCGTTAGCGGTTCGCGAGCCACGAGTAGCGGCCCGCAATTGTTGCCGAGCGCACTGCCGGCATCAAGTAATCGGTATCGGTCGGTCAAGTGGGCAAAGGCGTGGTAGCTCAGTTTGGTGACGGCAATATCACCCGTGAAAGCGCGGCGGTTGAGCGCTTCTACGTCGTCGAGCACGACCTGAAAATCCAGGCCCTCCGTGTCCACTTTTCCGTGAACAAGCGCATCGAAAATGAATGTGTCGTTGGGGCACGGGGAAAACCCAAGGGTGAGTGTTTGCGGCATGGTGTCCTGTTTTTTGGCACTGGCCCGGTTAGCAACCCGGAATGAAGTACGATAACACCGTTAACCAGTCCTGTTGTTTTACAAGCACCCTGTTTTTTGTTTAACCGATACTTCCTCGGCGTTTTTTCACCCAGACTATTCTCGTTCTGATTCTTACCCAAATTATGGCATTGTTTGTGCGGGAAACATCCACATCACGCTCTAATCCTTGTCCGCTTTCGGCAGGCATTTGTTCACGACAGATCAACCGACCAGCCATGCAACGATTGTTTTTTTGGGCCTTGCTCGCCCTTTCCGCCTTGCAGGCCGACACTCAAAATATCATCTGGGTGTCGCCCTGTACCGATACCACCATTTGCTTTGATCCCGGCAACTGCGCCGGTGGCAGGGCCATTCTCTGGGAGCAGGCTGTGACCGCTTGCAACAGCCCCAAGATGCACTATTCCTACAAAGTAGACCTCGGCAACAACAATACGATTGACATCCAGTCGAACGACGATACGCTGAATCTCGTGCTGCCCGTCGGTACGCACCAGGTCATCTGGAGGGCTACTGACAACTGCGGCAACATCAGCCAAGGCTGTTCGTACCTGATCAGGGTCAAAGATTGTACGCCGCCCAGTCTGTTGTGTATCAGCAGCATTGCTCAAAACCTGCTCGTGCCGGATTGTTTCACCACGTTCAACCTCTCGGATTTCGTATTATCGGTCAACGACAACTGCACGCCCAAGAATATGCTCCAATTCGGTATGCGCCGCCCTGGTACAGGCAGCGGTTTCCCTGCCGATACCTCCCTTCGGTTCGAGAAGTGCGAGCAGGGAAACTACCCGGTGCAAATTTGGGTGCGCGACGAAAACGGCCTGGCCAACGCCTGCAACAGTCAAGTGGTGGTGCAGGACAACGCCGGGCAATGCATTTGTGAGCAGGCGGCAGGCATTTTTTTGCAAGGCTGCGCACATAGCAGCGACAGTCTTTTGTTGAAAAATTACAGCCTGCAGGCTGCGCTCCACGGCACACCGAAACAGGGGCCTCCGATCAGTATGGCTTTTGAAAAAAACATGCCGGACTCGTGCTTCGGTGTGGCCTTCGACAGCCTGCCGCTCAACGGAACCTACACGGGCTGGGCACGGGCTTACCGTGCCGGAAACCCCTTGGAGGGCGTTTCCACGTTCGACCTCGTGCTCATCAATCGGCACATTCTTGGCCAACAGCCATTGGAAAATTTTTACCAGGTGCTGGCTGCCGATGTGAACCAGAGCAAGTCTGTTTCTACCTTCGACATCATCGAAATCCGCAAGTTGATCCTCGGTATCTACGACTCGCTGCCACAAGCCCCGGTATGGCGGTTCATTCGCCCCGTGCCCGATCCGCTCAACCTGCTCGCATTCGGTGAAGTGCGTGACACGCATTTTTTTGCTTTACAAAACCTCTTGGTTGACACGCTTTTTTCCGGCCTCAACTTCGTGGGCGTGAAAATGGGCGATGCCAACGCCAACGCTACCCTCCACGATGGTATCGGGTCGAAAAACCGTACCACCCCGCTGCGGTTGCAGCTTGACGACCGTTTGATGGAAGCCGGGCAGGAGGAGTGGGTGGCCCTTCGGCTTACTGAAACTGCCCTTCTCGACGGTTGGCAATTGGCCTTGGGCGCGAATCGCAGCCAGTTAGAGATCCGAGATATTCGGGGCATCCCGCCGCAGTTTGTCGCTTGGGATCTAAACGGCGAACCACGTATTTCCTGCCTTGTCGACGAACCAGCGGCCTTCCGTGCGGGCGACGCGCTTTTTGAGATTTTAGTTCGGGCAAAAGCCGCCGGGTATATTTCGGAAGCCTTGCATTTACACCAGCAAAAATTGCCCCCGGAGGCTTACCCGACAGCGGGGCACTCGGTTCAGCCAATAGAACTGAACACGCCTGCACCTCACTTGGGTGCAAACACTTCCCCACCCAGTCCGAATCCATTTTCAGAGCAAACTATGTTCAGTATCGAACTGGGAAAACCGGGGCCAGTATTGCTGGAGGTATTTGACCTGGTAGGAAAAAAAGTATTCGAAGAAACCCGCCAATTGAGCACAGGGCGGCACGATTGGGTTTTTCCCGCTGCAACATTGCCTGCTACTGGGGTGTATGCTTATCGAATAAGTGCGCGGGGAAATGTTCGGAGCGGGCGGCTGGTACGGGTTTAGTTTTTCTAATTTTTGTTAGAGCGTGTTTAAATTTAACATTTCGGCGTCAGGTTGTCCAATTTTATCCTGCCCTGCGTTATTTTTTTCGCCGTATTGCCACATACGCCTGCAAAAAATGCCTTGGCCAGGATAAAATTGAATCGCCC
>JBJXEZ010000052.1:0-13780 GCA_046153695.1 Saprospiraceae bacterium
GCTAAAAAACCCGCCGAGGCAAAAACAACTGCCAAACCCAAGGCTGCCGCCAAACCCAAAGCCGCGCCCGCCGATCCGAACAAGCCTAAACTCACCCGCGCTGAAGTCATGGCTAAAGCCCGCGCAGCACGGTCGGCTAACATCGCCGCTAAAAAACCCGCCGAGGCAAAAACAACTGCCAAATCCAAGGCTGCCGCCAAACCCAAAGCCGCACCCGCCGATCCGAACAAGCCTAAACTAACCCGCGCTGAAATACTTGCAAAAGCACGCGCAGCTCGGTCTGTAAATACGGTGGCGAAGAAACCCAAGGCCGCCCCCGCCGATCCAAACAAGCCCAAACTCACCCGCGCTGAAATACTTGCAAAAGCCCGCGCAGCACGGTCTGTAAATACGGTGGCGAAGAAACCCAAAGCCGCACCCGCCGATCCGAACCAGCCCAAACTCACCCGCGCTGAAATCATGGCCAAAGCCCGCGCAGCCCGGTCCGTAAATACTGCGGCCTCAAAAACCGCAGCCACTAAAGCGGCGTCAAAACCCAAGGCTGATCCCAAACCTGCAGCAAAAAAAGCCCCTGGCAAAGCACCTGCCGCACCTGGGAAAAAAGTGAAAACGTAAGCGAAGACGACACTGGCTGGCTATATTTTCTCAAAAAAATATAGCCGCCAAAAAGTCCTGACCGTGATAGATCGCGGTTTCATTGTACTCGGCTACCTTTACGCGGTATGACGGATCGAATAATTGGCACCTACTCCGGTGCCGAGCCTGGAGCGCTCGTGGTCGTTTTTGGTGCTGTTCACGGTAACGAGCCAGCGGGGGTTCGGGCGTTGGAAGAAGTTTTTGATATGCTCGAACGCGAGCCAGGCCTCAACCCCGGATTCACATTTCAGGGTCGGTTGGTTGGTATGGTGGGCAACCTCCAGGCGTTCGAGCAGGGCAAACGATTTCTGTCCCGCGACCTCAACCGCCTGTGGACCCCCGTCAATCTGCGCCGAATACAACAAACCGACCCTGCAAGTCTACAAGCAGAAGACCGGGAACTGGCCGAGTTGACCGAGGCAATTCACAATGAAATCCAGGCCTGTCGCCCGGAGGCGCTGGTGCTGTTGGACCTGCACACCACGTCTGCCGACGGCGGCATTTTTTGTATTCCATCCGACGACAAAGCCAGCCTGCGCTTGGCCAAAGAACTGCATGCACCCGTGATCCTTGGTATGCTTGACGGGCTGGAAGGCACACTCCTGCATTTCGCAGCAGGCAATCATTTTGAAATTGGCGGCTACCCGCACTACTCTATCGGTGCAGCATTCGAATCTGGTCAGCACAACGATCCGCTTTCCGTCAGCCGCGCCATCGCCGCCATCATCAACTGCCTGCGTGCCGCAGGCTGTATCCGAGCCGAAGACGTGGACAGTCGACATGAATCCACCCTGCGGGCTTTTTCCGACCCGTTGCCCAAAGTCACACGACTGCGGCATGTACACCACATTCGCCCTGGCGACGCGTTCGATATGCGCCCTGGTTACGCCAATTTCCAGCCCATTCAAAAAGGAGAACACCTTGCTAACGACGTGACCGGCCCCGTACTTGCTCCCGAAGACGGGTTGATCTTGATGCCACTTTACCAACCACAAGGGTCAGACGGTTTTTTTGTAGTACGAGAAATCTAACAACCATCATATTTCAAACAATGAATACCAAACAACACCTCTTTTACCTTCTGATCAGCCTTTTTTGGCTGTTTTCCTGCAAAAAAGAAACCATCCCCGCCAGCCTCGGAAATTATACGTCGGGCGTTTTCGTGGTCAATGAAGGCCCGTTTGGCGGAACGGGGAGCATCACCTGGCACAACCCCGAAACAGGAGAGACGGTGCAGGATGTTTTTGAAAAAGCCAACGGCGGTGCCGTACTTGGTCAATTTGTGCAGTCACTTACCCTCCACAATGGCAAAGGCTACATCGTGGCCAACGGAGCGAATAAATTGTACGTCGTGGATGCCACTACGTTCAAGTACCTCGACACCATCGGCGGGCTTTATCTCCCGCGTTTTCTGCTCCCGATCAGTGCTAATACAGCCCTCGTGAGCCAATGGGGTGCAGACGGCCTGACTGGCAGCGTAGCCATGATTGACCTCCAAACATTAAAAATAACGAATACCCTGCCCACCGGAAAAGGTCCCGACAAAATGCTCCTGCACGCCAATGGGCAGGTATCGGTGCCCTGCTCGGGCGGCTTTGGCACGGATTCTGTCGTTGTGCTCATCGAACCTGGTACAGGTTCATTGACCGAACTTAGCCGAGTCTCGTTCCTTGGTCAAAAAAACCCGGCCAGTTTGGCCGTCGGCAGGTTCGCCACATCGCCGGTCTCGCCCTTTACCTATGCCTTGTGCCAGGGTTCCTATTTGGACACCGACCCCCAAGGCTCCATCAACCCCTACCACGGCTCGACGCCCTTTTTGGGCCAAACCGTACCGCCATTTGGCAACGATCTTGTTGCTTCACCCGATGGGCAAGAACTGTTTTTTGCCGCAGGCGGAAAAATATATGTCCTCAACAAAGACGGGCTTTCGGTCCGCATCAATCAGGTAGCCTACGGCCTCAACAGCCACCCCGGCACGGGCAACCTGTACTGCGCCGATGCCAAGGACTTCAATTCGCAGGGTGAAGTAGTGGTGTACAAACCGAGCGGCGAGCGCGTGAGTGCGTTTCCTGTGGGCATAGCACCGGGGGAAGTCGTTTTTGTTAAATAATGCGAATATTGTGGTGAAATCAGTCAGTACCCTATTGACCGGGTGACTTGAAGTCACCCGGTCAATAAACCTGATAGCCAATTACTTGCTCTAACCCGTTTTTTGCATAAATAAAGTAATCCTTTTTTTCAAAATCCGATCCCTACAGTTATCCAGCGGTTACGACGGCGCGCAAAAACCGCTGAAACAGTCCGCCAGAGTTATGCTCGCGTTTGCCACAAAAGGCACAACCACAGGCGATAAAAACCACATTGCCTCCCTCGATTTCGCTGTTTCGGCCACCGGAAAAATCGCGCAAGTACCCGATCTATTGCTCCTGGAAATAGTGCAACCCGATGGCAACGCTCAACAGCCCGTAAACAACCAACTAGATGCCGTAATCTCTGCCGAAGAGCAGGTGCGCGTACTCGGCGAAGCTGTGGTTAAAGCCAAAACGCAGGAACAAAAGCGAGAGAACGACTGGAAAACGCTGGTGGATGAGGGTGCAAACGCGCAAGTCATGGCCTATGCCAGCATCAATTTCACTGGAATACAGAGGGCGTTCAGTAAAGGGGACGTGCCATTCCCAGCCTTGTTCAGCGACAAATCGGAGTATTTCATTTACGCTGCCGATGACCTCACCAAGACGGCGGTAGAAGAATTGTCGAAGCCCAACTCAAGTGCCATCATCGTCCGGCTTGCCAGCACCCAGGCCCCGGAAATCGGGCGGAGCAACGCCTCTACATGGATCAGACGGGATGTTCCGGGTTTTTTCAAAGGCATAATCAGCGAAGTGCGTATTTGGAATACCGGGTTGGAAACCGACGACTTGGGCCGCGAGATCAGCGGCGGTGAAAGTGGAGGGCAATGACATCACGGTGCAGTTGAAGAGCATCATGGTCGACAATGGCTTTGGCGACGAAACGCCGCAAAACTCGGTCGCTGTTTTATAGAAAAAACTGGCGGGGCCGGGAAATGCTGTGTTTGCTACTGCCAACAACCTGGCAACAGCGGTCACACTGCCCAAACAGCCAGGCATCTACACGTTTGAGTTGGGTGGGGACAACGGTTTCGGCTCGTCCAAAGACACCATCACGGTGATCGTAAACCGGCCGCAATTTTCAAGGTTGCGTTTCCCAAAACCAGGAACTACACGATAGAACCGGCAGTGGGCAACGGGACAGGATCTGTGGTATAAAAAGCGGTGTCAGTGGCGGTTGTGTAAGGGCCGTGTTGCCTTTGAAAGCATACCCGTTGTTTAGAGCCTCGTGCTCAGGTGCGGTTTATTCACCGGGCGACTTGAAGTCACCCGGTGAATAGTAAGCAATCGATAGTTTTCACAAACAACTTTCCGCGGGTAGAGGTATGGGAAACAGACACATTGGGAACCTTGATGCCACCTTAGGGAAGTACGCTATTCCGACAATTCTCGGTTGAACATCCAGTGTATTCCGTACTTGTCGGTCAACATGCCGAACATGGCGCCCCAGAAAGTTTCTTGTAGAGCCATGGTCACGTTGCCGCCCTCGGCCAGGGCATTGTAAATCTGGTCTTGCTGCGCTGCGTCGGTAAAGTTGATGCTCAGTGTCACCATGTCGCCCGAGCGTATTGGTTGCCCCGGCATACTGTCGGAAGCCATAAAGTAGATACCATCCGCCTTGAATTCGGCGTGCATGATCCGGTTTTTGTCCGCTTCTGCGACTTCCATCGGGCTATCGCCCAACCGATTTATCGAAGCGATTTCTCCCCCCATACAAGTTTTGTAAAAGTTCAGTGCCTCCTCGCAATTGCCGGGGAAGGTCAGGTAAACGTTGAGTTGTTTCATAGTTTTGTTTTTATATCAAATTAGTTGTTGCCCCAATGGTCAGGCCGTTTGCCGAAGCTGGCCCCCGGTGCCGGGAGCGGGCGTTTGTTGGAACAGGTTCATTTGCCCGTTTTGCTCAACTACGTCCAGCAGTCGGGCATATTTCAGTTTTAATTTACTGTTAGTGCGCAGGGCGATCAGCTTGGCGAGCTCGAGCGTGAGGTAAAAATCTTCGATCGGCTCACCGGGCCGCGGGCGCCGCGCGAAGTCACGCAGCGGTTGTGGCCGACGGATTCCATCTCGAAATTCGTACAGGTCTTTCATCCACTTGCGCACTTGCACACCGTATTGTTTCCCCGGCAGCTGCAAGGTGTGGTACAAATTGGAAGCGGCCACCACCTTGGTGCCTTGTTTGCTTTGCAGGACTTCCAGTTCCATAGCGGTTGTCGTTTTAAAAAATTTGTTTCAAAAAACGGTACAAAACTAAAAGGCTCAACTTTAAAAACAAATTATTTTATTTACTTTTTAAAAAATATTTGTTTTAAGAAAACACAAATAGAACGTTTTCAGAGTATTAGTTTAAAATAAATTTCCTTGCCCGGATTGCTGCAAGCGATGTGACATATTCAATTTCCAACAAAAAAAGGTGTTTGCCCCGCTTGGTTCGTCAAGCCGTGGAGTGCTGATTTTCCTCGTTGGGTAGGGATTTATGCCCGCTCGGCCTCGTTTTTTCGTGTGCTATTTTTCGGCCCGGCACCTTTGAGCCGTCGTTTAATCAACATGAATTTTTTAGCATGAAACCATCTTACTTGTTCTTGATTTTTTTCCTGTGCATGGCGTTAGGGGCGGCTGGGCAAACCAGCGACCTCAAGGAAGCCCGCCGATTGGCGGTGGCTGGCCAGCACGAAGCATCCGAAGCGGTGTACAACCGCATACTCAGCCAACGCCCGAACGATCTGGAGGCGCTGGTCGGGGCTGGCTACAACTACTCTTGGTGGAAGCAGTACAACAAGGCGCGGTTCAACTTCGAGACGGCCTTGTCCATCAACCCGGCGTATTCCGAGGCACTGATCGGGCAGGGCTATAACTACGCCTGGTCGGGCAACTACGAAATGGCCAAGGCCCTATTTGAGCGGCTGAACAAACTGACACCCGACAACCCCGAAGCCATCAAAGGCATGGGTTATGTACACCTGTGGCGTGGGAATGGGGCGGGAGCCGAGCCGTATTTTTGGGATTTGGCCACGAAATTTCCAAAGGAAACGGAATATCGCATTGCATTGGCGCAAACCTACCTGATGCGACACGAAGTGAAAAAAGCGCGGATCGCCCTGCTCAGCGCCCTGCAAATTGACTCGACCAACGGTACCGCCGCCGAATTGCTGAAAAGCACCTACGGCATGGCCTCGCCACTGGAACTTGACGTGTGGGCCGGTTATTCTGCTACTGCTGGCGAGAGTAAATTCGGATTGCGCAACGTGCAGCTCAGCAGTCAGCTCAGCCGAAAATTGCGCATGTACCTCAAGTACGACAATTCGCTGACCTCCGATCTGGCCGCATTCGTGCGGAAAAATCAAGAGGCGCAGGCCCTGTCGCTGGGCGGTGCCATCGGCTGGAACAAAACCCTGACCACCCGCGTGGAGTTCGGTGCTCGATTTTTGCCCGACGATGTGACACAACAGCTGTGCAGCGGCGAGCAGATTGTGTTTTTCGGCAACGGCATGCTCGTCAAGGCGGGCGGTTTTCTGGCCACCAGCGACAAAATAGCCAACGAATGGATGGCCTACGCCGGTTTTCGCGTACCGGTCGGCTCGTGGTATGCCTTGGAGCCGTACTACTTCCGGGCCGTCGTGGAAGGTGCTGCACGCCCGGAAAACCGGTTCATGCTCAACAACCAGTTCCGCACACAAAACGGCTACGAACTGAACCTCGGCCTTTTCTACGGCATGGCCGGGGTGCCGGAGGGCGTGACCGACGATGAAATCAAGGGCTGTTATGTGACGGCCATTCTGCCAATGAGCCAGACCATCTGGGGCCAACTTTCCTTCCGCTGGGAGGATATGCCCTTCGACGACCTCACCGTGCTGGCAGCCGGGATCAAGTTTCGTTTGGAAAAATAATCACGACTACACCACTTCCCCCGCTCTTTCACCCGATGACGGCTCGGCATGCACCGTGCCCGCAGCGCTCTCTTTTACTTAAAAATTTAACGGATTGTCATGAAACCTGAACACAACAAGTCGTTCGTCGAGGCGGTAGCATTGCCGCTCCAACCAACCGCAAAGGCGTTCGCCGAACCGAGCCGGGAGGCTGCGCGCCCAATGGCCGCATCACCAAAGCCCACCCTTTACATCGCCGTGTTCTCGATCTGGCTACTGGCCTTGTTCTGGTTCCAGCCGCGGCTGCTGATGCTGCTAGATATGGCTTACAACTGGCCAAGTACTATTGCCCTTTGGCTGTTCATCGGGTTTATTGATTTCGCATGGCTGTACGGGATGTACAACGTGGCTGTCGTCGGATTCGCTATTTTTTACCAGCTGCGCCGAAAATACGCCCCGCCCGCACCTGCCGTCAGCCTTGTGGCCGCCGAAACCTTCCCGCCCGTGGCCATCCTGTACACCACCTGCAATGATTTTGTGGAAGAAAGCGTGGTTTCGTGCGTGCAGCAGGATTATCCCAACTTCACCGTGTATATGCTGGACGACAGCAGCGACCAGCATTTCAAAGACCTCGTGGACCAGTTCGCCGCCCGGTACCCGGAGCGGGTAGTGGTGGTGCGGCGGCCCGACCGAAAGGCGTTCAAGGCCGGCAACTTGAACCACGGGCTGGAGCACTTCGCCACCCACGAGCCGTACTTTGCCATCGCCGACGCGGACGAAATTTTGCCGCCCGATTTTTTGACCAAATTGGTGCCCGTCATGGAAAACGACCCCACTTGCGGGTTCGTGCAGGCCAACCACCGGGCCAACCCAAACACCGCCAGCGCGCTCGGAAAATCGCTGGGCGTGGGCATTGACATCCACTGGAAATGGTACCAGCCCCTGCGCAACGACTACGGATTCGTCATGTTTCTCGGTCATGGTGCCCTGCTGCGCCGCAAGTGCTGGGAGGAGATCGGTGGCTTCCCCGACATCGTGAGCGAAGACCTCGGCTATGCCATCCACGTTCGCGAAAAAGGCTACCGGGGCCGCTTCGTTGAGGAGGTCATCTGCTATGAGGATTTTCCCGACACCGTGCGCGCTTTCCGCATCCGCCACATGAAATGGACGCGCGGCACCAGCGAGTTCCTCCGCAAAAAGATGGGGTGGTTGCTACGCGCCAAAAATATCTCCTGGACAGAAAAACTGGACGTGCTTTTCCCTACGCTCAACCTGCCACTCACCCTGCTGTACTTCTTTTTCATGCTGAACGCCAACCTGGCGTTGCCTTTGTTTTTCAGCTACACACAGGACATGACATTCATGGTGGGCAGCCACGAGTTCCTGATCCCGATCCTCGTGCTCAGCCCGGGTTTCGAGGTCATTTACGACACTGATTTTTTCATCATTACCTTGCTCACATTCTTCGCCCCGGTGCTCAGTTTCATTCTGGCTCTGGCGCACAAACCGTTGCAACTTTTCAGGTTCCTGAGCCACAGCACGGCCCTGTACGCGGCCCTTTCGCCGCTTTCGTCCATCGGCGTGATCGCCTATATGATCTCCGGCAAGGCATCTTTTCTCGTCACCGGCGACACCAACCAGCAAGAATTCAAAACCGAAAAGGCTGGTCCGCGCGGGTTCAATTTCAGTGACCTGCGCAACAATTGGCAGCAGTTTTTGTCCAAAAGCCACCCCGATACCAAGATGGTTCAGGGCTTCGAGATCGGTGCAGGGCTGCTGTTTATGACCTTGGCTCTGATGATGTTCCAGGTTTCGTTTTTTGGCCTCTGCCTCGCATTTTTGCTGCTTCCGCTCATGCACCACTTGCCGTGGAACCACCGTTTTGTGAAAGTGGCTGTGTACGTCCCGTTCGCGCTCATCATGTTCGGTGTTTTGCTCTCCGGCCTGAGCGTATTTGGTATGAAAGCGGTGTTTTTCGGGTATGGTTTCCACTTTTGATCTGTGGTGTATTTTTGGCCACACGTCGCGACACAAAAAAGTATCACAGAGATTCGCGGAGTTTTTGGAGGCTCTCAGAGTTTGCTTGACGTGACAGCCTTTCCCGGTCATCAAACATATCCGTTTTGAAGAAAAATATATTTTTAACCGCACTGACCCGCGCAGTGGTCATGCTTGTCGTCCCGACTTGCTCATTGTTCGCCGCCGACCTGCCCCCCGGCTTCGCCGAAAAAGCCGTGGCCGAGGGCCTCAACCCGGCGGCCATGGCCATGGCCCCGGACGGCAGCCTGTTTTTGGCCCAAAAAGACGGGCGCGTACTGCTCCTGCACGACGATGAACTGCATACCGAGCCGTTCCTGACCCTGGCAGTGGACGACTTCAACGAGCGCGGTTTGGAGGGCATCGCCGTACATCCAAATTTTGGGCAAGAGCCTTGGGTTTACCTGTACTACACCGTGCCCGGTGCCAGCCGAAACCGCGTCAGCCGCGTGCTGGCCAACGGCGGCTTTGCCGTGCCGGGCAGCGAACAGGTGCTGCTCGAACTCGACCCGATGAACGGCGCCATCCACAACGGCGGCGCACTCGTTTTCGGCCCCGACGGCTGCTTGTACATCGGCGTGGGCGACGGCGCAGCGCCCGCCAAGGCCCAAAATCTGAACACAGTTTTGGGAAAAATCCTGCGCCTGAATCCCGACGGCTCCATCCCCGCGAGCAACCCGTTTTACGGCCAGTTGGCCGGAAACAGCCGCGCTATTTTTGCCTCCGGCGTGCGAAACCCCTTCTCCATGGCCTGCGACCCGGCTACCGGAAAAATCCTGTTTTGCGACGTGGGCCTCGGCTCTTTCGAGGAGGTGAACGAACTGAAGCCCGGAAAAAACTACGGATGGAACCTGATAGAAGGCCCGTTGAATGGCCAAACGCCGCCCACCGATTACCAGGACCCGTTTTTTGCTTACCCACACGGACCGCAAACGGGCTGCGCCGTGGTGGGCGCGGCATTTGGGCTGGGCAACCAGCCCGGAATTCCACCGACATTTCAGCGCCGGTTTTTCTTTGCCGACTACTGCTCCGGCTGGATTCGCACGCTCGACCCGACCACGGGCATGCTGGCCGATACCTTCGCCACGGGCATTGACCGACCGGTCAGCCTGCTCGTCGGCCCGGTCGGCGAACTGTACTATTTTGCCAGGGCCGGATTAGGCGGCGGCTCGCCGGGCGACAACACTGCCAGCGTGGAAGGCACGCTTTGGAAAGTTTTTTGGGTGGGCGATAGCACGCCACTCGTGGCCGGGCACCCTCGCGACGCACATGTGGCAGCGGGCGAAACGGCGTTGTTCAGCGCCAAGGCATTCGGTGCCCAGCCGATCACGTACCAGTGGTTGATCAATGCCATGCCAGTACCAGGAGCGGATTCGTCGGTGCTGGCGCTGGCGAACACAATGCCCACAGACAGCGGCGCACAAATCGTTTGCGTAGCCGCCAACCTTTTCGGTTCTGACACCAGCCACACAGCCGTGCTGTGCGTGACCGACGGCAAGCGACCTTTGCCTGAAATCCTCCTGCCTTTTGCTAACACCACGTACCGGTGCGGCGACACGATTTTTTTCCGAGGCCGGGCCACCGACCCTGACGAGGGTCTGTTGGCCGACAGCCGCCTGACCTGGCGCGTTGATTTTCATCATGCCGCGCACACGCACCCCGCCCTGCCAACCATCGCGGGCGTTTCCGAAGGTATGATTGCCGTGCCCACGGTGGGCGAAACAGCTGCCGATGTATTTTTTCGCATACACCTCACCGCCACGGATACAACCGGGCTGAGTCGGAGTGCCGCTCTTGATGTGCTGCCCAAACTGACAAAATTTTTCCTCGACGGCCCTCCCGGCCTACCCGTCAACATCAACGGTCAGATACGGCCCTTACCAGCAGATGTGTCAAGTGTGATTGGTATGCAACACAGTCTGTTAGCCACGCTTTTTTTTCAAAACGGCGACACTTTGTTTTATTTCCGGGACTGGGAAAACGGTTCTACCGAGACGTTGCGCACTGTTTACGCTGCGGAAACGCCCGATACCCTTGCGATCCGTTACGACCGGATCGTGTTGGGCAACGGCACCGGTTTGCACGGAGCCTATTTCTTCGATCCGTTGGCTACACTGCCCGATCCGCCCGCTCTCGTGCGCACGGACACGACGATCCATTTTGATTGGGGCGAGGGCACGCCCGATTCAGTCAGCCTGCCCAGCGATTATTTTACGGTGCGCTGGACGGGTTTCGTGGAGCCGGTTTTCGGCGAGACTTACCAGTTTCATATCCGTAGCGACGACGGTGCCCGGCTCTGGGTGGGCGATTCACTGCTCTTAGACCAGTGGGTTCCACAGGTCATCACCGAACATTCAGGCAGTATTTTTTTGAAAAACGGCGTGCGCTATCCCATCCGGTTGGAGTACTTGGAAATCGGCGGCGGCGCGCTGGCCGAATTGCGCTGGAGCAGTGCACGACAGGTAAAACAGATCGTTCCCAAGCGCCAACTGTACCCGCCCGACACCCTGCGTGCCAGTACCGTGACCGGAACTGTTGGTATTGATCAAAATTTGGACGGCATCTGGTCGGCGGGCGAAACGCTACTGCCGAACGTGGAGGTGGCCCTGTACGCCGCTGCCAACGATTCGCTGCTGGCCGTAAAAAAAACACTGGGCAACGGTCGCTACCGGTTCGACCACCTGCTGCCCGAGGCGTACTACCTGCGATTCCGGCCCGGCACCACCGCAGGCGTGCTGGCTCCTTCGGAAAATGTGGATACCGAGGGATTCACGGCTGCTTTCAACCTCGCCTACCGGGAAATAAAAACCCTGAACGCCGCCTGGATCGTGGACCAAGCGGCGCTGTACGGCTCCGTTTGGCTCGACGAAAACCGGAACGATCTGTGGGATGTGAACGAGCACGGTCTCGACAAGGTGGGCATCCTGCTGTATCGGGGCGACTCCACGCTGGCAGCGGCTACGGCTACCAACGCCGACGGCGGTTACCTGTTTCCACTGGTGCCGGCTGGCGCATATTTTTTGTGGTTTTCCAACCACTTGGTCGGTCTGCCTACTGTTCCCGGTTTCGGGTTGGACTCCAGCGGGCGCGTGCCGTTTTTCGACATAAACACGGGCGGGAGCCGCTATTTTATTGTGGCGTTCAAGCCAGAGGGCGTGTCAACCACTGGCGATAAAGGGGCATCGGAAGCGAGAAGCACGCTTCGCGTTTGGCCTAACCCGGCAGATGAGCGGTTGTATGTGGCGCTGGAAATGGAAGAGCGACAAAATGTTGTATTGGAAATTTTTGATCTGCACGGGCGTTCGGTTTTTCAAAAAACGGCTGTGGCAGTAGCGGGTGAAAACTCGTGGCCATTGAACGTGGCGGAACTTAAGCCAGGCATGTACACGGTTTTGTGCCGAGGAGGAGGCGAGGTTTGGGCGCGGCGGTGGGTGAGGATGGAGGATTGACCACCGTTCGAGTATTCACAGGTTACCTCTGGGTTTTTGGCCATGTTGTTGGTGATATTCGGAGATGTGTTTCTTTTCAATTTCCTCGGCCCGAGCCCTGCCGGGGATATCCCTCAGGAGAATTCGTCCGATGAAACGAGCCCATTTGACCACTCGGTTGAACAGCGATACCTGCTCTCGAATTCGTTGGGAAAGGCCGTCATCTCCAATGGGGTAATGCGAAATACCGTACTTGTAGGTATCGTCATCCTCTGTGTCATAAATTTCGTACAGGTGAAATTTTTTCGGGTCTTTCTTCGCATTAGGAACGGAGCTGGAATAAAGGTGCAAATTTGGGGAGCCGTTTTTCTTGCTGTTGAGGCGAGAGAAGGGCGTTTAGCGGTGCCTAAACAACCGACGAACAACGAAAACAGCGGCAAAACAAGGCCGCCAAATCTGCACCTTTATTCCAGCACCGTTCCTTACCATGCAGGGCGTTTTTCATTGAACAGTAGAATATTAGAGCCGAATGGTTTTTTCGCCCCAGCCATGGGAGTTGAAGCCGGTTTCGTAGTTGTACGCAGGCACATACTCCATGTGTGTCCCAGTTTTCGCGAAATAGGCATCGTCCGCCAGTCCAAGTAGCGCTTCAAAATCCATGTCCTGGGGCATATCTTGTGGGTGTTTCAGCACATGCTCGTAAAACGAGCGTCCGTTGGCCACGACGCAGCAGCGGGCATAAAGAAAAATATCTGTCGAAAAATAGCCGCTAGAACCATAGGCATTTTCGCCAATGTGTTTTGCGTACCGTTCGCCATCGAGGCGGTGTAGTTTTTCTGAAAGGATATCCTGAAAACGAGCAATTTCGGTAGCGGAGAATGCGGACAAAAAATCAACAGCCGGGCGAAGAACCGCCTCGTCATCACCTTCTTTTTCCCAGTCCAGCATGGCGATAATCTGCCAAAAAACGTCCTCGCTCATAGTGGTTTGGCCCGTATGCCGGCCGCGCGGCGTTTTGGGAAATATCCGTAACTAGACCTCCATTTCCCCGTCGAGGTACTGCTGCCGCAACTCTTGCAAAAACAGGGCGGTCATGTCTTTCAACTTTAACTGGTGGACGGTCATGGTATTCTTCTTTTTTTCACACGTGCAAAGGCAACTGCCTCAAGGAACAATCCCTACCTTCGCGCAGTTTTTTGACCCTCTTTGGCCAAGGCAATTTCCACCACATTTCGTGACTAATTATTCTCTTTTGCGATGAGCCATTTTCAGCACCCCGACCGGTTCCAGAACCGGCACATCGGACCTAACAGCCATGACCTTCCGGAAATGCTCCGGTTCCTGAATGTTTCGTCCATCGACGAACTGATCCATCAGACTGTGCCAGACAGTATTCGGCTGAAAAAACCGCTCGACCTGCCGGCTGCTCAGTCCGAATTCGAGTACCTGGCTGAACTGAAAACGACTGCCCAACTGAACCGCGTGATGCGCAACTATATCGGGATGGGTTACTACGGCACGATCACGCCATCCGTTGTGCTGCGCAACGTGTTCCAAAATCCCGGCTGGTACACCCAGTATACGCCCTACCAGGCCGAGATTGCGCAGGGTCGCCTGGAGAGCCTGCTCAATTTCCAGACCATGGTCAGCGACCTGACGGGGCTGCCCATCGCCAACGGCAGCCTGC
>JBJXEZ010000314.1:0-9268 GCA_046153695.1 Saprospiraceae bacterium
GCGACCGACCTGTGCGGCAACTCGGCGACGACGCAGCAGGTGATTACCGTGCTGGGCACCAGTTACGGGCCGCAGGAAACGGAAAACCGCGAAGAGGACGCTACGAGACGTATCGCGCATCATTCATCGCTCGTCGTTTTCCCAAATCCAACCACCGACCGGGTGTGGATTGACCTGTCCGACTTTGTCGGGGAGGCCGTGACGGTTTCGGTCTTTGGCGACCTGGGACAGTTGGTTTGGGAGCGGCGTTTGCCAGTTGTGGACGAGTTGAAACTTGCCGTGAGCCTGCGCGAAGCGGGTGCTGCGGCGGGGGTTTATACCGTGAGTATGCGCTCGCCGAGCGGGGTGGTGGCTACGCGGGTGGTATTAGTGGAGTAGGTGTGCACATAGGGCCGTATGGGGGGCGGGACTCGTCTGCGCATCCATACGGCCGCGTAGAGGCGATTAGAAATCTCCTCCGAGCATGGCCACAAAATCATCTTTTTTTCGGCGAGAGATTTCCACTTTCGAGCCATCGCTCATTTCGACGTAACCGCCATCGGTTTTTATGTAGCGGCGCAGGTGGGCGAGGTTGATGATATGCGAATGGTGTACACGGCAAAAATTTTGCTTTTCGAGAACGGCCTCGTATTCGCCCATCGTGCGCGACACAACTACCTTGTCGTGGTTGGCCAAATAGAATGTCGTGTAGTTGGAATCCGATTGAAGCCGCACAATGTCGGCTACCAGTACGAACATCAACCCATCTCCGAGGGGTAGAGCAATCCGTTGAGGTTCCGTTTTTTGTACCTGCTGGAAGAGGCGTTCCAGTGCGCTGAAATCGGGTAGTGCTGCTGCCCGCTGCTGGCGTACTTTTCCGACGGCGGCCTCCAGTTCGTCAAGGTCTATGGGTTTCAACAGGTAATCTGCGGCTGACACTTTAAATGCCTGCATCGCGTATTGGTCGTAGGCTGTGGTGAAAATGACGGCGCAGTTGATTTTGCCGAGTTTTTCCAGCATTTCGAAACCGGTCATGTGCGGCATCTGGATATCGAGGAAAAGCAATTCGGGCTGCCGCTCCCGTATGAGTTCCAAACCTTGGTACGGGTCGTTGGCAACAGCAATTACCGCTACGTCGGGGGCGGTCATGCGGAGCATATTGGCGAGGGCTTCGGTGGCGTTGGGTTCGTCGTCTACAAGTATGGCAGTCATGATTGGCGTTGGTTTGATTTGTTTGTTGATGCGTTGCTTCGGCTTTATCCGATCATCGGCATCCGCACGACTACTTTCGTTCCGAGCGCTTGCCCCTGCTCGTCGTACAAGTCTTCAAAATGTAGTCGAATGTCCTGGTCTAATTGAGTGTTGAGCAAATTGAGGCGGTGACGGATGTTGGCAAGGCCGGTGGAACGGTAGTTTTTCGGGCGATCTTTTTCGATTTCCCCTGCACGGGTACGACCCACACCGTTGTCCTCGATTTCGCAAACGATGGTTTTTTCATCGGCTTTCAGGAAGCGTATCAAGAGTTGGCCCGGTTCGGTTTTGTGCATCAGGCCGTGCCAGATGGCATTCTCGATATGGGGCTGTACAAGCATCCCTGGAATGGAGAGCGATTCGGGATTCAGGTTGTTATCTATTTGGAAATCAAATGAAAACCGGTGGTTGAACCGAAGTTGCTCCAATTCGGTGTAGTAGCGCAGCAGTTCGATCTCGCGTGCTAACGGCACCATCGGCGACTCACTGTTTTCCAAAATAAGGCGCATGAGGCGTGCGAATTTAGTGAGGTAACGGCTTGCCTCGCGGGTATTGTTTTTCAGGATAAAGTTCTGCACCGAGTTGAGCGCATTGAACACGAAGTGCGGGTTCATTTGGGAACGCAACGCCCGCATTTCGAGGTCGGCCAATTGTTGGCGCACCTGTGCTTTTTCTTTTTCCCGGCCTTCCACGACGTTAATTTGACGCCGATACAGCCACCAGCCTGTGGCGATCAGTGCAACCAGTAGAGCAAGCCGAAACGACCATGTTTGCCACCAAGGCGGGTAAATAACGATACGCAGCGTGGCTTCTTCTGTGCCCCAAGCCCCATCGCTGTTGGCTGTGCGGGCGCGGAATACATAACTGCCGGGTGCCAGGTTGAGGAAGTTGGCGAAATTGTCGGTTCCAGCCTCTTTCCAGTCGGCTTGGCTGCCTTCCGGCTCCAAGCTGTATTGGTAGCGGTTGGCGGGACCGTTGATGAAGTTGACCCCGGTGAACTCGATTCGCAGATCGTTTTGGCTGTATAACAAGGCCAACGGGCCGGATGTAGGCAACGAAACGGACTGGTCGGATACGCGCAACCCGGTGACAAATGTGGGCAGCGCGGGTGTGGCGGCACCTATTTTGTCCGGCTCGAACAGGCACATCCCCCGGTCGGTGGAGACTAACAGGATGTTGCGGGTGGTATCTAAAAGTTCAACATTGGTGATTGTGCTGGAAAGCAGTCCGTCCGTCTGGCGGAAGGTGCGCAGTTTGCGGCCAGCAGGATCGTACCGGCTCAGGCCGTAGGCGGTGGCAAACCAAACGTTGCCGTCCCTGTCCAAACAGGCTCCTTCTGGGTTGTTGGTAATCAAACCGTTGGTTTTCCCGAAGGGTTGAACGATGCGGGTACGTGTGTTCATGACAAACCACCCGTGTTTCGTGTACAACCAGAGGTTGTCGTGCTTGTCGGCGATGAGATTGACGGCATTTGAGCATATCGTACCGGGTGGACATTTGGGTTCAATTTTTTCAAAAATGCCCTCGGCGCGTCGCCAGCGAGCAAGGTATTTTTCTTCATTGCCGAAACTGAACCACATATCGCCGTCGGGGCTTTCGGTGTAAGCGGCGGCCGACACGAGCGGGAACGGCGGGTTTTTTCCTCTGCCTGGAAAATGTGTGAGCCGACGACTACGGGTGTCAAAATAACATACCCCGTTATCGAGCACCCGCCCCCAAATGAGTCCATAGCGATCGCGGTATATGAACCGGTCGTCCAGAGAATCCAAACCCTTAATACGTTCTTTGAGCGGGCCGTTGGTATTGTGAACAGGATTGTACCAGTACAGGCCTCCCAGGGTGTTTATCCAGAGTGTATCGCCCCGGTCGGGCGCAAAATCCTGGACGTAGGCATAACTGCGAAAATCATTGTCGAGCACTGGTCCGGTTACGCCGAGGCCGGTTTTGTCCATGCTGTAAAGGCCGCCATTGGTACTTCCCACCACCCATTTGCCGGCATGTTCGACACAATTAAAGCCAAACCACTCTTCGGAGACACCCATGGCAGCCATCATTTTTTTATGGACGGAGTTGAGTGCGGCCATAGGGGTGGTGGGCATTTTTTTGAGGGTCAAAAAATAGATGCCCTCGAAACGCGGGCAGAGCCAGAGGTTGCCGTCGCGATCCACGAAATTGACGATCCCCTTGCCATCGGGGGCGGAGGTTTTCCAGGCGGGCAGGTCGGTGGTGGAGCCGTCTCGCAGGTCATAGATGACGGGTGCGCCGAAATAGCGTTGGAGGAACAGCAGGCTGTCGGGCAGCAAAAAAGGGTTGTTGTAGTGGCCCTTGTGCTGTTCTTCCGGATCGGCGTATGTGTTTCGCAGCAAGAGCCGGGTCGTGCGGGTCGCCCAGTCGAAGCGGTAGAGCGTGGTGACAGAGGTCGTTTTCATCGCCGTGTACCAGACACTGTTTCGGTTGTCGTCCCAGACAACACAGGTGCTCAGCAAAGCGGTGTCGAGCACCCCGCACCCCGGCAGGTACTGTGCCAGCGGCTTTGTTGTTTGTTTTTGAAAATCAATAATTTGCCAGGGGCTGTAATACGGGGGGGCTGGTTGGCGGCACTTCACGGCGACGGTACCGTCGGGAAGTTCCAAAAAATCAAGGACGAAATAGTTATCGGGCACCTCGCCGGGCCGCACGGGTTTGAGGTAGGATTGCATCACCTGAAGTCGGTCGTCCAGCAGGTGTACACCCGTGTTGGTGCCGATCCAAATCTGCCCGTTTCGGGTGCGGCGCAGTTTCGAGACGACCAGATCGTTTTCCAAAAACTCCGTGCGGGTGGGCAACGTTACGGGTTCAAATTCCAAACGGCGGGTATGCAGCACGCACAGCCCATTTTCGGTGCCGACGAGCAGCCGGTGACCGGGCAGAGCCAGCAATCGTGTGATTCGGTCCGTTGGCAAACCCTTCCCGTCGGCGTGGTGGAAAAACGATGTGAAGCGCTCGCCGTCGAAGCGATTGAGTCCTTCGATCGTGCCAAACCAGAGGAATCCGTCGTCGTCCTGCGCGGTACTCGTGACCCAGTTGCTCGACAAGCCCTGCGCCATCGTGTAGTGCTGGTAACGGGAGAATTTGTCTGTGATTTGCTGATTGGGGGATTCAGGCGCTGTTTGAGCAAACGAACAGGTGGCCACGGCCAGCACCAGCAAGACATACGCCGGAACGCTGTTCCGACGGAGTACGCAGGCATACCATATAAGTTGTATCGGGTGAACCTTCGTCATTGGGCTCAAAGGTCGGCCAACCGCTCGAAATCAATGCAGCCAGTTACTCGGCCAAAGTTGCCAGTTGCTCATCTGCCGAGGTAGCTTTCCATATTTTTAAAACCAGGAAAGGCTGGGCGCACGGGCGCGGGCCATTTACTTGCCGAGTGTTGGTGGCGGGCTACAGGGCAGATCGGCGGATAGAAATTGTACTTTTATCGAAGGTTGCCAGTTCTTACTTCCCCATTTCCTTCAGCATACGGCGTGCATTTTCCCCCGTGCTGCCGTCGGGGTCCAGCGCAATCGCTTTTCGGTAAAACCCTGCGGCTTTTTCGAACGCACCCGCGTGGTAGTGTGCCTCCCCGAGACTATCCCAGGCGTTGGCAGATTTTGGGAACAGCCGCGTGTTCAACAAAAAAACGGAGATCGCAGCATCCAACTTTTGGCCATTGAGCATATCGTAGCCGGCCTGGTTGATCCGGTCTTCGAAGTTGATGTAGCGGTAACGCGGGTCGGCCACCATACGTTGGGCTTCCGATTCGAGGCGCTCGGTTTGGCCCGACTGAAACAGCGTGCGCAGGTGCACCAGAGGGTCCAGTACCGGGTCTTTGTCCGTCATGTTCAGGGCGGCTACCAGCACGGGGTCGCGGTTGCTTCGGTAGTCGTCGAAGGACAGGTCGGCAGCCAATTGGGGCGCCAGCCAGTCGTCGTTTTCCCACTGGGGTTTGTCCTGCCACCAGGCAAACGAGAGGAACACGGGCAATTTGCTGTTGGGCAGTTCCACGCGGCGGTTGTCGCCATAGAAGTTAATATTTTCGGATGTTGGCTCGCCCACGAAGATGGCGTCGGTGTAGGTATGCAGTTCATTTACGAGGTTTTGGCAGGCCGAGAAGGTGCGCCGTCCGATGAACACGAACAACTTGCCGGGCTGGTTGATCTTTTTGGCCCGGATGAGGCCCTGTACGATGGGTTTGTTTTTGTAGTTGTTGCCGCCCCCATTGAGGCGCACATCCAGCACGAAGCGCTCCACGTCGTTCTTGTCCACGAAATCGAATACGCGTTTGTAAAACTGCGCGATGCTTTCGTCCTTATCGTCCACTTGCTGGCTCTGCCGCACGTACAGGGTTTTGTGCTCCGGCAGGTACTCGAAGAAGTAGATTTTGTCGAGGTTTTTCAGGTAATAAGGCGTACTGGCAGAGTCGCGCACGGTCAACCACGCGCCGCCTGGTGCAACGAAGCCATACTTCCTCGGGAACCGGAAGGCATCCACTGCATCGAAGGTTTTGTCGAACGATTTGCCATCCCGCTCCAGGGTCATCGTTATGGTCTTTTTCAAAGATTTTGTGATACCCTGCGCATGCAGCGCCTCGGGGATCAGCAGAAAATCGAGGATATACGCCCGGAAATATTGCTCGTTCTCGACGGGCAGCAGCGGACGCAGGGCCTCAAGCGCTTTTTCGACGGGTATACCCTCCACGCGCAACAGTTTTGCGCCGAGCGCTTCGGCCTGATCTTTGGGGCAACCTTCCACGCGAATGCCATCGGAGAACCAGTACAGGTTGAGCGGCACGATATGCGACTTGACGGGCGCCTCCGACCAGCCGATGTCCGTATGGCCATAGCCGAAGGCCGAAACGATACGCCCAAACCCGGCGAGAATTTCGTGCGGCTGCAGGGCAGGTATGGCCTGGTGGTGTTTGTCCACCTCGGCGTCCCATTTTTCAGAAGTGATTTTTTTGAACAGAAAAGCGTAGTCCTTGTGCACCGTTTTTTGCAGAAAACGCAGGTCGGACTGCCAATCGGCGGCGCTGAGGGTGGTTTGGGCGTGGGTGTGTACCAGCAGAAAGCCGGCGAGGAGGAGCGTGAGTAGGTGTTTCATAGCGGAGGACATGGTTGATGGTGTTTTCGAAGTATCCGGTGGCGTAAAGACACAGGTTTCGATTCGTGGGTTGCTGTCCCGTCCCCTCCTCCAGGGAAGACACCTAACATTGAGGCGTAAAATCGGTGAAGCCAACCTAGAAAAACGTATATTTTAATCCGAATTACCCATAACCCACCTCCGTCGGGTGCTAAACAGGAACGATTGAGCACAAATTATGCCCTGCCCAAGGCCCTGGGGTTGGCTCCCGTCCAACGTTTGAACGCGCGACGGAACGAAGTCGGGTCAGCATAGCCGAGCATATAGGCAATTTCATTGGCGGTGAACTGCTTGCGCTTTACTAATCCTACCGCCATTTCAGAACGGATTTCCTCCATAATTTGCTGAAAACTGACTCCTTCATCATGCAATTTCCGCTGCAAAGAGCGGCTGGTCATGTTCAGTCGCTCGGCGACTTCGGGCAGTTGCGGCAACTGATGGCAAAACTGGTCCAAAATGGTTTTTTTGACCAATGCAACAGCGTTTTGTTGGTTTTGATGCCGCTGGATGAAGTCATGCGCCAATTGTTCGAACATCCGAAGCAACTCGGCATTGTAGCCAATGACCGGCAAGTCAGCATCCGATATTTTGAATACCACACAACTTTTGGGTTGATTGAATCGAAGATCATCGCCTAACAAACGCCGGTATTCCCGAAGGTCGGCAACCGGATGCGGGTAGGCGAAGCAGGTGTATAGCGGCAGTACTTTTTTTCCGGTCAGGAGGTGAGCGACGTGCAAAATACCGGTCATGGAAATTTCTACCGAGTGGCGAGCCGAGTCGGGGTATTGCAGCAGATAGGGCTCGGTCGGGGCAAATTCCATGATAAATTCATGGGTGTTCCGGTGGGTGTGGTAGTAGAACATCTCGGAAAACGACAGGTTGAACCGCGCCACCTGCTCGCAAGCCGCGCCCAGTGTCGGGCTTGTCTGCATCAGGTGGCCGACGAGGCCGAGCGAAATTTCGGTAGTCAGTTCGCCGAGTTGCAACCCAATTTGCGGATTGTTTGTCAAATTAGCCGCTATGTCCCAGACTTTGGCCCCCGGTATCCAGTCCACCATCAGGTCGCTTTGCTCGTACTGTTCTGGAGGGAGGTCCAGTTTCTCCCAAAACATCTTCGGGTTGGCCCCAAAACGCGCCGACCCGAAAACTATGTTGCGAATAATGCTCATTCTGACTCTCATGGCGTGAAGTGCTTGTTTTTTGGCGCAATATGCGACAATTGGAGATTCTGCATACCCCCACTTTTGCAGCAAATTAAAACGAAAATTATGAACTCGACACAACGTTACATCACGTCCATCGGCTGGTTGACCGTGCTCTCCGGTCTTTTGGCGTTCGCCTGCAATGTGCTGCTGGCTTTTGCAGTGCGCTTCAATTTCGAGGCTTTTGCCGACCCGGCGCTGCTTTTCAACGGTTTCGAAGCCTCGCAAGCGGAGTTTTTCCGCTGGGGCATGATCACCGACATCTGGGGGTACTACCTGCTGCTGGTACCTGCGGTGCTGTATTTTTATGAACAGATGGAGTCGCCATGGCGCAGGGTTTTCGCGGCGAGCGGATTGGCTTATGCCGTCATCGGGGCGAGCGGGGCTGCTATCCTGGCATCAGCGGGTACCGACCTGTTGCGGGCCTTTGGACAGGCCGATGTGACAGCGCAAGCAGCGTTTCAAAAGGATTTCCTGCTGGTGTACCGAGTCGTCAACGGCGGCATTTGGAACCTGCTGGAAATGGGCTTGATGGGCGTGTTCTGTTTTGGTGCAGCCCCGCTTCTGCGGCCAAGGAGTAAGCCGCTTTTTTACCTGACCATCGCGATGGGCACATCGGGTGTACTGGATTCGCTGGCGCACACATTCGAGTGGGCGGGGTTGGGCGAATTTAGCCTGAATGCTTACCTGCTGCTCGCACCGGTTTGGGCGATTTGGGTGGGGATACTCCTGATGAAACAACCGCACAAGTTCGCTGCCTTTACCCGGAACGCCTAACGAACCTGTCGTTAAAAAAAACTACAACCCATCTGAAGTACAAAAAAATTATCTTTTCAAAGGTTTCTTAACCAATTTATTATGAAACAATTTTCATCAATGATGCTTGGCCTCGCCTTGCTTCTTGCCCTCGCATACTGTACACAGGAAACCTCCCAATCCGCTACCAAAAACAAGGCTGCCACCTCCTCTGCCGACCTCGTTAAACGCGGCGAATATCTCGTCACTATCGGAGGCTGCAACGACTGCCACTCGCCCAAGATCATGACCGATATGGGGCCTGCGCCTGACCCGAAACGACTGCTTTCAGGCCACCCGTCAGAAGAGGCTTTGCCCGCTATCACCGACAAAAAAATGGTCGCACCGGGCCAATGGGCACTGTTCAGTCCAAGCCTGACGGCGACGGTCGGCCCCTGGGGCACTTCATTCGCCGCAAACCTCACGCCCGACGATACTGGCATCGGCAACTGGACGGAAGCGCAGTTTTTTAAAGCCATCCGCGAAGGCAAATCGAAAGGGCTGGACGGCACCCGCCCGATGCTGCCGCCCATGCCGTGGTTCAATTTTGCCAAAATGACCGACGAAGACCTGCGAGCAGTTTATACCTACCTCAAATCGCTGCCGCCCGTGAACAACGCAGTGCCGAACCCGCTGCCGCCAACGATCTGATCCTGAAACTCCGATCCGGGATGTCCGGTAGCAGGATGTGCTGACTCCACATCCTCGCGTGGCATCCCGGAATACACATCAACCTTAGGAACGGGTGAAGAATAACTTGTCAGTTTCAGCGGCTTGCTTTTCACCCAGACTTCCCATCTTTTTGATTAAAGAGCGCTGCTATTCGCACAAAAAGATAGTTGTCTGGGTAAAAACCAATCTCCCTGAAACTAACAACT
>JBJXEZ010000069.1:0-19442 GCA_046153695.1 Saprospiraceae bacterium
TTGGCTTTTAATCATCCAGCGGACATATCTTGTATTCTGAATACTCGCAAATTTGGAACAAGTAAAAAAACAAAATGTGTCAAATTTGTGCTTTGTAACACAATTTTTGTCTTATTTTTGTCCGACAATCAAAAACTATACATGTCTCCACTAGCCAATCAGTAAAGCACCAACCACATCTATCATCCTGTAACCCCCTGATTCATCAGGGGGACAAGCGCATCCCACTGGCCACATCTATCATCCTGACAAGCATCACATTAGAACTGCTGTACAGCGCAAATTAGAAAAATATCACACCAAAACCACGGATATTATGGCACAAGTTCGCATCTGGGTACATGCTGTTTGGTCCACCAAAAGCAGAGAACCCCTGCTGGCTAACAAAAACAAGCGGATAGATATTTTCAAACACATCAAGTCCAACGCGAAAGAGAAAGGCATCTACCTTGATTTCATCAATGGCGTGGCAGATCATGTCCACGTTTTGATCTCTTTGGCTTGCGACCAGACCATCGCGCAGGTCATCGCATGGATGAAAGGGGAAAGTTCGCGCTACATCAACGAACATAAGATAATCGAAACCTATTTCGACTGGGCGGACGATTACTACGCCGTATCGGTCAGCCAATCGAACGTGGAGACCGTGCGCAATTATCTCAAAAAGCAAGAGTCCCACCACGAAAAGAGGACTTTTACAGAAGAATGTGAGGAGTTTATGTCAAAGTATGGGTTTGTTCGGATGATTGGGTGAGGCAAGCGTGTAGTGTCTTTGGATGTGATGTTTGTCAGGATGGTAGATGTGATTGGTGTGTTGCGTTTGGCCCCCCGATGAATCAGGGGGTTACAGGATGTTAGAAGTGTTGTGTTTGGTCCCCTGATAAATCAGTGATTTACAGGGCGTTAGATGTGTTGGGTGGGATGCGCTTGGCCCCCCGATGAATCAGGGGGTTTCAGGACAAGACACAGACCCTTCATACCCCAAAACAAATTGAACTGATTGACAGCCCTGTGCAGGTTTTGCTCCGGGTGGGTGACTTGGTAGTAGGTGTCGCCGTTCAGGTAGTCAGTCAAAAAACGCAAGCACTGAACCAATACTACGACCTGGGCGCCGTAGTCGAGGTTTTCTCGTTCGACCGGTTCCAGGAAATCTGCCAAATGACTCAGAAAACCCGCCTTGGTCGCCTGATACAGATCCGTGTTGAAGGGGCTTGCTATCGACGAGTTGTCTTCCTCTGTTGTGTTGCTATACGAGCGGGCCATGTCCCCAAAATCGTACAGCAGCGTGCCATGCAGGAGCGTGTCCAGGTCAATGATAGCCAAGGCGGTTTGTTGTTCGGCGTGAAAAAGCACGTTGCTGATCTTGGGGTCCGCATGGATGACCCGAAGCGGAAGCCGCCCGGAATCCTGCCATTCGATCCAGCGGTCCGGAATGCTCAAATTGGGATCAACGCGGGAGATCAGCGACTCGGCTTTCTCTAATCGCTCGGATAAACCGGTTGACAATGCCGTACGGTAGTCGGTTACCCGTTTGCGAAAATTGATGAAATCGGGCAGCACGGGAACGACCTCCATGCCGGGGCTTTCGTTCAAGTGTCGGTAAAACAGGCTGAACGCCCCTGCGCCCCTGCGGGCCATTTCGGGCGTGAGCGCCTTGTCATAGGTCACGCTGTTTTCAATGTGCGACAGCATGCGCCAGGTGCTGTGGCCGGTGTCGTAATAATGAAACGCGCCAGACCTGGTTTTCAGAAAATGAAACAGTTTCAGCGGATAACCGGAGCGGGTGAGCACGGAATTGACCTGTTCGACATTCCGGGTGATGGCGTCCGGGTTTTGAAAAATATGGTGGTTTACCTGCTGAAGCACATACTGGTGGGGGTTGTTTTTGGCAGCAACCAGAAATGTCTTGTTGATCAGCCCGCCAGTTATAGGCTGTACGGTCAGTTCCTCCCGGCTGTACGGCAAAAACTGCGCAGCGATATGTTCGACCTCTGCCATGCCCTAAAATTCCCCGTCGAATCCAAACACCGGTTTTCGGGTTTTCCACGCGCCTTTTGTAAAGTCCGGGATTTCGACCACGGCGCCGTTGTTTTTCACGGATTTTTCACTCAGCGGCGTGATAGCGTACCAAGTGGCCAGATCGTACACATCCAGCGGGAATTCGATGTTGCGTTTGATGCACTCGATAAAGGAATTCATCACAAAAAAGTCCATTCCGCCGTGCCCGGAATTTTTGGCATCCTCGGCATATTTTTGCCAAAGGGGGTGGTCATGTTCGTCCAGCCATTTTTCGGAGTTGTCCCATTGGTGGGAATGTTTCATCAATTTCTCGAAGTAGATGAAGCCCTGGTTTTTTTCGCCCCAGCCGAAATCCTGCCACAAGCCCTCGGTGCCTTGAATACGGAAGCCGAGGTTGTACGGGCGCTGCAAACTGGTATCGTGGGTCAGCAGAATGGTTTCGCCGTTAGCGCACTGAATTTGCGTGGTCACCACGTCTCCTTGCTTGAACTGCACCTTGGCGTTGGGGTGGTCTTTCCCGCCTTTTGGGTGTTCCGTGATGTATTTGTGTAGCCCTCTCGACTTGGAGGAGAACGAAGACAGGCGCACCAGGCGGTTGCCCCTGTTGATGTCCATGGCTACACTTACCGGCCCTAAACCGTGGGTAGGGTAGAGCTCGCCGTTTCGGTTTACATAGTGGTTGGTACGCCATTTGGCTTCGCTAAAGCCTTTGTTGCCGAACTCGACACCAGAGTTGTAGGGCGTTACTCCGTCGTTGAACAACACGCCCCGCAGGTCGTGCAGGTACCCGCCCTGAGCATGCACGAGCTCACCGAACATACCTTTTCGCACCATATTGAGTACCGCCATCACGTCCCGTCGGTAGCAGACGTTTTCCATGACCATGATCGGTACTTTGGTTTGTTCGTATGCCTTGACGTACTCCCAGCATTCCTTCAGCGATAAAGCGCCGCCGACTTCCAGGCCTACGATTTTTTTAGCGTACATGGCCTCCAGGGCTTGGACTTTGTGCCATTCCCACGGCGAAGCGATGAGTACGGCATCTATGTTTTCTACTTTCAAAAGGTTTTGGTAGTCGTACTCGCCATTACCGAACTCTCTGGCGGGCGGGCGGTTGTTTTTTGTGAGCAGTTTCTGCCCTATCTGCATCATGGCGGGATCGGGTTCTGCAATAGCGATGATTTCGACATCGTCCCTGCCAACCATTTCCTGTAAAAGTACTTGCCCTCGCATGCCCATGGCGATAAAACCCAGCCGCACCTTTTTGGTGTGGTTCCTATTGTCCGAATAGGAAAAAAGGGAGTTGGGTAAGATCAGTGCACCAAAGCCGGCCAAGGCCGACGATTTGATAAAATTTCTTCTTGTTGTATTCATGCAGTGGTACTGGTTTGAATCTTCAATCGCCAACAAAATACATCTCGACAGCACCTTTGCCCTTGGCTTCCACTTTGCCGCGGAACAGGCAAGGGAAAACGTCACATACCAGCGCCTGCGTTGAACCGGAGATATTGATCCGGCCTGCTTCGCTCGCCTGCTCCATTCGAGCGGCGATGTTCACGGTGTCGCCCCAAATGTCGTAGGCAAATTTTTTGATGCCGACGATGCCCGCCACCACGGTACCCGTATGGATTCCGGTTCTGGCTTCAAAAATCGGCTTGCCTGTTGCGGCTTGCCGTTCATTGAATTTTTCGAGGAAGCCCATCATCGCCTGAGCTGCCCGCACAATCTGGATAGCGTTGTGTTGGCTTCTGTCAGGGTTGATCGCTTGCTGTGCTCCGTCGGGCTGAATACCGCCGGCGCAAATGTAGCAGTCGCCCACCGTTTTTATTTTTTCCAATCCGTGAGCCGTGATGATGTTGTCGTAGGCTTCGAAAATTTCGTTCAGATTGGCTACTAATTCTTCCGGGGGTAGTTCTTCGGAAATTTGCGTGAAATGTTTGAAATCGGAAAAAAGTACCGTTACCTGTTCGTGCAGACGGGCGTTTGCGTGGCCCGTGGCTTTTAGTTCTTCCGTTACGTCGGCGGGCAAAATGTTGCGCAGTAACGAGTCCGAACGCTCTTTGTCCTGCGTGATGCTGGCATGTTCTTTCGTCAGCTGCCGAAAACGGCGGTTCCAGACCACCAGACCCAAGCCCCCGGCCGGAAATAACAAGGCCAATAACGCCCGCAGCCAGCCCGACTGCCACCATGCTGCCGTGGTGCCCACTACCAGCGAGCATTTGAGCGCGGTGCCCACAGCATCCACTTGAAACGACAGGTTGTCGGGACTGTCCAGCATAGAGGCCATCACCGCTGCAGCAGCATCCCGGTATTTCGAGTTGGGTTCCTTGCTGAGTCGGGCAAACAAGCCGATGGCCCGATTTCGGTCCACATTGGAGGCGGCAAGTGCGGCGTACCAGCGGGCATCGTCTTGCATATCGAACGATGCGAGCTCGGACAACGGCGACAAGATAGCAAATGCTTCAGCCGACTTTTTCAGGTACAGGTGCGTCATCCCGAAGTAAAAACGAGCGACGTGGTCGTCGGGATAAGCAGCGAGGTAGCCCTCCAGAACTGGAATGGCATTTTCGTACTTTGCTCCGCCGTACAGGTCGAGTGCAACGGCAAGGCTGTCCTGCTGATTGCGCGGTTCGCCAGCAAAGCCGAAATCTTTGATCTCGTACAAGATGGAAGTCAGTTTTTCCTCTTCTGGCTGAAAAAGACCGGACTCCACGGTGCTGGATCCAGCGGGTTTGCTCCAAAACCAAAAAGCGATGCCCGCCACTGCGAGCAATCCGGCGATAGGGTAGGCGTATTTTTGAAAAACAGGCTTCATCACACAGTTCATTTTGGTATTGATCGCAAATATGCGGCTGTGTTATCAGCATGGTGTGAATCGTAGCGCGTTTTTTTTGACACATCTACTATTCTTCGTCCAGTTCGAATAACCGGTACTCTTCGATAATACAGATCATTTCAGCCTCAACGTTTTCCACGTCGGAAACGCGACTTTTGGCCATTGCATTTGCCCATGGTTTCCAGTTCGGCCGTGCCTTGTTTTTTGCGGCCGTGTACCAGGCTTTGTTGCTGTTGGTCACGTTGAAATCACGGATGCTTTCCCAAGCCGTTTCGTATTTTTTGAAACAGCTGCCTGATGCTTCGAGTGTCGGCCCGGCCCAGTCGTTGGTGCAGTGGTTTGCCAGGTAGTTATTTGCCTCGGTAGCGCAGGCACGTTGGCCGGCAAAACTGTTCACGTATGCACAAGCGAGCAGAACGGAAGCGGGTATGCCGAATTTTCGTTGTTCTGCAATGGCCACTTGAGCAAACCGCTTCAGAAAAGCAATCGTTTGGGCTTCGTCCGTAGGGGGAAAGCGCACTGTTCCCGACGCACCTGAACTAGCCACGTTCAGCATGGTATTGGACTGTCGTGAGGGTTTTGTGTCGGTGTATTTTTCATACCGGTCGTCCGTATTCTTTGACGACGTCCGTGTGTTTTTTCGCACAACGGCGAACAGAGCAAGCACCACCAAAGCAATGGTGAACCAGCGTTTTTTTACAAATTCCAGGATCATGGCAGGTAGTTTTTCTGCTGACTCATCGCATTTTGGCAGCGCGACAAGCCAACATTTGTTTAAAAAAAATGTGTGAAAAAAGGGTGTTTTCTGCCCCGATTTCCCTACCGTTGTTGTTCGAGAAGACAAATGTAAAACAAAAAGTTTTTTATTGATAAAATTTTTTGTGGCAAGTGCATAATTTTGCTCGAACAAAACAGACCAAGCATCAGAAACCATGACCCTCGCGCAAGCGCAAACCACCCTCAAAAAAGTGTTCGGTTACGACGTCTTCCGTCCGTTGCAGGCCGACATTGTTCAAGCTGTATTCGACTGCCGCGACGCTCTCGTTCTTATGCCCACTGGCGGCGGCAAGAGTATTTGTTTCCAAATTCCGGCCCTCGTACTGGACGGCACTGCTGTGGTAGTCAGCCCGTTGTTGGCCCTGATGAAAGACCAAGTGGAGGGTTTGCGCGAGAACGGTGCGCCAGCAGCTTTTATCAACAGTATGCTCAGCCCCGAACAAGTGCGTGGCGTGGAGGACGATGTGCTCGCCGGGCGGGTGAAACTGCTGTATGTCAGCCCCGAAAAACTGGTGTCCCAGGGGTTTCAGCCGTTGCTGAAACGGCTTAACGTCAGCTTGTTTGCCATTGATGAAGCGCACTGCATTTCGGCTTGGGGGCACGATTTCCGCCCGGAATACACCCAACTGGCGTTCATCAAAGAGCAGTATCCCGACGTGCCCGTACTGGCGCTCACTGCCACTGCCGACAAACTCACGCGCAAGGACATTGCCCAGCAACTCCACCTGAACGATCCGGCTGTGTTTATCGCCTCCTTCGACCGGCCTAACATATCCCTCAGCGTAAGGCCCGGCCAACGCCGTTTTGAGCAGCTCAGCGAGTTTTTGAAAAAACGGCCCGGACAGTCGGGCATCATCTACTGCCTCGCACGGCGCACCTGTGAGGAACTGGCCGAAAAACTCTGCTCGCGCGGCTTCAAGGCCGCCCCCTACCACGCCCAAATGCCCGCTCAGGATCGAAACCGGGTACAGGATGATTTCATCAACGACCGCGCTCCCATCGTTTGCGCCACTATTGCCTTCGGTATGGGCATTGACAAAAGCAACGTGCGATTTGTGGTACACTACAACCTGCCCCGCAACCTGGAAGGCTATTATCAGGAAGTAGGCCGGGCAGGCCGCGATGGTCTGCCCGCAGACGCGCTGTTGTTTTTCAGTTACCAGGACGTGATGACGTACCGGCAAATGTTCGATGAGGGTGAAGCATCGGCGGAGCAAAAGGAACTCAAAATCGCCAAGTTGAACCGCATGTATCAGTTTGCCGAGGCACCGGTGTGCCGCCGAAAGACGGTGCTGCACTATTTTGGCGAAGCCTACGACAAAAACTGCGGCAACTGCGACGTTTGCAGCAACCCGCCCCAACAGTTCGACGGCACCACTGCTGCTCAAAAAGCCATTTCGGCCATACTGCGAATGGAGGAAAAAGTGGGCATGAACATGTTGATTGACGTGTTGCGGGGTAGCCAGCGCCGGGAGATTTTTCAGGGGGGCTTCGACAAGGTAAAGACCTACGGTGCAGGGCGCGAGTACAATTTTGAGGAGTGGCAGTTTCTGCTTTCGCAAATGCTCCACCACGGCCTGATCGAGATTGCCTACGATGACAACAACTGCCTGCGGGCCACCGAGGCTGGCCGTGCTGTGGTATTTTCCCAACAGCCCGTTCGCCTTGCGCTGCCGCCAAAACCCGAAGAAAAAGCCGCCGAACGCGCAGCCGCCCAGCGCCAGCCGAACCGCACCCAGGTGCTGCGCGACGACCTGTTCGAACGACTGAAAGCGCTGCGGCGCACCGTCGCACAGAAGCAAGGTGTGCCGCCGTACCTCGTTTTTAGCGATGCCACGCTGGAGGATATGGCGCAAAAACGCCCCGTCACGGATGCCGATTTGCTGTATGTCAGTGGCGTGGGCGAGCGCAAGTTGCAACTCTACGGCGATGCATTCATGGAAGAAATCCGCCGTTTTGTACGCGAAAAAACCGACGAGGGCCTCAACGTGCCGGGTAGCACCTACTTGCTCACATGGGATTTGTACAAGCAGGGGCGCACCGTGGAGGAGATAGCCCGGCAGCGGGAGTTAAGTCCGATTACCGTGGTGAGCCACCTAGCCGCCATGTACGAACGCGGTGAATTAGTGGACATCAGCAAATGGGCTACTCCCGAGGTGCTTGATCTGGTGCAAGGGGCATTGAATTTGTTTGCCGAGCCGTACCAGTTGAAGGAAATCTACGAACATTTCGAACAGCGCTTTTCCTACGAGGCAATCCGGTTTGCGATAGCGGATATGAAGCGGAGGAAGGGGAAATAAGAGCAGATATTGCTCGGCAGCACCTACCTGCTCACATGGGATTTGTACAAACAGGGGTGCAACGTGGAGGAGTAGATAGCCTGAGAACGACGAAATGATTTGGGAGGCCTTCGGGCAAACGCTCGCCTGCAAGGGTCTGCGCCCGAAGAGGCATCTCGCAAGGCGCTGACTTGCAATGTTTCATGCACGCGCTTGCCTAACCAGCCTGTTCATCTGAGGCGTGTAGGCCAGAGACTGGCAGGCATCCCGTATCGGGCCAAAGGCTCTCACGGACGAGCATACTCATTAGCGAACTGGTACTTTTTCCGGCGTTGCGCAGTGTCAATTCAGACGCGATAGCGGCCGTTCAGGGCACCAGTTGCCGCCACCAGCAGATACTGGACGGCATGAAGCGAGCTGCGTTCCATGCGTCGGAAGGCAACAATGTTAATTTTCTGGGTATTCAATTCTTGCTATGGATAATGGATTAGATTTGCAAGCTTCAATTTCCAATTGGAAGGTTGTACCCAAGGAGTCTGATCCTTTTCTACGTTGCTTCAATTACTCTATTCACAAATAAAATCCAAGATTATGACAACTGATCGGCATCTTTTTGCCCCCCCCCCTCGAAAACTACAAACAAATATTATGACCGGGTGCTATTCCGGTTGTGGTTGTTAGCAACTCTTTGGGTTATTTTGCCGGCGTTTGCCGTCGCGCAATGTGACCCGGAGGCTAATTTTACGGTTTCAGTAAATGGGTGTCAAGTGAGCTGTAATGCCACATACAATGGTAGTGGCACTGTGATTAGTCACGCATGGGCTTTTAAAATTGGAAACTGGACTTCAACATCCAACCACCCAAACCCTATACATACTTTTGAGAGTGGGAACAGCACAAAAACGATTGATCACACGATTGTAATCGAGTTGAATGGCCAGCAAACCACCTATTTCTGTACCCAAGAGGTGTCGTTTTCATGTTCGAACACATGTGGCGAAAATACCTTTGCCTACAATGTATCCAACTGCACCGTTTCCTTCACTGCATTTTCCAGTGGTTCTCAACTATGGGATTTCGGGGATGGCACACTGCCTACTTCTGCGACAAATCCGACACATACTTATTCCGCAGGTGGTGACTATTTGGTTGAATTTATGCTGAATGGTGTCGAATGCCGTAAAACAATACGAGTGGCATGTGGAGTGCCTCAACCTTGTTGTGAGTCCTTCACGGCGAATTTAGCGCGGGAATGTAGCGCCCTTCGGCTGAAACTCAATTCAGATTGCAACGCCGGCACCCATAAATGGAAAGTGGAAACCATCCCTCCCAATGCTTGTATGACCCTCTCTGGATTCGACGAAACCGACCCGGATCAAACCGTGCAGATAACCAATTTCAATACCGCCTCCGTGACGGCATTAAAAGTAACGCACGAGTACACTTGCCACGATGGAACCACCACCACGGCTACTCAGGTACTTTCAACAAACAATATAACCGGTATTTTTATCGGTTAACTCAATAATTTGGGCGCACCTGCTATAACTAAAATGACCGATTACGAATGTGTTCTGCCCGGGCCAGGGTACAACGGTAGTACAGTTGTTTATGTGAGCGGCATAGTCGAAATAGATAAGTCGTTTGAATTCGCCTCTGCGGATTTACGTATGCACAAAGAATCCGGTTTTGATGTCAAGGGACATACGTTTACTTTGAGGCAACAAACCGTTGCCCAAGGCAACCCCGATGCGGAAGACTGTCCTTGCTTGTGGCGGGGGATATATGTGTACAGTGGTGAAATTGCTTCCGGATCAAGCAGTAGCAGAACTACCATCAAGGATGCCCTTTACGCCGTACGGGTTTTCGGGGGGAGCACCGTTTCGATTCGGAATACCGACTTTTTTCGCAATTACATAGGGTTTAGAGCAACCAACGGTCATTTCAGTACAGATTTCTTTGAAGGGAATGTCTTTGACGGAACCGGGCCTTTGAAACAAATTTGTGCTTTAAGCGCACAAAATGATGTTCAACTCAAAGAAACTGCTTCTTGCAACCTTCAGGCCCCACAGTATTTTACAACAGGCGGGTATTCGGGCATGTATTTGCGCAATTTACCCGGTTTTAATCCACCGAGTTTGGCCTTTTCAAAGCAGAATATTTTTTCCAATCTGGCAATTGGCATTGACGCGTACGATTGCAACTTAAGATTTCGCAGGTTTGCCAGATTTAGAAACATTGACACCGGCACTTATGGAGTGAACGGAAATGCAGCAATTCGATTTACGGATACGGATGCTGGCGGTGGAAATAATTTCAATTTTATCGGGAATGGCAAATTCACCTCCCATCCTGAACCTGATTTTCGGGTCTGTGATATGGGCGTAGTAGTAATGAACTGTGGCGTAATCCAAACCAATTTACAGGTTTCCGGTTCGCGTATGCTAAATATGAATTCAGGAGTTTTGTCCCGGTGTCTAACTGATGGATCACTAATAGCAGGCTACCACGATTTCCAATCGTTCCCAGGTATCTTTGATAATTACATTGAGGTCAACAAGCCTTCAGCCCTTACAAATTGGAATCCTTCGGGTATTTCTTTTCAAGACTGGAGCAATGGAAGTAGCCGGTTGGGTATATACCAGAATGATGTAAAAGTAAATCTTGTGAGCAACCTCAGCCCTGGTTCATCAGGGATATCAGTATTAGGGCAAATTGATGATGAGGATCCTGGCCCATTTCAGGTGGATATCTACAAGAATTTTGTTCAGGTTGATCTGGGTAGTTACGGCGTATACGTTGGCCAATTCAAAGAAGCCCATATTCATGATCATGGCGAATCCGCCTCACCGGGCATTATTGTAAACAGCACAAATGCTACAGGAATATACGTTGCCCAGCAGCAAGGTAACCTGATCGCATGCAATGAAATTCAAATCAACTCGAACACCAACACGAGAGGAATCAATATTTTTAACCACAGAGATGGCCGGATAGTCCGGAACCATATCACCGGCGGCCAGATAGGGGCAGCCTTTACGAGCAACTGCGGCACCGCCACCAAGTTTGCCTGCAATATCATGGAAAGCAACTCCCAATATGGTTTGTACTACGCCAACTCAAGCGCGCAAACAGGCCCGCAAGGGAGCGGTAGCCCGAATTTTGTTACACATGGCAACCAATGGATATCCTCGCCTGCCACAGGCGCTTACTCCGCAAATCCAGCAGTTGTCACACATTCAAGATACTATGTAAAAAACAATGCCTCTGAAAACCCCATTGCTGATCCTTCTCCTGATTGGTTCTTTAATGCCGTTCCCAGTAACATCGCGCCAACCTGCTACTTCGATTGCCCGCTTCCGTCTGCACAATTTCCGTTTGTCCCGGAAATAACGGAACTGGATGAGGCGATCGCGCGGGATACCATAGTAGATTCGTCCGGCCTAAACCGGTGGTGGAATCGTTACAACCTGTACAAAAAATTGGTGTACACGCCGTCGCTGGCAGAAAACAATACATTGCTTTCGGACTTTAGAGACAGTATGGCGGCAACGCCGGTAGGTTCTTTAGTGGCTGTTCTAACGGCCATCGGAGATTTGGAGACACTGGCACCCGTCCAACGCAACTTGCTGACCACCTATTCGGCGGAGTCAGTTGACCTGCTCGAACAACTGTATCAACTGGACTCCTTACTGGCAGACACCAACGCCACCTCCTCTCAAATCATCCAATGGCGGAATCAGTCGGACAGCCTGCTTACAGAATTGGAGGCAATTGCCATAGCAGCCCAGAGCGTTGCAGAGCAGTTGAGCACGCTTCGTCAAAGCGAAGTGCCGGCCATTCTTGGCAACCTTGAAGCTATATCACCAGAGCACGTTTTTGAAGAAGACCTGAAAACCTTGTTGCGTTTCTTCATCCGTGCGGCTTTGCTCCAGGAGGTACCCGATAGCGCTCAATTGGAAAGCCTCCACGCCATCGCCACTACCTGTCCGTCGGCCAATGGGCCGTTTGCCTTTTGGGCGGGATCTCTGTACGGACACTACACCGGGATTATTTTACCGGAAACGGACTGCTCAGCCGAGTATCGGCAAAGCGATGCGGATGGCTCCTATATGGCCCGAATGGAAGAGCACCAAGCCCTTGCCGTCAAATTTTGGCCCAACCCGGCAGATGATCTGTTAATGTTTTCTGTGGAAGGTCTCGGCTCTGCCGACAAGGGAAGATACTTGCTGACCAATGCGCTGGGCCACCTGTGCAAGGAAGGCCCTGTTGGCGCCGGCTCTAATCGGATCGGGATCGCTCAGCTGCCAAACGGCCTGTACGCGCTTCAAATACAAACGGAAACGGGCGGCGCAGTTTCACGGACGGTACTGATCGCACACAAATAACAATATCGGTTTCACTTAAGCAGCATGTCGCTCATTTGCCGGCATGCAGCTTTCCCATTATACGGTTATGAACAAGCACCTGATTTTTGCCATTTTGGCTCTTTACAGCATATCTCCTTCCCTTTTTTCTCAAAAACATGATTATTTTTGGATAGACGGTCTTTACTCGGGGCCAATTGAAGGCTTTAGAAATTTTAAGATAGACTTTAGTGTTTTTCCTCCTGAGATTGAGTTTTTTGATGTGAACCTACTCATTACCGCGACCAATTTGTCAGTATCCAATTCTGAAGGAAAACTAATTATGTATTCCGATGGGTGTGCCATTTTCAATGCTCATCTTGAAATTATGCAAGGAGCAGACACAATTAATGAAGGTTTTTATAATAATTTATTGTGTGGTAGCGGGGGCGGCTACGGCGTAATTCATGGCATTTTTGGACTCCCTTTTCGCGATTCTATATTCTTGTTAATACATCATAAAATGTTGCCGGTTGATGACGACGAATGTTTTTTGCGAGAACTGCTAGCCACCAAAATAGACATGCGTGCCGACAATGGTTTAGGAGCAGTAGTGTACAGAGATTCCGTATTGTTGTCCATTGACTGTATGCAGCTCGCCTGCGCCAACAAGCACGCCAACGGCCGAGATTGGTGGGTGGTGGTACCCGATCATAAAAGCGATATTTTTTATCGTTTTTTAGTTTCGCCTGAGGAAATTCAGGGGCCTTGGGCCCAAAGCCTTGCAAATCCTACCCGCGATTCGTTCGATACCTGTGGGTGGAGTGAGTTTTCTCCCAACGGCGAACTGTTTATGATCAATGCCTGCGACAAGGGAATTGCTGTGTACGATTTTGACCGGTGCAGCGGGATGTTGTCCAATTTGCGCCACATCCCCGATACAACCAAAAATGATTCTCGCAATAGAGGAGCTACGTTTTCACCTAACAGCCGTCTTTTATACGCTACTCGGAACAATGCCGACCGGCTTGTACAATACGATTTGTCGCAATCCGACTTAGCCCAATCTGAAACAACTGTAGCAGTATGGGACAGTTTTTATTATAGCGCTCCTAATGGGCCCAAAATTCCAACACGATTTCTTTATATGTATTCTGGCCCTGATGGGAAAATTTACAACTGGACCAGTTCCGCGCCGTTCATGCATCTAATGCACTATCCGAATCGTAAAGGAGCCGATTGCACCTTTGTACAGCGAGCGGTTCATCTTCCCAATTTTGTGGCATCAGCCAATTCCTACTACCCCCACTACCGCCTCGGCCCCATAGACGGCAGTCCTTGCGATACCCTTGGCATAGATAACCGGCCCGTGGCGCTTTTCCGGCACGAAGTGGAGGATACCTTGGCGCCTTTGCAGGTCACGTTTACCGACCTGTCGTATTACGAGCCGGCGGAATGGTACTGGGATTTTGGCGACGGCACCACGAGCACCGACACCAGTCCGGTACACGTCTTTCCTTCGTCCAACGTGTATCAGGTATGCCTCACGGTGCGCAATGCCAATGCGGAAAACACCTACTGCAAAGCCGTATCGGTTGGTACCGTATCGGTGCCGGACTTGCCGTTTTTGCCCAATATATCGGTACATCCTAATCCCTGTTCTGAGTTCCTGATGGTACAGCAACCGGCTTTGATGCGGATAGTGCCTCGTTTTAGTTTGATGGACGTGTTCGGCAGAATAGTGCTGGAGCAGGCTCTGCCTGATTTTTCTTCACAGGTTGATGTGCGGCACTTGCCGCCCGGCGTATACTTCTGGCAGTATTGGTTTGGCCGGCAAGCCTTGCAATCGGGTAAGGTGGTGAAGCAGTAGTGGTGGCCCCGGTCACTTGTTGCCGCCAACAATGGTGAAAAAAAACGGGCGATATTTCTTTCTGAGAAAAGCCAGGAGCGGCCTTTGGGCAAATGCCCCGTTTGTGTACTTTTGCCCAACCCTATTCTGCACCTCGTGCCTATTTTTTGCAAAGCGGTACTTCGCACATCGTACTCCACATGCCACAATTCGCCCACCTCCACTGCCACACCCAATACTCCCTGCTTGACGGGGCGGCTTCCATCCCGGCTTTGTTCAAAAAAGCAAAGGATGACGGCATGAAAGCGCTCGCCATCACCGACCACGGCAATATGTTTGGCGTGTTCCAGTTCGTGGCCGAAGCCGCTAAACACGAGGGGGTGAAGCCGATTGTCGGCTGTGAGTTTTACGTAGTGGCCGACCGGCACCGCCGCACGTTCACCAAGGAAGACCGCGACAAACGCTACCACCAGCTCTTCCTCGCCAAGAACCCGGAAGGCTACAAAAATCTGGTCAAACTCTGCTCCCTCGGCTACATGGAGGGCCTGTACGGCAAGTATCCGCGCATAGACAAAGAGCTGATCCTGCAATACCACAAGGGCCTTATCGCCACCACCTGCTGTATTGGTGCCATGGTGCCACAGGCCATTCTGCGCAAAAGCGAGGAAGAGGCCAAAAAGGAGTTTGAGTGGTGGTACAATATTTTCGGCGAAGACTACTACATCGAAATCCAGCGCCACCAGATGGAGGAGCAAGACCGCGTGAATGAGGTGCTGCTTCGCTGGGCCAAGGAGTACAACGTGAAGGTTATCTGCACCAACGACTCGCACTACGTAGACCAAAAAGACTACAACGCCCACGATATTCTGCTGTGCATCAACACGGGTGAGAAACAGGCTACGCCAGCCATCCGGGAGTTTGCAGACGAGGGCACCGTGGTTAAAGGCGGGCGTTTTGCTTTCTGGAACGATCAGTTTTACTTCAAGACCCAGGCAGAAATGGGTTCCCTTTTTAAAGACGTCCCCTTCGCGCTGGATAACACGATGGAGATCGTGGACAAATGCGAAATCCTGAAACTGAAACAAGACATCCTGCTACCCAACTTCGTCATCCCGCAGGAATTCGCTACACAGGACGATTACCTCCGTCACATCACCTTCGAGGGTGCCCGCGAGCGCTACCGAACCATAACCCCCGAAATAGAAGAGCGGCTCAATTTTGAACTGCACACCGTCAAAACGATGGGTTTTGCCGGGTACTTCCTCATCGTATCCGATTTTATCAAGGCCGGGCGCGACCTCGGTGTTTTCATCGGCCCAGGGCGCGGTTCGGCGGCTGGTTCGGCGGTGGCCTACTGCATCGGCATTACCAATATTGACCCGATCAAATACCAACTCCTGTTCGAGCGATTCCTCAACCCGGACCGCAAGAGCATGCCTGATATTGACACGGACTTCGACGACGAGGGCCGCCAAAAAGTGCTCGACTATGTGGTGCAGAAGTACGGTCGCCAGCAGGTGGCCCAAATAATAACCTACGGTACGATGGCCGCCAAAATGTCCATCAAAGACGTGGCCCGCGTGCTCGATCTGCCGCTCGACCAAGCCAACGCGCTCGCCAAACTCGTGCCCGAAAAACCCGGTATCTCGCTCAAGCGCGTACTCACCGCCCCGATTGATGGCGAAGGCTCCCTGCGCGACAAGGAAGGCCTCATGGCCGACGATATCGAAAACGCCAAAAAATTGCGCGAACACCTCGCCGCTGTGGATACCCTCGAAGGCCAGGTGCTGCGCGAGGCACTCGTGCTGGAAGGTTCCGTTCGCAACACCGGTATCCATGCAGCCGGTATCATCATAGCGCCCAAAGACCTCACCGAGATCATTCCCGTTTGCACATCCAAGGAAACAGAACTGCTCATAACCCAGTACGAGGGCAACACTATCGAAGACGCGGGGGTTATCAAGATGGACTTTTTGGGCCTGAAAACCCTGACTATCCTGCGCGATGCCTTGCTGCTGATCGAGCAAAACCACGGCCTGAAAATTGATATTGACACTATCCCGCTCGACGACCGCAAGACCTACGAGTTGTACCAGGCTGGCAGCACCAACGGCACGTTCCAATTTGAAAGTGCCGGTATGCAGAAGTACCTGCGTGAACTCAAGCCCGACAAATTCGACGACCTCATCGCCATGAATGCGCTGTACCGACCGGGGCCGTTGGAGTATATTCCGAACTTCATCGCCCGCAAGCACGGGCGCGAAACAATTCAGTACGACCTCCCTGAAATGGAGGAATATTTGAAAGACACCTACGGAATTTGCACCTACCAGGAACAGGTCATGTTGCTTTCGCAAAAACTTGCCGGCTTTTCAAAAGGCGATGCCGACGTACTGCGGAAGGCAATGGGAAAAAAGCAGATCGCCGTTTTGAATAAAATGAAGGGCCAGTTTATCGAAGGGGCCACCGAAAAAGGCTATCCAAAGGACAAACTCGAAAAAATCTGGACCGACTGGGAGGCCTTTGCTTCCTACGCCTTCAACAAATCCCACTCCACCTGCTACGCCTTCGTGGCGTACCAAACGGCCTACCTCAAGGCGCACTACCCCTCGGAGTACATGGCTTCTGTGCTCACCCATTCACAAAGCCAAATCGAAAAAACCACGTTTTCTCTCGAAGAGTGCAAACGCATGGGCCTTGAGGTGAAAGGCCCGGACATCAACGAATCGGGCGTGAATTTCTCCGTAAACAAACGCGGCGTGATCCGCTACGGAATGGGTGCCATCAAGGGCGTGGGCGAGGCCGCCGTGGAAGCCCTGATCCAGGAACGCAGCCAAAATGGGCCGTTCACCAACATATTCGACTTTATGCGCCGTATCAACCTGCGCACGGTGAATAAAAAAGTCATGGAATGCCTCGCTTTTGCCGGTGCTTTCGACGAGATCCCGCCCCTGCAAGGCCAAGGCGGCGGCGTGCGCGCCACGTTTTTTGCACCATCAGACAAGTACGAGTCCTTCATCGAACACCTGCTCAAATATGGTGCGGCGTTTCAGGAAGACAAGATCATGTCGGTCAATTCTCTGTTCGGTGATTTGTCCGATTCTGTGAGCATACCCGAACCCATGGTGCCCAAAGTGGCCCCCTGGAACCTGCTCACCATGCTCCAGCGCGAGCGCGACGTGATCGGCATTTACCTGAGCGGGCACCCGCTGGACGATTATAAGTTTGAGGTCGAAAACCTGACTACCTGTGCCCTCGACCGTATCGAAAATTTCAAGGGACAAAAAATCCGCGTCGCCGGATTCGTCACCAAGGCCGAGCACCGCATCAGTCAGAAGGGTACAGGCTGGGGCCGATTCACTGTCAGCGACTACTCCGGCAACCTCGAAATCGCGCTGTTCAGCAACGATTACGCCCAGTTCAAACACCTGTTCGAGGAAGGCAACTGCCTGTTCATAACCGGCACCTTCCGCCAACGGTACAACAGCGACGAGCACGAGTTCCGCCCCGAAAAGGTCGAACTGATGGAATCCGTCGGCGGCTCGCAGATCACGGCCGTTACGCTGCAAATTCCCGTGGAACTGCTCACTACCGAGTTGCTCGACCACCTCGACTATGTGTGCAAAACCCACAAGGGCAAACACACGCTCAAGATGCGTCTCGTGGATCGGACGAACAAAAACGCACTTTCGTTCTCTGCCACCGACCGCAAGGTGAACGCTGACTCGGATTTTGCACAGGAGATGGAAAAACTGTGGGTGGAGTGTTCCGTGGGGTAATTATCCCCGCGCCAGTTTCCGAAATACCTCGTCCATATCGTCCGCTTCAAATTTTGCCTTAAGTGCCCGTGGGGTGTCCAGCGCCTTCCATTTCCGCCTGCCCGTCATCAGGCGTTACTCCTCCTCCGGAAACTCAAAATCGAACAGTTCCTTTGGATGCACCTCAAGCGCTTCGGCGATTTTGAACACCTGACTCAGACCTGCATTTACGATCCCGCGCTCCATTCGGCTGATCTGGCTCAGCTCCGAGTCGGCTTTCCATGCTAAATCTTCCTGGGACAAATTTCGCTCCAGACGCAACGCACGCAGGCGCTTGCCGAATGCCTTCAACCCGGATACATGGAACGTGTATTTCACGCTGCTACAATCCGGGAGCATGGAGAAATAAATCTGGGTGAATTCTCCTAAATTATTTTTTACTCCTAAGTTTGCACAACCAATCCACTTTTCCCTTCACCCGACGGACAAATGATTCCCTGTTGGCCTCCACCCAAGTGTATCACGACCGTCTCAAAAATTTGCTAATGAAAAAACTACCTTTTTTCCGTTTCAAAACATCCCTGTTTGCGATTGTAATGCTTGTTGCCGCCCTGTTTTCCTGCTCAAAGGACAGACCGGAGTTAACAAGCCCCAATAACCCGACCGCTCACATCAGCACCCAGGTGCTGGAGCAAGCCAAAAAAGGGATTAAAGACCCAGCCGTGGCCAACTTCTTTGACATCGGTTTTGCCGAGCAGGCCAATGCCAATATTGTGCCTGTTGCCTCTGGTCGAAGCGACGAGGAACTCATCAACGGCTTGGCCTACGAGCTGCTCCGCCTCAACGAAAACTACAACTTCGTACCCACACTTATTTCGAGGGCGGGTTATCCGTACTGGAGCCGAGCGGACATCTATTACGCTGCGGGCACAGGCATGGCAAGCGACACACCCGTGGTGCTGCTTCCTTTTGCGCATCTCGGTTCCGATTCTGTGGAGGCCGTCATGCTGGCAATGCCCCTGACAGACACCGCAGGCTGGTACACGACCATTTTCACGCGAAAGTCGGTGGACTCGCTCATAGCCGTCACAGCCAACGATGTGTACGGCTTGGGGTACAAGGTTTTGGCGTTTTTCAGATTGGACATAGCCTTGTTCCAAAACCCCTCGCAAAGCCACTATAACTGGTTGATAAATGCCGCAAACGGCTCCAATTTGGTATCCGTACAAGACAGGTGTGGGTTATATCAGATCGGCTACTGCCATGAGATTCTGCTTCTTTACCCTCACGGCCTTTTACCTGATGGCGGGGTACAGAATAGAGACCCTGGAATTGACCTTTGTATTTCTTTTTACATTCCCTGCGGTACCGGTGCATCTGCTGGTAGCAGTGGTGTCTTCTGCGAACTGAATGAAAATTTTGATTGGATATGCGACTACATGCAAACGAACCCGAACCCTAATGGTGGCGGGAGCGGCCCAAATGACGGGCCCAACAATACGCCGCCCGGCGATGTGGGCACCAGAATCCTGAACATGCACAACAACGGGGAGATCAGTGAGGAGGATATGAACCGGT
>JBJXEZ010000074.1:0-4024 GCA_046153695.1 Saprospiraceae bacterium
CTCCGGGCGGAAAAAGTACCCTGCTGGCCTCCATGCTCAGTCCCGAAAGCCTGCTCGTAGCCAATGAAGTGATACGCCCGCGCACCGCCGTGCTACGCGAAAACCTGGAAAAATGGGGCACCCCTAATGTGGCCGTTGCCAGCGCCGGGTCGGACGACTTCGCAGCACTCAAGGACTGGTTCGACGTGGTGGTGGCTGACGCGCCATGCAGCGGCGAGGGGTTGTTCCGAAAAGACAATGAAGCGGTTGGTGAGTGGTCGCTCACTCAGGTAAATGTTTGCGCAGCCCGTCAGCGCGACATTCTGGCGGGAGCTGTGTCGGCGCTAAAGCCCGGGGGCGTGCTGGCGTATTCCACCTGTACGCACAACCAGACCGAAAACGAGGACAACACCGCCTGGCTGGCCACCCGGTACGGCCTCGAACCGGTGCGCCTTAGCGTACCGGTAGGGTGGGGGATAGCCGAATCCGAAGCGGGCTATCGGTTTTACCCGCACCGGTTGCGTGGCGAGGGGTTTTTCATCGCCTTGTTCAGAAAACCCGAAGCGCCCTACCGGCACCCGTCAGTGCCACTAAACTTTCGCAACATCCAGCCGTTGGCGAAAAAAAATACACAAAGCCTGTTGCCGTGGCTGGCCGAAACGCCGGAAATGCGTTTTTTTCAAACGCCCAAGGGCGACGTACTCGCTCTGCCTGCTGCACTGGAAACGGCCTACCGTACATTGGACGCGGTACTGAAAAACAAATGGTTCGGCACTCGGGTCGGCCAGTTCAAAGGCAGCGACTTTGTACCCGACCATGCACTCGCTCTCAGCAACGCAGTCTCCCCGGCTCTTCCCGCTGTGGAATTGCCCCGCAACCTCGCCCTGCATTTTCTAAAAAAAGACAACTTCGAACTACCGAACGGTGCGCCCTCGAAAGGCTGGGCACTGGCCCGTTACCAGGGGCTGAACCTCGGCTGGATGAAAATACTGCCCAACCGCTGGAACAATTACCTGCCACCAGAGCGGCGGATACGTATGGTAATTCCGTAATAAGGGCAGCACTAATGCCGAACTAACCGCCCCGTCCCGACCGCTTCTCCCGCCCGAATGCGCCAAACAAACACGCCCGGATGCGGCATAGCGCTCGCAGGAATGGCATGCCAGTACATGCCCGCGCCTGCGTCGGCCAGGTGCTGAAACACCAACTTACCGCCGGAGTCGAAGAGTTCGAGTTGCACTTCGGTGTCCACGGCCAGCTGTACCGGGATATTCGCGCCGGCACCCGTTGGATTGGGCAGGGGAGAAAAAATGGCCGGTGTACTGCCTGGCTCGCCGGGACGAGTGTCGAACACGAGCGCCAGGTTCCGTTCCTGCTCGTCAGCCTCGTACACCTCCGGGTGCAGTTCTGAGGGCGCGAACCGCACGGCATCCGACAACCGCAGCGGCCGCTTGGCCCGCCACCGCAGGTGGAAAAGCGATGCGCCGGCCTCGATTTGCTGAGGTGCTGCAGCGAACCAACTGGCGGTCAGCATTCCCGGAAACGGACGCGCGTATGCCTCTACATCCAAGCCCGGTAAGTCGCCAGGGGCCGCGTTTTCCAACTCAACTTTTTCCGGGTCGTATTGCAGTGCAAACTGAAAACCAGCCCATTCGGCCCCGCCGGGGGCGTATAGCGGTGTTTCCACGGTTTGGCCGGAGGCCAGCCAAACATCGGGCAAAGCCAGCGCGGCCGGAGCGCGATCCTGCGGCCCGCTTTGCGCCTGTACCGTAGCGTTGCAGTTCAGATCGCCGATCTTGATGCCGAAAAAACCAATCGGTGTTGTCCCTACATCAACCTGGGTGGGCAGCGGCACCGACAGTGGATTGGGGGAAGGGAAAACGTAGGTGTCCGGCACAAAACGCCAAGCAGTATTCGTTGGAAACGCCGTGTACAACCCGAGGATCAGTTTTCGAATTTCGATGATGTCAAAGGTGGTCACGGTGCGGCTGTTGTTTGCGTCGGCGGCCACGAATTTCCAGGGCTGATCGAACGGCACAAGACCCAAAATGTGCTTGTTGATGGCAATCAGGTCGTGCGTGGAAACGCCGTTCAGCGGGCCGCTGTACCGGTCGGCTTGCACCGAACAGGAATCTACCCCCAACAAAAGTGGTAATTTAAAACTGCCATCCCCAATTGTTGTGCCCAAAAAGGACGGGCCTGTCGGCGGCGAATAACTATGGTTAGTGTAACTGATCCTTACCCCGGATATAGGCTGCAAACTACAAATAGCCCTTACGACAAGGGGGGGGATGTAGGGCGGGGCGAAACAGTTGAAAAGGTTGTCTTTGATGGCCACGTACGAGACACAAAAGTCCGCATTCCCGTACTTGTCCCGAGACCATACCTCGACCGTACGCGTCCCGATCTCGGTGCATCCGAACGTGACCGTGCCTTGCGCCGTGCTATCGGCATTCAACGGGAAACCTGTGCCTGCTCCTGCCTTGCGGATAGCAGTCATGAGTTGGTTGATCGGGGTGATGTTGTCTTTGGTGCTGAGCAAAAAATCATTTTTAGTGAGCGTGATGCTTTTGGTGGGCATAAAATTCACGCTCAGGCCATTGATACAGGTTACCTCGGGTACGGCACAGTCGGTCAGGGAAAAAAACTGGGTGTGGGTCGTCGTTTGGCCGTTGTGTGTTACCCGCCACTCGATCTGGTGCAGAACGCTTTTCGTGAACGTGGGCAGTTCCGGCAAGACATAACTGCCCTGTTGGCTTTGGGTGTTCCACCGAACGGCAGCCTTGAGCGTGTCACCGGTGAGGGCAGTTTGCAATGCAAAGCCGTACATTTGGTTATAGGGCACTGCACGTTTGTCGAACAGGCGTCCCGTGCCGGCCCCGTTGGCGTTGTTAAAAAAGACCTGACCCCAGCCGTACAGACTGTCGCTGTCCACGATCGTTTCGCGGGAGCCATTTCCATCCAGATCGAGTCGTAAGATGTATTTCACCGTGATCGGCCCGGTGTGGCAGGTATCGAGCAGGCGTAGGGAAAGGTCAACGGGGCATTCCGGCATGTCTTGCAGGTTGTTGACCGGATCTTTCCAGAAGGTTTCGTTCCAAATAAGGGGATCGTTGGTGGTTTTGTCGCACAATGGTCGCGTAGAGGCCAAAGAATCGAGTAGGAACGGCGAGCACTGGGATTGAGCAAGAACAGGGACAGAAAACACAAAAAAGGCGAGTAACAGATGTTTCATCGGTAGCAGATTAACTTGTTGACAAATCGGATGGTGAGGCAAGTTAAACTTACTCATTGCCTTTCGCCAGCATTTTTCCCGGTCCCGTCAAACGTGTGACCAATTTTTTACCCAAAGCCATGCTTCAAAAAGGGTAAGAACTACCTTTGCCGTCCATGAAATTCTATATCATAGCCGGAGAAGCCTCTGGCGACCTCCATGGCTCCAACCTCATTCGGGCACTAAAGCGCCAGCGACCCGATGCCGAGTGCCGCGTATGGGGCGGCGACCTCATGCAGGCCGCTGGCGGGCACCTCGTCAAGCACTACCGCGACCTCGCTTTCATGGGTTTTTTGGAAGTGCTTAGCAACCTACCCACTATCCTGCGCAATTTCCGTTTTTGCAAAAAGGACATCCTTGACTACCGGCCCGATGCGCTTGTGCTCGTGGACTACCCCGGTTTCAACCTGCGCATGGCCAAATGGGCGAAAAAACAAGGGCTGCCGGTTTTTTACTACATCTCGCCGCAGCTGTGGGCCTGGCACAGTAGCCGCGTGCACAGCATCAAAAAATGTGTGGACAAGATGCTGGTCATCCTGCCGTTTGAAGTGGATTTTTACAAAAAATACGGCATGGAGGTGGAGTACGTTGGGCATCCGTTGCTGGACGTGATACCGGCGGCAAGCCCGCTCAACGCCAGGCAGAAGACCATCGCACTGCTGCCGGGCAGCCGCCAGCAGGAGGTGCTGCGTATCCTGCCAGCCATGTTGTCTGTCACGCCTTTTTTCCCGGAATTTGAGTTTGTCATCGCCGGGGCGACTGCGCTGCCTG
>JBJXEZ010000088.1:0-3387 GCA_046153695.1 Saprospiraceae bacterium
GGCGGTTTCTTCCGAGATTTCGATGTTGATGGCGGGCTGTTGGTTGCTATTGTCCGGCATGATAAGGTATGTTAGTTCGTGTGCGGTGAAGTGGTTACTGTTCCTTTTTGCGAGGGGGGCAAAGGTAGGTCATGTTGGGGATTTTCCCGCCAGACCCAAAACGGTTCTTTTTCCGCACTTTCCGCCGTTTTTCTGTCATGCAGGCTTCCGCCAAGCGCCTTGAATTGACGCTGTCGGAGAAGGTGGTGGCGGGCTATACGCCGAGCAGCGTGCAGGACCACTCAAAACTCAAAACTGCCCACCGGGGTTATTCGCCGAGCAGTACCACCTTTTTGCTGCCCAAAAACCGGCCGTTTTGCCACAGTTCCAACGCGTAAAATCCCGGCGGCAGGCAGGTCGTCTCCAACCGAAACGTGTTCCCGTTGTGGTTTCCGCTGCGCAATTCTACGCCGAGAGCATTGCGCAGCACGGTGCGGAGAAGGCCGCCGCCGGGGCAGTTGGGGCATTGCACCATGACCACGCCTTTGGCGGGGTTGGGTATTACGCTGAAAGTGGGCACGGGCGTGGGCGCTTCCGAGACCCGGACGATGCCCAACGTGTCGCACGGGCCATTGGGCAAACTGGTCAGGCGGTAGTTGGGCAGGTGCGGCAAGGTCCGCACGTTGGCCACGGGCAGCGGCACGCCTCGTGCCCGAAAATCCAACGCCGCCACGGAGATGGAATCGCTGTCGGGACTTCGGAGCGCGTGCAAGTGCCTCGCCCTCGACGGGATGTTCCCGTATATCCGCCCGTCGGGGCCGTTGACCAGAGCGTGGAACGTGTTGCCCGGCACGTCAATCAGGCTCTTGTTGATCGGATCGTAGGAATACCGGACAGTGTCCAAACGAACCACTCCGGGCGGGTCAGCCTGCAGGTCGGCCCGGAAAAGTACGTTCTGCGATGTGGCGTACAGGTAGCGCCCGGTGGGCGAAAAGGCCAGCCCGCCGCCGGGAATCCAGTGGGTAGGCGCTGGCAGTTCCAGCACATTGCCGAGGGTACCGGTGCAGCGGTCGAAGTCCAGCACGGTCACCTTGCAATCGCCCCAGTTGGCGATTCGGTCGCCTTGCAGGGAGGCTGCCGTGCAGATGTGCTTTTCGCAGCCCGGCAAAGGCAGCGATACGTTTTGAGGAAACTGATACAAAAAACCGTCGGGGTTCAGCAGGAATACGTGCCAGGTGCCGTTGCCGAACTCCGGCGCGATGAGCCACCAGTCGCGCCCGTTGCCGTGGCGCACGACGGTAAAGGAACCGAGGTCGCCAGCCAGCAACCCCTTGTTTTTCGAGGTTACGTCGCCTAAGCCGTTTTCTAAGCTCATGTCCACAACCGAATAGTACAGCGGCGCAAGGCGAATTTTTCGCACGGGGTCGTACGAAGCGCCCATGTGCAGGATCAGGTAGCGATCCTGGCCGCCGGGATCGGGCAGTATCATGGCCCCCTGGGGCACAGGGTATCCTTTGCCAGAGCAAAACGCATCGCCGAGTGCGCCGGGGTTCAGGCCTTCGCCGTTCGGCATGACTTGGTGCTGGCGGTTGGCCACGGAGCAGCCGTTGGTGTAAAAAAGCAAATTGCCCGCCGAGTCCGTCATGGCGGCCGACGTGCTTTCGAAGTTGAAGGCCAGGGCCGTCGGCTCCACCAAAACGGTGTCGTCCAGCACGCGAATTTGCAGGTGGCCGTAACCGGGCGTTCCGGGAAATTCGTTGTACCCGCCCAACCAGAGCCGACCGGGGCCTTGCGCGACCGAAGCGGCGGCTAGGGCGAGCAGAAAAAACAGCAAGGAATGTGTGCGTGTCATGGTTTGTCAATTTTTGGAATGAATGGGTACTTCGTTTCGCGCTCCCTCCGCTGCTTTTCCAACTGCTCCAGCGCCATTTCCATCATGCTCGGCCGCCGCTCGCGGGGCTTGCCGGACGGCTTGCCGATGGGCGGCAGCAGGGTGTAGTCGCTCGTCGAGCGTTGCAATACGGACGGCGCGTACGCCCGGTGCTCAAAACCCCCGTCCGGCCCACGATAACCCAGCGTGTCGCAGGGCGAACCCAGCAGGCGGCCGAGGCGGTAGTTGGGGAACTGGCACATGGTGCCGCTGTTGAACTTGGGCAAGTCCACACCGTGTTGCTGTAAATCTGCCATCTGGCCGGGCAGGCTGGGGCTATGGATGACGTGCATGGAAAGCGTGCCGTTGGTGGTGGCGTAGTATATTTTGCCGTCCGGGCCAAGGCCCGGATTGAAATAACCGGTCACGAGTGGCTCCTGTGGAGATGCCTGGCCGTCGAAATAGGCCAAGGTGTCGTGCGTGGCGGTTATGTCTGCCGCGTCTAGGTCCAACACCGTGACATATTCCCACGATGATAAGTACAAATGTCGGCTGTCAAGTGCGAAAACGGTTGCAAATCCAAAAAACTCCGGATCGGCAAAAGGAAGCACCCGCAGGTTGTCGAAGTCGCCCGAACAGCGGTCGAAATCGTAGATGTGCAGGCCGTTGATGCCGTCGCAGCGCACGTAGGTGCGCCCGTCGGGCGACATGGCGTTGATGGACTGGTACTCCTCGCCCGGAAAATCGAAGGCCATCTCGGTCTCGAAAGGGCCGTGTACGCCGTCGGGGTCGAGCAAAAAGGTGTAGATGTACGGCGTGGACACCTCCCCGGTGATCACCCACCAGTCCCGGCCGTTGCCGTGCTTGACCGCCACCGGGGCGGTGTAGTCGCCCCCCGATGGCAGGATGACCTGATTTTTGGCCGTCACGGCCCCCAGACCGTTGTTGGCGTTCATGTCAATGACCGTGTAGTAGAACGGCGAGGTCACCGCGCCGATCGTCGGCAACACAATTGCGCTCATGTGAAAAAAGTAGTAGTGATTGGGCAGGCCGGGAGCGGGCAGGGCAAAACAAAACGGGCCGTTGGGGAAGTCGTAGTACTGCCAGTTGATCCAAATCGGGCCGGGGTTTATGGTGTCGCCGTTGAGCATGATGTTATGGGTCGTGTCGCGAATCGAGATGCCGTTGGTGTAAAAGGCCAGGTTGCCCACGGAGTCGCTGCACACGCCGCAATAAAAGCCGAAGTCAATTTTTTTCTTTTGGGGATAAATGCGCGGAGGGCTTGTACTAAAGTCAAAATTTAACCCTCCGAAACGCGCATCCTGGCTATTGTTCCCATATCCCATCATTCTAATGTTGTCGTGTTTTTGGGTTATTGCAGGTGTTGCTGCTAGAAAGGCGATCAATATTAAGCTGTTTTTTAGCATAACAAACATGAAAGGGGCTACCGCCGAGATGTCTCAGCGGTAGCCCAGTTTGGGAATCGGAAGAAGTTAATGAATGAGGGAAATGCGCTTTAGTAACTGAGCGCCATCGGC
>JBJXEZ010000104.1:0-8731 GCA_046153695.1 Saprospiraceae bacterium
GAATATAACCAGGCTTGTTGTCTGCCAACAAAAATGTGTACCCTTTGAAAATGCTCAGAAAAAAATCAGGAGGCCTGTTTGGCCTTTCTGAATTTTTTTTTGGAATAATATTGGTTCCTGCTGAACCTAAGGAAGGCGTACGCCCATAATGGCTTTTGATAGCACAGTCAAATCGTTCGATCTCGAACCTGCCTGGCTTTGTATTGTTTTTCCATGCAGGTGCCCAGGCATGAACGTGGAAAAAACTCCGAACCGCTGCGCCGCTACGGTGAAAAGTAGGTAGGAGACGGGCTCGCAACTCCCTACCTTCGCGCCGCCAAACACACGAACACGTGACAAACGATACCCTGTCTCTTCTTACCCAAGCCGCCCAACGCCGTATACTCGTCATAGACGGGGCTATGGGCTCCATGATCCAGCAGTACCAACTGGACGAAGCCGATTTTCGGGGCGACCGTTTTCTCCACCATCCGCACGACCTTAAAGGCAACAATGACCTCATCAGCCTTACCCGGCCGGACGTGGTGGAAGCCATCCACCGTGCCTACCTCGAGGCCGGTGCCGACATTATCGAGACCAATACGTTCAACGCCTCCAGTATTTCGCAGGCGGACTATGGCACCTCCGAGTACGCCTACGAAATAAACCGGGCTGCCGCCCAAATTGCCCGCCGCATTGCCGACGAGTTTACGGCCAAAAACCCCGACAAGCCCCGCTTCGTGGCCGGTGCCCTCGGCCCGCTGAACAAAACCTTGTCCCTCTCGCCTGATGTAAACAACCCCGGTTATCGCGCCCTTACCTTCGACGAGGCTCGCGAGTCATACGCCGAGGAGACCCGCGGGCTGCTTGACGGCGGTGCACACATCCTGCTCGTCGAGACCATCTTCGACACACTAAACGCAAAGGCCGCCCTCGTTGCCATCGAGGAGGTTTTTGAAGAAAAAAACATACGCGTGCCGCTGATGATATCCGGCACCATCACCGATGCCTCCGGGCGCACGCTCAGCGGCCAAACCGTGGAAGCGTTCTGGATTTCCGTCAAGCACGCCCGCCCCTTCTCGGTCGGCCTCAATTGCGCCCTCGGCGCAAAGGAAATGCGACCCTATCTGGAGGAGTTGGCCACCGTTGCAAACTGCTTCGTCAGTGCATACCCCAACGCCGGCCTGCCCAACGAGTTCGGCGAGTACGATCAATCCCCGCACCAGATGTGCGCCTTCGTGGAGGACTTTGCCCGTTCTAACCTCGTCAACATTGTCGGCGGCTGCTGCGGCACCACGCCGGAGCATATCCGGCATATCGCGGACCATGTGGCGGGGGTTGTGCCGCGTAACCCCACCCCCAACCCCTCCCCCGGGGGGGAGGATGGGGGTGGGGTTGCCCAACGCAAAGAACTAAACCCCAATCCGCTCAATCCAGCCCCCCGAGGGGTCGGGGTTGCAGGTAGCGCTGCCTACTCCGGCCTCGAACCCCTCATCATCCGTCCCGAAACCAACTTTGTAAACATTGGCGAGCGCACCAACGTGACCGGGTCCCGCAAATTTGCCAACCTCATCAAATCGGGCAACCTGACGGAGGCGCTGAGTGTGGCTCGTCAGCAGGTGGAAAGCGGGGCGCAGATTCTGGACGTGAACATGGACGAAGGCCTGCTGGACTCAGAAAAGGCTATGGTTGAGTTCCTGCTGCTGGTAGCCGCCGAGCCGGACATTTCCCGCGTGCCAGTGATGGTGGATTCGTCCAAATTTTCTGTCATCGAGGCTGGATTGAAATGTTTACAGGGCAAGAGTATCGTCAACTCCATTTCCATGAAAGAGGGCGAGGCGGAGTTTATCCGACAAGCCAAAATTTGCCACCGCTATGGTGCCGCCGTGGTGGTTATGGCCTTCGACGAACAGGACCAGGCCGACACCGCCGAGCGCAAGGTCGAAATTTGCCAACGCGCTTACCGCATCCTTACCCAACAGGTCGGCTTTGATCCCACCGACATCATTTTCGATCCCAACATCTTCGCCGTGGCCACCGGCATTGATGAGCACAACAACTATGCGATCAACTTCATCGAGGCCACCCGCATCATCAAAAAAACCTGCCCGGGAGCCAAGATCAGCGGCGGCGTGAGCAACCTGTCCTTCTCCTTTCGCGGCAACGACAAGGTGCGTGAGGCCATGCACGCGGCCTTTCTCTACCACGCTATACAGGCCGGCATGGACATGGGCATCGTGAACGCCGGCATGATTGAGGTGTATGAGGAAATTCCCAAAGACCTGCTCCAGCGCATTGAGGACGTATTGTTCAACCGCCACTCCGGTGCCACAGAAGAATTGGTGCGTTTTGCCGAATCGCTCCGGGACACCGGCGGGCGCAGTGTCGAAAAAGACCTCGCCTGGCGCGAGGCACCCGTGGAAGCACGCATCACCCACGCGCTCGTCAAGGGTATCACCGACTTTATCGAGCAGGACACCGAGGAGGCCCGGCTGAAATTTCCCCGACCGCTCTCGGTCATTGAAGGCCCGCTCATGGACGGCATGAATGTGGTCGGCGATCTGTTCGGTGCGGGCAAAATGTTCTTGCCACAAGTGGTAAAAAGTGCCCGTGTGATGAAAAAGGCTGTGGCCCACCTCACGCCCTTTATTGAGGCTGAAAAAAGCGGCAGCGGTGCAGGCGGGCGAGGCAAAATCCTGCTCGCAACCGTGAAAGGAGACGTACACGACATCGGAAAAAACATCGTCGGCGTAGTGCTCGGCTGCAACAACTACGAGATCGTGGACCTCGGTGTCATGGTGCCTGCCGACAAAATCCTGCAAGCCGCCATCGAGCACCGCGTGGACATCATTGGCCTGTCGGGCCTCATCACACCTTCGCTCGACGAGATGGTGCACATGGCCCGCGAAATGCAGCGCCTCGACCTGAAATTGCCCCTGCTCATTGGCGGCGCCACCACCTCCAAAACGCACACCGCTGTGAAAGTGGAGCCAAAATATTCGAACGCGCCCGTCGTGCATGTGCTCGATGCCAGCCGAAGTGTGGCCGTGGTGAGCTCGTTGCTCACGAAAAACGAAGCGGAAAACACAGCGTTTGTTCAGGGGGTAAAAGCCGAGTACGAGCAAATCCGCTCAGCACGCGCCGGGCGTCAATCGGCCAAGGAATTCCTCCCGTTGCCAACAGCCCGAGCCAACAAATGGGCCACCGATTGGTCGAACTACACCCCGCCCAAGCCCGTGTTTTTGGGGGTAAAAACCTTTGAAAATTATTCACTTGCAGAACTCACGGACTACATTGACTGGACACCGTTTTTTCAAACATGGCAGATCGCGGGCAAGTACCCGGCTATTTTGCAGGATGCGGTAGTGGGCGTCGAGGCCCAAAAACTGTTCGACGATGCCCAGCGCCTGCTGCGTCAGGTCGTGGCTGAACAGTGGCTGACTGCCCGCGCCGTTATTGGTCTTTTCCCTGCCAATTCCGTGAACGACGATGATCTGGAAATTTTCACGGATGACACCCGAACGGGCGTAGCCAACATGCTCCGGCATTTGCGGCAGCAAAACAAAAAAGCGCCGGGCCAGCCCAACTATTGCCTCAGCGATTTTGTGGCTCCCAAGGAAACAGGCGTACCTGATTATCTCGGCGCATTCGCCGTCACGGCGGGCATCGGCATCGAAGAGCACGTCAAAAAATTTGAGGCCGAACACGACGACTACCACGCCATCCTGCTCAAAGCCCTCGCCGACCGCCTCGCTGAAGCACTGGCCGAACGCATGCATGAGCGCGTGCGCAAGGAGTTTTGGGGCTATGCCCAAGTGGAAAGTCTGAAAAATGACCAACTGATTGCCGAGGATTACTGCGGCATTCGCCCGGCACCCGGTTACCCCGCCTGCCCGGAACACACCGAAAAACGCACCCTTTGGCAAATGCTCCAGCCCGACAAACTCGATATTACCCTCACTGAAAGTTGCGCCATGTATCCGGCAGCAGCAGTGAGCGGGTGGTATTTTTCACACCCGGAATCCAAATATTTTGGCCTCGGCCAAATCGGAAAAGATCAAGTTGAAAACTATGCCCGGCGCAAGGGCATGTCTATCGCTGAAGCCGAGCGCTGGCTGGCGCCAGTGCTGAATTATGATGTGTGATTGGCGGGCGCAAACCATTCAGGTTTCCAAAACCTGAAAAGCCTGGTCTGTCAGCAACATATCAAAGGCGAAGCCGTGCCATTTTTTTAAACTGTCCAAACCCGGTTATCGATGTTAAAAAACACCGTTTTCTCGTTCGGCCTGGCGATCCAGAATATCCGTACCAACTTGTTCCACACTGTACTTTCGGTATTGGGCATCGTGATTGGGGTTGCCGCGCTGGTATCCATCCTGTCGTTCATTGACGGTTTAGAGCAGTTTGCCAAACGACAAATCGCACAGACGACCAGCCTGAACGCTATTTTCATCCATCCGGTGAAATCCCGAGCAGTGGGCGATATCCAGGTACCCAAAGATTCCTTTGCCGTGCTGGACTACACAGCCTACAAGGCAATGCTGGCCGGACTGACGGGCGTGAAACAGTCCATGCTCACAACCACTGGAAGCGGCGAGGTGTGGGTAGATCCCGCCACCGTTCCATTGGGCACGCGTATCCAGTTCAGCACCTACGATCCATGGTCCGACACCGTGCTACTGGCAGGCAGGGCCATGACCGATACCGATCTGGATCAACGCCGCGCGGTGGTGGTGGTGAATCAGGCTTTGGCAAAAAAAGTGCTGGGCCACGAGCGATACAAGGAACTGCTCGGCAAAAAACTGCGCCACAAAACGCGCAACCTGCAAATAATAGGCGTAGTGAAGGCTGGCGAGGAACCCAACCAGTTGAAGATGCGCTACCCCGTCTCACTGCTGGAACCGGAGGAACTGAAACAGAACACACCCTCGTGTCTGCTGGAGGCCGAAAGTGTGGATCGGGTGACTGACTTGCAAAAAGAAATCGAGGACCGGCTCGGCAAACAATTCCCCGGCCAAAGTGCCGATTTTAAGTTGGAGACCAATGGATTCCGCGTGGAGCAGGCCGCACAGGCGTTCATGTTGTTTCGCATTATTATGGGCCTCATTGTAGGCATTTCTATCGTAGTGGGCGGTATCGGTGTGATGAACGTCCTGCTGATTTCCGTGAACGATCGTGTGAACGAGATCGGCATCCGCAAAGCAGTTGGCGCCAGCCGGCGCGACATCTTGCGTCAGTTTTTGGCCGAGTCCATTACCGTTTCTGCATTCGGTAGCGCCCTGGGGCTTCTGTTTGGTGTGCTCGTCACTATGATCGCCATACGGATTATTCGGGCCGTCACTGATTTGCCTTTCGAGGCGGCATACACCTGGAACACATTCATCACCATATCGATCATTGCTGTCCTCGTTGGCATCATATTCGGTACCTACCCGGCGGTCAAGGCCTCCAAACTGGATCCGGTTGAAGCAATCCGGCGCGAATAGGTATGCCGGCGACCCAGTTTTTAAAAACCTGAAATGTCGCTCTACCCCAAAAATTGTAATCTTGGAACATTCTTTGAGTAGTGCCCCGCAAACCATACATCATTCATCATTCACCACTATACCGTTCGCTTATGATACGCATGGTTGACCTGAAAACCCAGTATGAAAACATCCGTGAAGAAATTGACCGCTCGGTACTCGACGTCATTGCCTCCACGGAATTTATCAATGGCTCTGCCGTGAAAAAATTTCAGGCCGAATTAGAGGCCTATCAAGGCTGCAGCCACGTTATCCCCTGCGCCAACGGCACCGATGCGCTTCAAATCGCCATGATGGCCCTCGACCTGAAACCCGGCGATGAGGTCATCGTGCCTGCGTTCACCTATGTGGCTACTGCCGAGGTGATCGCATTGCTGGGCCTCAAGCCCGTTATGGTGGACTCGGACCCCGACACGTTCAATATTTCGATTGAACTGGCTGAAGCTGCCATCACCCCGCGCACAAAAGCCATCGTTCCGGTTCATTTGTTCGGTCAGAGTGCCGATATGGAGCCACTGCTCGAAATGGCCAAGCGCCGCAACCTGTTCGTTATCGAAGACAATGCCCAAGCTACCGGTGCCGACTACACATTCAGCGACGGCACACGAAAAAAGGTCGGCTCGATGGGCCACATCGGCTGCACGTCTTTTTTCCCTTCCAAAAACCTCGGCTGCTACGGCGATGGCGGAGCTATGACTACCAACGACGACGGCATCGCCCAGCGCCTGCGCATGGTGGCTAACCACGGTCAGAACAAACTGTACCACCACGCCGTGGTAGGCGTAAACTCCCGCCTTGACTCCATTCAGGCCGCTATTTTGAGTGTAAAACTGAAGCGCCTCGACCAATACAACGCCGCCCGCCGCCGTGCAGCAGACTACTACGACGCGGCGTTTGCCGGTATGCCGCAACTGAAAACACCCGTCCGGGCGGCCAACGCCACGCACGTTTTTCACCAATATACCCTCGTGCTACGTGCGGGAGACCGCGATGCGCTCAAACAGTTCCTCGCCGAACGCGAGATACCTGCCATGGTCTATTACCCTATTCCGCTGTACAAACAGGAAGCCTTTGCCCCGTACTGGGCAGGTGGCGAACTGCCTGTAACCGAAAGCCTGTGCCGGACCGTTATTTCCCTGCCTATGCACTCCGAACTGGACACTTCTCAACTTGAGCGAATCACCTCAGCCGTCAAAGCGTTTTTTTCACGATGAACGATGCGTCGCGCCAACTGTATTCTTTTAACTTTCCAACCAGCAACCTTCCAACCCGATTAACCAGCAACCTTCCAACCTAATCACTTATGTACCAACAACTCAAAAACAAGAACAAGGTCCTCGCTGTGGTAGGCCTTGGTTATGTCGGTTTACCAATTGCGCTGGCCTTTTCCCGCAAGTTTCGGGTACTCGGGTTCGACATCAATACCAACCGGATAGCGGCCATGCAGGCCAAACAGGACCCTTCACACGAGCTGGAGTCCGAAGCATTCGAGGGTGCCGATATTCTGTTCACCGCCAATCCCGACGACCTGAAGTCCGCTCATTTTTTTGTCATTGCCGTACCGACGGACGTGGATGCCCACAAGGTGCCCGACCTCACCCCGCTGAAAAAAGCCTCCACTACTGTGGGCCGCGCCTTGAAACGGGGTGATTACGTCATTTACGAAAGCACCGTGTACCCCGGCTGTACCGAGGAGGACTGTGTCCCGATTCTGGAGCAAGAAAGCGGTTTGAAATCGGGTGTAGATTTCAAAATCGGCTACTCCCCCGAACGTATTTCGCCGGGCGACAAGACCAGAACGGTGACCGATATATTGAAAATCGTGTCGGGCTGTGACGCGGATTCACTGGAAAATATCGCCAAGATCTACGGTGAGATTATCAAGGCTGGCGTGTACCGGGCGTCCACGATCAAAGTGGCTGAAGCCGCCAAGGTGATCGAAAACACCCAGCGCGACCTGAATATCTCGCTCATAAACGAACTGGCAATCATATTTGACCGCATGGACATTGATACCCACGAAGTGCTGGCCGCGGCTGCCACCAAATGGAACTTCATCCCCTACTCACCTGGTTTGGTGGGCGGCCATTGCATTGGCGTGGACCCGTACTACTTGCTGCACAAGTCCAAACAAATGGGCTACGACCCGCAGGTGATCCTCAGCGGGCGGCGGGTGAATGACGGCATGCCGGCGTTTGTGGCCAAACGGCTCGTACAGCTGCTGACGCAAAAGGGCAAAAACCTGTCGGCCTGCAAGGTTTTGGTCATGGGCATTACATTTAAAGAAAACGTGGCCGATATTCGCAACTCCAAAGTGGCCGATGTGGTGCAGGAGCTCATGGACTTTTCGATCCACGTCCACATCCATGACCCGCACGCATCGCCCAACGAGGTAGCGCACGAATACCGCCTGACCCTGGTGGACGAAATTTCCCAAGGCTACGATGCCGTGGTGCTTGCTGTGTCGCACAACGAGTACAAAGGCCTCGATGCCGCTTATTTTACCAAAATCATGAAAGACAACCCGATCCTGCTCGATATCAAGGCGATGTACCGCCGGGAAGACATGGAAGCCACGCTGACTTATTGGAGGTTGTAGCGGGTGAGAGGGTGAGCGGGTGAGCGGGTGAGAGGGTGAGAGAGTGAGCGGGTGAGAGGGTGAGAGGGTGAGAGGGTGAGCAGTATTGATCGCGAATATATTAGTGCTATGACAAATGAAGAATTCAATGAATTATTTCGGAAACGGACGAGGGATCTGGCGGTGCGTGTTCTGAAATTTTTGGAAACAGTGCCATTTAATGCCGGCACCCGGGTAATGTCGTACCAACTGGGTAAGTCGGCTACTTCCGTCGGTGCCAATTTCAGGGCGTTTTGCCGGGGGCGATCAAAGCAGGAGAAATACGCCAAAATCTGTATCGTCGTTGAAGAAGCCGACGAATCCATGTACTGGTTGGACCTGTTTGATGCCACCGGCTACGGCGACAAATCGGAATTGCAATGGCTGTCCAATGAAGCCCTCGAAATCCTGAAGATAACCGCCAAAACAAAATCGTCCCTATCCCCCTAACCCACTCACGCTCACACCCTCTCACTCGCTCACCCTCTCACCCGCTCACCCTCTCACCCTCTCACCCGCTCACCCTCTCACTCGCTCACTCGCTCACCCTCTCACCCTCTCACCCGCTCACCCGCTCACCCGCTCACCCGCTCACCCTCTCACCCTCTCA
>JBJXEZ010000108.1:0-18781 GCA_046153695.1 Saprospiraceae bacterium
AGCCTGTTGACCTTGAACTTGTTGAAGTCGAAGTTCCGGGCACCTGCCCGAACCAGTACAGCATCATCCGCCGCTGGACGGCTGAAGATGACTGCGGCAACTCGACGGTGTTCGTACAGACGATCAACATCAGCGACGTTCTGCCTCCGGTTCTGGCCAATCTGCCGGCTGCCGTGGTGAACGTGGAATGCGCCGACGATGTGCCGGCCCTGCCGTTCCCGCCCGTAGTGGCAGTGGACAACTGTGGCCAGCCCGTTGACGTGGAACTGGTTGAGGTTGAAAACCCGGGTATCTGCCCGAACCAGTACAGCATCATCCGCCGCTGGACGGCAGAAGATGACTGCGGCAATGCTACGTTCTTCGTTCAGACGATCAACGTACACGACAACAAGGCTCCGGTACTTGCCGTGATGCCGGTTGACCGCACATACGAGTGCTTCGACGAAGTTCCGGCTGCACCGCTGAACCAGTCGGCTACCGACAACTGCGTTATCGCGTTTGTAGACTTCTCCGAGTCAACAGAAGGCGGCACGCCGCAGGATCCGAACTACAGCTGCCCGAACAACGTGACCATTACGCGCCGTTGGATCGCTACCGACCTTTGTGGAAACACAACGGAGCATATCCAGACGATCCGCGTACACGACACGACTCGTCCGCACTTCTTGGTGACCCCCGTTGACCGCACCTACGAGTGCTTGGACGACGTGGAAGGCGCTCCGGATCAACACGACAATTTTGCTATTGACAACTGCGAAGTGGTCTTCGTTGACTTCCTCGAAACACGCGACAATGATTCCTGCCACAACCAGGTGATCATCAAGCGCCGCTGGGAAGCAACTGACGCTTGCGGCAACAAGAATACGCACTGGCAGTACCTGACGGTGTACGACAAGGTGAAACCGACGTTCCGCACCACCCCGGTTGATCGCAACTACGATTGCTCCGAAGATGTGGAACTCGCACCGGTGCAGATCGCACAGGACAACTGCTTGGTGGTGTTTGAAGACTTCACCGAGACGGTCGCTCCGGGCGGTTGCGAAAACCAGTACGTACTGGTTCGCCGCTGGGAAGCAACCGACTTGTGCGGCAACACCAACGATCACTGGCAGACGATCACGGTACACGACGACATCAAGCCGACGTGGACCAGCGCACTGCCTGCCGACGTAACGGTACAGTGTGGCGAATCAGTTACACCTGCTGCTGTGACGGCTTCCGACAACTGCGTTGCTCCGCTCGATATCGAGATGAACGAAACGCTGTTCCCCGGTGCTGGCCCGAACGATGGCATGAAACTGACCCGTATCTGGATCGTTACCGATGTTTGCGGCAACTCAATCTCCCACAAGCAAGTGGTGACGATCATGGATACGCAAGCGCCTGTTCTTGGCAACCTGCCCGCCGCTACGGTATCGGTTGAGTGCTCCGAGCAAGTTCCTGCTGTTGCTGCTGTTACCTACACAGACAACTGCCAAGGCACGGTTGACTTCGACTTTGTTGAAGTTGAAGTTCCGGGCACCTGCGCAAATCAGTACACCGTGATCCGCACTTGGACGGCTGTTGACTTTGCTGGCAACTCCACCAAGTTCGTACAAACGATCAATGTCAGCGACACGAAGGTTCCGACTCTTATCGGCCTGCCCGCTGCTTCGGTATCGGTTGAATGCTCCGAGCAAGTTCCTGCTGTTGCAGTGGTTACGGCTACGGACAACTGCGTGAAGCCGATTGATGTAGACTTCTCTGAAGTTGAAGTTCCGGGTACCTGCCCGAACCAATATGTTATCACCCGCACATGGCGTGCTTCCGACGACTGCGGCAACGCTACCTCGTTTGTTCAGACGATCACGATCAGCGACACGAAGGCACCGGCTCTTATCGGTCTGCCCGTTGCCACGGTATCGGTTGAATGCTCAGAGGCAGTACCTGCTGTTGCCGTGGTTACGGCTACGGACAACTGCGCTGCTCCTGTTGATGTAGAATTCTCGGAAGTTGAAATCCCGGGCACCTGCTCCAACCAGTACAGCGTCACGCGTACCTGGACTGCAGAAGATGACTGCGGCAATATCACGTCGTTCGTTCAGACGATCACCGTAAATGACACGAAGGCACCGGCTCTTATCGGCCTGCCCGCTGCCACGGTATCGGTTGAATGCTCCGAGCAAGTACCTGCTGTTGCAGTGGTTACGGCTACGGACAACTGCGTGAAGCCGATTGATGTAGACTTCTCTGAAGTTGAAATCCCCGGCACCTGCCCGAACCAATACGTCATCACCCGCACATGGCGTGCTTCCGATGACTGCGGCAACGCTACCTCGTTTGTTCAGACGATCACGATCAGCGACACGAAGGCACCGGCTCTTATCGGCCTGCCCGTTGCTACGGTATCGGTTGAATGCTCCGAGGCAGTTCCTGCTGTTGCAGTGGTTACGGCTACGGACAACTGCGCTGCTCCTGTTGATGTAGAATTCTCGGAAGTTGAAATTCCGGGTACCTGCTCCAACCAGTACAGCGTCACGCGTACTTGGACGGCTGAAGATGACTGCGGCAATATCACGTCGTTCGTTCAGACGATCACCGTCAACGACATCAAGGCACCGGCTCTTATCGGTCTGCCCGCTGCTTCGGTATCGGTTGAATGCTCCGAGCAAGTTCCTGCTGTTGCAGTGGTTACGGCTACGGACAACTGCGTGAAGCCGATTGATGTAGACTTCTCTGAAGTTGAAATCCCCGGCACCTGCGCCAACCAGTACAGCATCACCCGCACATGGCGTGCATCGGACGACTGCGGCAACGCTACCTCGTTCGTTCAGACGATCACGATCAGCGACACCAAAGCTCCTGTTTGGACCTCGGCTCTGCCTGCTGACCTGACCCTGCAATGTGGTGAGACGGTACCGGCTGCTGCTACGCTGACGGCTTCCGACAACTGCGGTGCTCCGCTGGATATCGAACTGAGCGAAACAACCCTGCCTGGTGCAGGCCCGAACGACGGCGGCAAGATTGTCCGCACATGGACGGCTCAGGACGACTGCGGCAACTTCACGATCCACATTCAGACGATCCTCATCGGCGACACACAAGCACCTGTACTCGTGGGCACGCCCGCCGCTACGGTGAATGTATCGTGCTCCGAAGAGGTTCCGGCTGTTGCCAATGTGACCTTTACCGACAACTGCCAAGGCACGGTGACCTTCGACTTCTCTGAAGTTGAGATCCCGGGTACTTGCCCGAACCAATACACGATCAAGCGCACGTGGACGGCTACCGACTTTGCCGGCAACTCCACCCAGTTTGTTCAGACGATCACGATCAACGACACGCAGGCTCCGCAGTGGAACCTCGTGACCCCGCAGGTCTGGATCAACGAAATACACTACGACAACATCGGCACGGATGCCGGTGAGTTCATTGAGGTTGCTGGTACTTCCGGCGTTGACCTGTCCGCTTACTCGCTTGTTCTGTACAACGGTGCCAACGGCCTCGTGTACGCTACGATGAGCCTCTCTGGCATCATTGACAACGAGAGCAACGGATTTGGTGGCGTGTCCTTCGCATACCCGGTCAATGGCGTTCAAAACGGTTCGCCCGACGGTATAGCATTGGTTCGCAACAACACCATGGTGCTCCAGTACCTGAGCTACGAAGGTTCGTTCCTTGCTGTTGACGGTGTCGCTGCTGGCATGATGTCCACGGACATTGGTGTGGCAGAAGCAGGTACAGAGCCTATCGGCATGTCCCTTAGCCTGATCGGCAATGGCAACAGCTACGCTAGCTTCACGTGGAGCGGTCCTTCCGCTGCAAGCGCTGGTTCGCTGAACATCGGTCAGACGATGACGGCTCCGGCTGGCTTCTCGCTGCCGCTGAACGTGAATGTACAGTGTGGTGAGCAAGTACCGATGCCGATGATTCTCACGGCTACGGATAACTGCAACGCTCCTGTTGACGTAGAATACAAAGAGGTGTTCCTGCCTGGTGCAGGCCCGAACGACGGTCTGACGATCATCCGTACTTGGACTGCTGAAGACGACTGCGGCAACGCAATCGCTCACACGCAGACCATCACGGTGAACGACAGCCAGGCTCCTGTTCTTGGCAACCTGCCGCCCGCAACGGTGAACGTACAGTGCTCTACCGATATCCCGGCTGTGGCTGCTGTAACGGTTACCGACAACTGCCAAGGCACGCTGGATATGGACTACTCTGAGTCCCTCCTGTTGGGCAACTGCATCAACCAGTACACCCTGACCCGCACATGGACTGCTACCGACTTCGCTGGCAACACCACGAAGTTCGTTCAGACGATCAATGTGAGCGACACGCAGGCTCCAGTTTGGAACCAGCCCGCTCCGTCCAACGCCACGGTGTCCTGCGCTGCCGATGTTCCGGCGGCTCCGGCTCAAACGGCTACGGACAACTGCGGAGTTCCGGTCATCACGGACTTCAGCGAGATCGTTCAGCCGGGCAACTGCCTGAACCGCTTCACGCTCGTTCGCACATGGCATGTACAAGACGACTGCGGCAACGCAACCTCGCGTCAGCAAACGATCACGGTCAACGACAATATCACTCCGGTGATGTCCTGCCCGGCTCCGCTGCAAGCGCAGTGCTCGCCTGCCGAACAGCCGCCGTACGCCAACCTGACCGAGTTCACATCCGCTGGTGGCTCCGCTACCGACAACTGCGGTCTGAACGTGAACTCCTTCGGTCTGCTCAGCGAAATCGCTGCTGGCAATGTGTACACCCGCACCTACCGTGTGGTTGACCAGTGCGGCAACGCCGGTACCTGCCAGCAAACGGTGACGGTACTGGATACGCAAGCACCGATCTTCCTGAACTGCCCGACCGGCCCGCTGGTATTCGGCAACGACCCGGATCAGTGCTCCGCCAAGATCAACTGGCCGCAACCTGTGGCTGTTGACAACTGCAGCATCCCGACGGTGGTACAAACCGCTGGCCCGACCGCTGGTTCGGTTGTACCGGTTGGTACCTACACTGTTACGTTCCGCGCTACCGACGCTCGTGGCAACGTGTCCTTCTGCACCTTCACAGTGATGGTGATGGACACGGAGAAGCCTGAGTTCGATGCCGACATCGTAATGCCTGGCGATATCACGGTTGAATGCGATGCCGTTCCGGCTCCGTTCGTCCTGACGAATAACGACGTTAACGACAACTGCACACCGTCGAACCTGCTGGTGATCACCTTCACCGAAGTTCGCACGAATGGCAACTGTCCGTTCAACTATACCCTGACCCGCACATGGCGCGTGACCGACCAGGCTGGCAACCAGCTGGTTCACATCCAGGTCATCACGGTCCGCGACACGAAACCGCCGACGGCTATCTGCCAAAACGCTACCGTTACACTTGACAAGGCTGGCACGGTTTCGATCACGCCTGGCCAAATCAACAACGGTTCGTTCGACAACTGCACCACGCAGGCCAACCTGACCTTCACGGTTACGCCGAGCACGTTCACTTGCGCCAACCTGGGAGCCAACACGGTTACACTCCGTGTTACCGACCAGTGTGGCAACTTCGCTACCTGCACAGCAATCGTAACTGTACTTGAGGGTATCGGCCCATGTGTACCGCAGTACTCGGCGGTCACGTCTTGCAAAAACAACGCTACAACGATGGACAATGGTCAGTTTATTGACCTTATCACCATCAAGTCGTTGGCTATGCAAACATGGACGGTTATCTCCAATACCGGCTTGTACTTGACATCCAGCGCGAATCCGCCGGCTGCTCCGCTGCCGCTGCCTGTAGGCACGACATTCACGATGGGTGTTGGCAACGACATGGTGAACTACAGACTCTCTGGCGTTCATGTTGACGGTATTGGCTACTCGATTACGGTCCAGAACAATCTGGGTCAGACGGCTACGATCAGCAACAAAGCGTTCTACCCGACACCGATCTTCCTGAACCTTGACGGTCCGTTCTGCTTGAACACGACTCCGTTCCAAATTCAGGTTGGTGAAGCGTATGGCGCAGCAGGTGTAGTTGTTCCTGGTAGCATCATGGTCAATGGTGTTGTTACGACGACCTTTAACGCTGGTACGCTTGGCGTCGGCACGCATACTGTGATGGCTACGTTCGACGCTAGCCCCAACGGTATCACGACAAACCTGGTCATCAACGGCATTCTCGTCGGTGGCACGGTTGATCAGGCGCTTGCCGATCCGGGTTGCCAACAGAAGATCACGAAGTTTGTACAGGTTGTGACCACGCCGACGACTATCGTCTGCAACGACCTGGTGCACGTTTCGATCTCCAATGATGGCGGTAACTGCGTATTCAAGATCGCACCGGATAACGTTATGGAAGGTTCCTACCTCTGTGATGATGACTACACCGTAGTTATCACCTACCCGGCTGGTACCAATACCTACAACCCGGCTGACCGTGTGGACAACACCCACATTGGCAAGACGCTGAACTACACACTCGTACACTCGCAAAGCGGCAATATTTGCTGGGGCAAAATCAAAGTAGAGGACAAAGAAGATCCGAAACTTACTTGCCCGGCAAACATCACGATCGCTTGCAGCGCTCCAACGGAGCCTTCCTTCACCGGTCAAGTACTGGTTTCGGATTGCAGCCAGACGAACACGGTTGTTACGGATGACTTTACGGACTTCGGTGCTTGCGTTGACCCGCGCGCTCAGATCGTTCGCTTGTGGCTGGTAACGGATGCCTCTGGCAACCAATCCACCTGCACGCAGCGCATCACGATCGCTGCCTTCAACCTGAACGCAGTAGTCTTCCCGGCTGACGTGACGATCAACTGCGCTACGGCAAACAGCACTGATCCTTCCGTAACCGGCTCGCCGTCTATCCAAGGCTCGCCGATCGGTCAAGGTGGTCTGTGCATGGCTTCTATCAGCCGCACCGACGATCGCTACGAAATCTGCCCCGGCAGTTACGAGATCGTTCGCATCTGGAAAGTACGCAACATGTGCTTGCCGCTCAGCGCTACCAACCCGCGCGAGCACCAGCAAGTGATCAAAGTGATTGACACGCAAGGCCCGACATTTGACTGCCCGGCTGCTGTGACTGTCAGCACCGATCCGTTCTCTTGCTGCGCTACGGCTGCACTGCCTGATGTACTGATCACGGAAACCTGCTCGTATGTTACCAGCCTGGAGTACAAAGTAGTCGGCACCGATTTCGCCACGGGCAACCTGGTGATCTACGAAGGCACCGGCTCCTTGAGCGACTTCGCTGGCAACAACCACTGGGTACCGGATACGATGGGCGTATTTGGCTTCACGCAATGCTTGCCGCGCGGTGAGTACGATGTGACCTACACGGCCATTGACGCTTGCGGTAACATCTCGAAGTGTTCGTTCAAACTGTATGTTGAAGACCAGATCCCGCCGATAGCTGTGTGCGACGAGTTTACTCAAGTCGCTCTTGGTGCCGACGGTATGGCCTTCGTCAATGCGCACACCTTCAACGATGGTTCTTACGATGTATGCGAAAGCGTACACTTCAAGGCCCGCCGCATGGATGCCAACGACTGCCAGAGCAACGAATTCTTCCTTGATCAGGTTAAATTCTGCTGCGACGACATTAATGACACCGTACTCGTAGTCTTCCGTGCATACGATATTCCGGTTCCGGCTGGTTCCATCGGTCAGGATGAATACGAAGGCCACTACAACGACTGCATGGTGAAAGTCTTCGTCGAAGACAAGATCAAGCCGCTCTGCAACGCTCCGGCTCAGGCCAGCGTGAGCTGCGAGAGCTTCGACCCGAGCCTCTGGGCTTACGGCTTCGCCACCGGTTTGGATAACTGCTGCTTAGATACCATCACCGAAACGCGCAACATCACGTTGTTCGACACGGTATGCAACCGCGGCACCATCACTCGTACGTTCCGCGTGTTCGACTGCGGAGGCAACTCCTCTTCCTGCACGCAACGTGTGATCGTGGCTTATGAGCAAGACTACTTCGTGAAGTTCCCGAACGATGCTATCGTAACGGCTTGCGACGGTACCGGCAACTTTGGCGAACCCACCTTCTTCGGTGTGGATTGCGAACTGCTTGGTGTTTCCCACAAAGACGACACCCTGAAGGTTGTTCCGGATGCATGCTACTTGATCGAACGTACTTGGACCATCATTAACTGGTGCACGTACAACCCGAACGCTGGCTGCATCAACGTGCCGAACCCGAACCCGAACCCGAACTCGCAAAGCACGGCCAACCTGCCTGGCCCGACAGTCTCCGCCGCCGGTACTCCGGCTCCGTGGGCTCCGTCGGTGGTGGCAATCACGCCGGGTGCGACGCCGACCAACTACTCGACGTTCTGGAGCGCCAACGCGAACTGCTACACATACAAACAGACGATCAAGATCATCGACACGCAGAAGCCTGTGATCGAAAACTGCCCAACCAGCCCGGTTGACGTTTGCGACATCACACCGAACAATGCCGAACTTTGGAACGCCATGTACTGGTGGGACAATGTAACCGGCAGCCATGACCTCTGCGAAGGCCCGACCGATCTGACGATTACTGCTACCGACCTGTGCTCCGGCGCAAATGTGAATGTCCGCTACCTGTTGTTCCTTGACCTGGACAACAACGGCGACATGGAAACCGTCATCAACAGCTCGCAACTGCCTGGCTTCAACAACGTCAACTTTGGCAACGGCCTCAACCCGAACTTCTCGGGTGGCACGCCGAGCGCGTTCGACTTCCGCCCGGTACCGGCCAACCAAAAGTATGGCTTCGCACTGCAGACGACGACCAGTGGCAACAAGCGCACGGCTTCCGTACGCTGGAACACCTCACAGGCTCTGAACACGTACACCATTCCTGAACTGCCCTACGGCACGCACAAGATCAAGTGGATCGTGGACGACGGCTGCGGCAACGATCAGGTTTGCGAATACACCTTCATCGTGAAGGACTGCAAGAAACCCACTGTGGTTTGCATCAACGGTTTGAGCGTGAACATCATGCCGACCAAGATGATCCAAATGGGTGTGAACGACTTCTTGCTGAGCACCTCCGACAACTGCACGCCTACCGGCAAACTGGTGACTGCTATCCGTAAGGCTGGCCAGGGCACGGGCTTCCCGCTCAACCCCGACGGCACGCCGCAAAAATCGGTGACCTTCACTTGCACCGAACTTGGCAAGCAAAACGTGGAAGTGTGGTCTATGGACCTCGCTGGCAACGCAGACTTCTGCGTGACCTTCGTGGATGTTCAAGACAACATGAACAACTGCAACAGCACGAATGCTACGGTGGCTGGCGCGCTGAAAACGGAAGCCGGCAACGGACTTGAAGAAGCCAACGTCGAACTCGACGGCACCAGCCCGACCAACCCTTCGGTCAATATGCTCGTGACATCGGACGACCAAGGTCAGTTCATCTTCGGTGGTGTTCCGCAGAATGGTGACTACACGGTGACACCGATCAAAGACAACGACCCGCTCAACGGCGTTTCGACCTTCGACTTGGTGCTCATCAACAAGCACATCCTCGGAATTGAGCCGCTCAACTCGCCGTTCAAGATGATCTCAGCGGACGCTAATAACAGCCGCTCGATCACCACGTTCGACATCGTTGAACTGCGTAAGTTGATCCTTGGTATCTACACCGAACTGCCGAACAACACGTCCTGGCGCTTCGTTGATAAGAGCTTCGCGTTCCCGAACATACAGAATCCGTTCCAGACTATCTTCCCAGAGACGAAGCAACTTGCTAATCTCTTGAGCGACAAACTGAACGAAGATTTTGTAGCGATGAAAGTTGGTGACGTTAACGGCAACGCCGTGACGAGCAGCCTCTTCACGACGAACGACCGCTCGGAAGGCACGCTTCTGTTCGACGTACAAGATCGCAAGGTGAAAGCCGGCGAAGTCTTCACGGTGAACTTCCGCGCTGCTGACCGCGCTACTGGCTACCAGTTCACGCTTAACTTCCCGAACATGGAAGTTGTAGATGTGACTCCGATCTCCGCTGACATGGCGATGCTGAACTTCGGTATCTTCAACAGCGAGAACAGCTTGACGACTTCCTTCGACAACGAGCGCGTAAACGGTGAGTTTGCCGTAACCTTCCGTGCAAAAGCAACCGGTACCTTGAGCCAAATGCTCGCTGTATCGGGTCGCATCACGAAGGCCGAAGCATACAGCCTGAACCGCGAACGCCAAGCCGTAGCACTGCGCTTCAACGGCGAAAACGGCTCGACGGTCGCTGGTCTCGGATTCGAACTGTATCAGAACCAACCAAACCCGTGGATGAACAAGACACAGGTTGGCTTCCACCTGCCCGAGGCAGCGAATGCTACCCTGACGATCTACGACGAAACGGGCCGTACACTCTTCGTGCAAAAAGGCGAGTTCAACAAAGGCTACAACGCCTTCTCGATTGATCGCGCTCTGGTGAACACGACGGGCGTTCTGTACTACCAACTCGAAACCGCTACCGACAGCGCTGTTAAGAAGATGATCCAGACGAAGTAAGCCGAGTAATCGGTTACTTCTTGAATTGCAAGCCGCCTCGTTCCGACCTCGGAACGGGGCGGTTTTTTAATGGCCAAAGTGGGTCACTACCCACACTACTGGACATTTTTGGAATGAGACCTTCCAGGTTTGTCAAACCTGGAAGGTCTCATTCCAAAAATGTCCAGTAGTGTGGTCACCACCCCATTTGCCGAGACAAAGGCGCCGTGCGGGGGTCTTTGACCCCGCACAATAAGCGGTTGGCGCGGGGTCAAAAGAACCGCGCGCGGCTTTTCAAGAAAGTATTAAACAGTGTTGGCACAGTTTTTTGAACAGTCTCTTCAGGCAGGGCAAAATTGGCAGTCATAGCCTGGTGTCTATGGCGATAGTTTTAACGCAGCCAGGGCGGGAAAGGCCGTAGCCAAACCCGTCACGATTAGCCTAACAGACCAACAAGGAAGTCAGTTGGCCGCTTGCATCTTTCATTCCTTCCGGTAAATGCCCAAGGTCAAAGAAGGCCAACTTATTGGTACAGTGGACAGCTCGGGTAATTAAAACGGACCGCGTCTCCACATTTCCGTTAGCTCCTAACACGGGAACTGATTCCAAATGCCGGGAGGGCTTGGGCACTGCTGTCCCGCTCAAATTCCGGCAGACATGGGACATCCGTATACCTCCACGGCCGTTGTGACACTCGGCAGCTGGTATCGGCACAACAACCATAACTTTACGAATAACGGATTACATCCCGCTCCGTACTTGAAGCACGATCAAATCAATGGGATCGGGACCATACAGACCTGAACAACCCGTAAAAAATGCCTTATTGACATGTACAGGCCCCGGCGTTGATTAAACGCCGGGGCCTGTTTGTCAGGAGTCTCCTGATATTTTACATATACCTCGCACCGCAAGGTGCGAAGCCGTTTTTGTCATGCTGAGCGCTGCTACTCAAAATATTAGGCCGAAGGCCATGCACAAAACCTCGCAGCGCGAAGTATAACTCATGTTGGCCAGAGTTTCCTGGGAGTTCTGGTCAGTAAACACAAAAACCTCAATGCTGTACCGATACTTTTCGTACGGCCGATTTTGCTCCAAAGTCCATTTTCAAAAAGTACATGCCTGCTGGCAAATGCTGGGTAGGCACCTCCAAACGCAGGGCGCCCGATAAAGTCGAATACCATACCTGTTGCCCTTGTAAGTTGAACAACTGCGCTTGAAACGGTAGATCGGTGGATAGGTCGTACTGCACCTGAAGTGTCCCGTTGGCCGGATTTGGGAAGGCATGCCACCCGGAGGGCCACTCGGTTTCGCCTGTCGTGGAACTCGTGACGAACTTGTACATCCACAGATCGTCCAAATCAGAAAACCCGCCGGAAACAGCCTGCTGCCTGCCGCCGGAGAGGTAAATCGAGTCGCCAATGACAAAGTTGCCTGGTGCCCACCGCCCCGAGCCAGGCATGGAAGGCAGCTGTTTCCATTGGTCATTTGATGGATTGTACTCCCAAAACTCGCCCGTACCGAGGTAGTCGTGATCGTCGCCCTCGCCTTGTAAAATGTATCCCTTGCCCCTGTGCGAAAATTGGGTACCGGCCACGCGCCCCTCTCCGGGAAAATCGGCCAACCGTGTCCAAGCATCATTCGGCGGGTCGTAGCGGTAAAAATCCTTGTATACCACCACGCCGTTGACGACTGCGCTGCCATGCCCAAAGCCGACATACACCGAGTCTCCGATGGCGAAATAGTATGGGTGGTGTCGGGCCTGGCTGGGCAAGTCGGCCAATTTTTTCCAGTTGTCAGTAGCAATATCGTAGGCCCAAAAATCCTTCAGGTTGCCCATTTGACTGCCGCCCGTACCGACGTAAATCTTGCCGCCAGCGGCCACCAAGGCTGGGTGTTCGCGGCTTGTGCAAGGGCAGCTCTTTTTGGCTGTCCATTGGTTGGTTTGAGGTGAAAACTCCCATAAATCATTCAAATAACCGTTGGCGCTGTAGCCAAAACCGATGTAGCCCATGCCACCAGCGGCCAAACCAACAGCATAGCCGCGCGCGTCGCCCGGGAAATTGGGCTGCTTGGCCCACTTGTCCGTTTGGGGATCGTACTGGTAAAAATCGTTTAAGTCGGTGCCCGCGTCCGAGCCGGTGAGTAGATAGCCCTTGTCGCCCAAGGTAAACATCACCGGGTGGTGCCGCCCCGGGGCACCCGCTGGCAGAGAAGATTTTTCGACCCAGGCTTGAGAATAAACAGATGAGCAGGGCAAAATGAGGAACAGAAAAAAAAATGTGATTTTAGACATCTCGATACGGTTGAAAAATGAATGATGATGGATTGCCCAACAACAATCGAGTTATTTGGCACAAACCGCTTTCTGTTTAATGATACTTTGCCAATACCTGCATAAACTTTTGTGTGTATAGACCAAAAAAAAGGCCGCCTTGTGGGCAGCCTAGGAGGTAAAGGGGATATGGAAAATTTAGTGCCGCTTGCAGCCCGGCGACTAAATTTTAAACACATGCTAAGATCAGTTCGGATGGAAGCCGTAGTTGGACATGATTTTCTCCTTCAGCTCCTTGCGGGCAAAAAAGATGCGGCTTTTTACCGTTCCCAAAGGAAGGGCCAGTTCGTCTGCGATTTCCTGGTACTTGAAGCCCTCAAAGTGCATTAAGAACGGAACACGTACACTGTCGTGAAGGGCGGACACCATCGAGTTCAATTCCTTGAGCAAAATCAGACCTTCAGCGGCGTTGCCAGTCGAATGGCTGCCCGAATTCAGATAGTATTGATTGTCGGTCGTGTCCAGTATGGTTTTGGCCTTTACCTTCTTCCGGTAATTGTTGATGAAGATGTTCTTCATTATCGTGAACATCCACGCCTTAAAATTTGTACCTGGCTGAAATTTATCACGGTTCGACAAGGCTCGGAAAGCCGTTTCCTGATACAAGTCCTTCGCATCCTCCGAGTTCTTTGTGAGGTTGTAGGCAAAGGAGTGTAGCAAAGCCGCCAAGCCACTTAGTTTGTTGTTAAATTCAAAACTTGTCATGGCAATTTCCTGATTCGTTTGTTAATGGGACAAAGGTATAATCTTGTTTAACTTAATCCAATAGCCGGTTAAACATAAAACTGTCAATATTTGTCAAATTCTGATGTAACAACACACGTATTTAACTTATTAAGTTGAAAATCAATTGTTTAGTTTATTTAGAAATTATCTTTTATTTTTCTTGTTTTCAAAAAAAAATGAAAATAGGGTGGTTTAACAAAAAGGCAGGAGAAAGACAGCGGGGCAGGTATCAAAGCTGCAAGTCCTTGGGGTAGCAAATAAAGTGTTTTGTCACAACCTGGGTGTAAAGCGGCACATCGGAACATTCGTCAATGGGCAATATGCGCCCGTCTTTGAACAGGATATTGATCTTTTCAACGGTAGTATCGTAAGCCTGGTTGCTTTCGCTGCCTGTGAAGACCAGGTGTTGAAGGGGAATTGCCGGGCCAAATTTTTGTAGCGCCTTTGCTTGTAACGATTCTATGTAGTCGGGTTCGACGGGAACACTGCGCCACTCCAACCGAAACAGGCGGCGGTCGAGCAGGCCCGAAGCCAGCAAGGCAAGCACAGGGTCATCGGAGTCGCACCAGGCTTTGATAGCGGAAGCGATGTCAACATCATCAAGTTTGGCAAAATGGTCGAGCAGAACTTTGACAGCAGGTTGTTCGTCGGTATTTCGATACAGAAACCAATGCAGGTGCCTGGAGGCCTCTAACGCTGTGTTCGAAACGGCCAGTTCGCGGGCACGCCGCAACAAGTGAATCACCATCTGCTCGGCCGAAACATTGGTTTTGTGCAAGTAAACCTGCCAATACATGAGCCGCCGTGCAATCAAAAATTTTTCGATGCTGTAAATGCCCTTTTCCTCCACAACGAGGCCACCGTCGTGAACAGCCAGCATTTTGATGATTCGGTCGTACCCAATGACCCCTTCTGAAACGCCGGTGAAGAAACTGTCGCGATTGAGGTAGTCTAACCGATCCATGTCCAACTGGCTTGATACCAACTGGTGCAAAAATTTTTTAGGGTATCGGTCGGAAAAAATCTGGATCGCTAATTCCAGTTGGCCATCAAACTGGCTGTTCATTTCTTCCATGAACAATAACGACAGACGCTCGTGGTGCAAGTCCACGATCGTGTGCTCCAACGCATGGGAATACGGGCCGTGACCGATATCGTGCAGCAAGATGGCTACGCTGACTGCTTCCGCCTCGGCATCCGTTATGTCTGTCCCCTTGTGCCGAAGGACGTCCACGGCTTGTTGCATGAGGTGCAACGCGCCCAAAGCGTGGTGAAACCGCGTGTGTAGAGCGCCAGGGTAAACAAAGTGGGCGAGTCCGACCTGCCGAATGCGCCGCAGTCGCTGAAAATAAGGGTGGTCAACGATGTTGAGCAACAACCCATGCGGCACAGACACGAAACCGTACACCGGGTCGTTGAATATTTTTCGTTTATTCCGAACAGTATCCATTTCCATTTCGCAAAGATAACCGCCCCGCCACACTACCTTCGCACAATACTTGACTTACCCTTTTTCCTATGGACAAAATCAAAATTCTCTGGGCCGACGACGAGATTGATATGCTCAAGCCCCATCTCCTGTTTTTGCAAACAAAAGGGTACGAAGTACTGACTGCCACCAACGGCCACGATGCCGTGGAAATTTACCTCGAACAAGGCAGTGATATTGACGTGATTTTCCTAGACGAATCCATGCCGGGTCTGACGGGGCTGGAGGCCTTGCCCAAAATCAAAGAGATCAATCCGCAAGTTCCCGTGGTGATGATTACCAAAAACGAGGCTGAACACGTCATGGAAGAGGCCCTCGGCTCCCAGATTTCCGACTACCTCATCAAGCCTGTCAACCCTAATCAAATCCTGCTCACCCTCAAAAAAATCATTGACAACAAACGCCTTATCCGCGAAAAAACAGCGCTGGACTACCAGCAGGACTACCGTCAAATGTTTCTCCAGATCACCGGCGGACTAAACCACGAAGAATGGGTGGATGCTTACCGCCGAATCGTCAACTGGGAATTGCGACTCGATGCCAACCAGGCCGAAGTGGGTGACATCCTTGCGCAGCAAAAACAACAGGCCAATGTAGAGTTCAGCAAGTATGTGGTGAAAAACTACTGCGGCTGGGTGGATAAAAACAAGGAGATTGGCCCGGTCATGTCACACTCGTTGATGCGCAAACACGTGTTCCCTCACCTCGGCAAAGGTGCCCCCACCATCGTCTTGCTGCTCGACAACCTGCGCTACGACCAGTGGAAGGTTATCGAACCTTTTATGAACGAAATGTTCCGAACAGAAAGCGAGAGCTATTTTTTCAGCATTCTGCCTACGGCCACCCAGTACAGCCGCAACGCTATTTTCGCTGGTATGATGCCTTCCGACATCGAAGCGGCCTTTCCAGATAAGTGGAAAAATGACACGGACGAGGGCGGGAAAAATCTGGCAGAAGATTTTTTTCTCGGCAAGCAAATCGAGCGCGTCATCCGAAAGGGGATCAAATGGGATTATGTGAAAGTCACCAACGTGGCTCACGGCAAAGAACTGAACGACAACATCCTGCGGTACATGAATAATGACCTTACCGTCATTGTCTATAATTTCATTGACATGCTCTCCCATGCACGAACGGAAATGGAGGTACTCAAAGAACTGGCAGGCGATGAACGGGCTTACCGCTCCCTGACCCGCTCGTGGTTTCTACACAGCCCGCTTTGGACCGCTCTTCAGCGCCTTCAAGGCCGCGATGTGCAGCTCTTCGTCACCACCGACCACGGCACCATTCGCGTTCAGTCGCCCTCTAGAGTCGTGGGTGACCGCGAAACGACTTCTAACCTGCGTTACAAAGTGGGGCGCAACTTGCAGTACGACCCCAAGGATGTGCTGGCTATTAAGGAACCTAAACAGGCCGGCCTTCCACGACCCAACCTCAGCAGCACCTTCATTTTTGCAAAAGAGGACTACTTTTTTCTTTACCCCAACAACTACAACCACTTTCACAATTACTATAAAAACACCTTCCAGCACGGGGGCATTAGTTTGGAAGAAATGATTTGTCCCATAGTGCGTTTGCGCAGCAAGTAAGAGAGGAAACAAAAACAAGTTGCACAGAGGCTCACAGAGTTTGAGAGGACACAGAGAGATAAATTTGCATCAACACTTTTTTGCTCTGTATCCTCTCAAACTCTGTGAGCCTCTGTGCAACTTGTTTTTTTCTGCGCCGGTGAAATCATTCTACAAATTCCACGGGCCGTTTTTTGTCTAATCCAAAACGTGCCAACAACCGGTCGAACAGGCCATAAACCACCGGTACGAAAATCAGGGAAAGAAACAAGGACGAGGTCAGGCCGCCGATTATGGCCCAGGCGAGGCCGGTTTTCCACGCAGAACCGGCATTAGTGGACAATGCCAACGGCAATAACCCGATCACCATCGCAATGTTAGTCATCAATATTGGGCGAAACCGCAACTTGGTGGCACTCAGCAGCGCCTCGGTCAGGTTGGTGCCTTGCTGCCGGAGTTGATTGGCAAAGTCAACCACGAGAATCGCGTTTTTGCCGACCAGACCGATAAGCACGAGCAGCCCAAGCCCGGTGAAAACGGTGAGGTTTTCATTGGTTAGTGCCAGCGCCAAAAAAGCACCTACCACCGAAAGCGGGATGGACAACAGCACCACAAACGGATAAACCCAGTTGTCGTACAGTGCCACCATTATCAGGTACACCAATACGAGTGATGCCCACAGTGCAAAGCCCATGCTGCCAATACCCTGTTCCTGACGGCGCAGGTCGCCGCCATACTGGAAATAGGCACCCTGCGGAGTATGCAGGGCATCTACTTTTGCCTTCACCTCGCGCGCAACAGTACCGACTGGCCTGCCAAGTACTGCAGCGGAAAACTGGACAGAAGGCAGCCGGTCGCGCCGTTCCAATCGGGTTGGGGCGCTGCCTTCGCGCACCTCGGCGAATTGCTTGAGGTAGACGGTGTTGCCCAGGGGGTTTATAAATGTGGTTTGCCGAATATCCTCGGCACTGCGCCGGTCGTAGGCATCCAGCGCTACCCGGATGGGATATTCGTTAGGGCCGTCGCGGAAACGGGCCTCGGCGTTTCCGCTGAAAGCGGTTTGCAGTGTGAGGCCTACTTGGGCCAGTGTAATACCGTAGTCGGCCATGCGTTGGCGATCTACATACACCTGTACTTCCGGGTGGCCCGATTCGACGCTCGGCACAATTTCTACACAGCCGGGTACAGCGGCCATAGCCTGCTGTATCTGGTCGGACATATTGAGCAGGCTGTCCAGGTCTGGGCCGTTTATCCGCACCTCAATCGGGGCAAACGACAGCCCAAGTATGTCAATGGCGGAAACCCGAAATTTCGCCCCGGCGATCCGGGCTTCCAGTGCCACTTTGGCTTGCCGGGCAAATACTGGCGTGGACACCTCGCGGGGTTCATGCAGCGGAGTCAGAAACACAAGGATTTCGGCAATATGCGGCGTGACGAGGCCAAATGATTTGCCTGTGGTGCCTACGACAGTGAACGTGTTGAGCACATCAGGTTGTTCCTGCAGCCATTGTTCCACCTGTTGGGTCACAGCATTGGTTTGCGCGAGCGAGGTGTTTTTTGGCAACGCCACCTCCAGCAAGAATTCGTTTCGCTCGCCCGGTTCGATGAAAGCGTTTCCAATAAAACCCTCGGTGACGAGCAGCATTGAGCCGCCCGTAAACAATGCCGAAGCGCCAAGGACAACAGCCTTGGTTCGCCAACTGCGCAATGCCCACCGCAACACAGTGACGAAACCTTCGGACAGCCAGTCGAGAAAACGCTCGAAACGCAGGATAAACCGCCCGCCGAAGTTGTCGCCACGAAATCGGTACACCTTGCCCACTCGGGACGTGAGCCACGGAACCAACGTAAAGGAAACGAATAACGACATGAGCGTGGATACCAGCACCGTCATACAGAATTGCCGCAAAAGGTTGGGCACCATGCCGGTGGCGAAAATAATAGGCAGAAAAACCACCACGTCCACCAAGGTGATGCTGAGCGCGGTGAAACCGATTTCCTGCCTTCCGTCATACGAGGCCTGTGCCCGCAACTTCCCCATTTCCAGGTGGCGGTAAATGTTTTCAATGACCACGATGGCGTCGTCCACGAGGATGCCGATGGCAAGTGAAAGGCCGAGCAACGACATGAGGTTGAGGGAGTACCCCATCAGTTTCATCATCACAAACGTGCTGACGATAGAGGTTGGGAT
>JBJXEZ010000116.1:0-15900 GCA_046153695.1 Saprospiraceae bacterium
GAAAGCGGGCTGCTTGTCGGTTCCACCTACCTGATCCGCGTGCAGGGTGCCAACGACGTTACCGGGACGTTCCAACTCTGCCTGAACAACTACAACCCGCCCGCCAACCCAAAATCCGACTGCCCAAAGGCTTCGGTGTTGTGCGACAAATCCCCCTTCGTGGTGCAAAGCGTAACCGGTGCCGGCAGCGATATCTCCGAACTGAACGATGCTCTCTGCTTTTCCAACGGTGCTCCAGGCAACTGGGAAACCAACTCCACCTGGTTTACCTGGATTTGCGACAAACCCGGCAGCCTTACCTTTACCCTTACCCCAATTAGTATCGCCGACGACCTTGACTTTGCCCTCTACCGCCTGCCCAACGGCGTGAGCAATTGCCAGGGCAAGATTTTGGAGCGCTGCATGGCCTCCGGCGAATTCAGTTTTCAAAGCCCTTGCATGGGGCCGACCGGGCTGCGTGTGGGCGAAACTGACATCAGCGAGGATGCGGGTTGTACCGATGCCGGCGACAACGCATGGCTGACACCGATCAACATGGTAGCTGGAGAAGCCTACGCCCTGGTTGTCAATAATTTCACCTCCAGCGGCAACGGATTTTCCGTCCAGTTTGGCGGCGCAGGCACATTCCTGGGGCCGGAAGCGAAGTTTACCACCGTGCCTGCCGCCATTTGCCTCGGCACAGAAGTGGAAGTGACCGATGCCTCCACATTTGCCCTCGGCACCATCACCGTCCGAAACTGGAGTTTCGGTGCCGACTCCGACCCCGGCACAGCCACCGGAACAGGACCGCACAAGGTGACCTTCAATACCCCCGGGCAGCACCCCGTCGTGCTCCAACTCGAGACCGACCTCGGCTGCAAGGTCACCTCCATCCAAAACGTACTCGTGTTCCCCGATGTAGAAGTGGACACCGTCATCGCTGCGCCCGAATGCAACGGCGGCGACAACGGGGTAATCGCTATAACCAATATAAAAATGGGTACCCCGCCCTACCTGTACAGCTGGCAGGGCGGGCCGTTCATCACCGACAATACCCTGGACAGCCTCACAGTAGGAATCTACAGCCTCATCATCCGCGATTCGAACAACTGCGAAACCAACCTTAATGTCGAGGTACGCGAACTGTCGCTGACGGTGAACCCGGACGTGACCCCGCCCCTCTGCACAGGGGAGGCCAACGGGTTTGTCACCCTCAACGTAACCAACGGAACCGGGCCGTACCAGTTCAACTGGGGCAATGGGTTCATCCCAACCAATACACAGGGCGGTTTTTCTGCCGGGATGTACACGGTGCTTGGCCTCGATGCGGAGCTGTGCAAGGGCACATTCACGTTCACCGTCACGGACAACCCGCCCCTGACCCTGCAGATGGATACGGTGCATATTTCCTGCTTTGGTGCCGACGACGGGGTAGGAATAGCAATCCCCGACGGCGGTGTGGGCAACTATGCCTACTTGTGGAATGATAACCAAACCGAGGAGGATGCTACCGGCCTTGCCCCGGGCCAGTTCGATGTGACCGTGACCGACGGCAACGGCTGCACCATCACCGGCGGCGTATTCGTGAACGAACCCGGCGATGTGGGCGTAAACCTGTTGCGCGTAGTGGATTTGCTCTGCAACGGCCTACCTCAAGGATCCGTGGAGGTGGAAGGCATAGGCGGGCGGCCACCGTTCGCCTTCAGTGCCAACGGCACCGTGTACGGGCCGTCGGCCACGATAAGCAACCTGCCTGCTGGTGATTATTGGGTAAAAATCCGTGATTCCGCGGGCTGTATTGACTCCGTTTTTGCCACCATAACTCAACCGCCACAGCTGATCGTGGATGCCGAACCCGCCCAAACAACACTCGATCTAGGCTACACGGTGCAAGTTCAAACCCTTACCCTGCCCGCTGGCCGCCTGGTCACCTATGCTTGGTCGCCTGCCCTGGGCTTGAGCTGCTCCGACTGCCCCGAGCCGGTCATCACAGCCATCAACGACGGGCTTTACACCATTGTGATCACCGACGCTGACGGCTGCACGGCTACCGACATGGTGCGCATCCTCGTCAACCGCAACCGACCCATCTTTGTCCCCAACGTGTTCGCTCCCGACAAGCCCTACCCGAATGACCACTTCACCCTGTTTGGCGGGCCTGCGGCTTCCAGCATTCAGTTGCTGCGTATCTACGACCGTTGGGGCAGCCTCGTGTTTGAAGGTCAAGACCTGCCGCTGAACGACCCAAATGTCGGATGGGATGGCAAATACAAGGGCGACAAGGTGACAGGCGTGTTCACTTTTTACGCGGTGGTGCAATTTGTGGATCAGCAGTTATCGCAATACGAGGGTAGTGTGACGGTGGTGCGGTAATGCTCGAGTTGTAGGACGTTTCTTTTTATGAAAAACAGCCTACATTTGCCAACCAACCGTTAGTTGGGCGTGTATCGAGTCATTTCGACATGAACATTGTTGAAGCGGTAAAAAAATCCCCAACACGCTCTTAGAGCCATGATCATCCACCACCTCCGCCTCCAGAACTACAAGCAGTACGCCCAATTGGCACTCGATTTCCGTGAGGGACTCGTGGGCATTATCGGCAAAAACGGCGCGGGCAAGTCCACTCTTTTTGAAGCCATCCTGTACTGCCTGTTCGGGCGTGACGAGAGCAACAAGTCCCTCGTGCGCTCCGCGTTCGCTGATGCCAAGGCAAACGTCCTGCTCGAACTGGATTTCTCCGTCGGCGAGGCGCTGTACCGGGTGCGCCGCGAGTTCCGGGGCAAGGCTATGGCTGTGGTCGCCGAACTGTACAAAAACGACGAACAGGTGGCCAAGGGCGTGTCGGCGGTGAACGACGAATTGGTCAAGGTGCTGCACATCGAGCGCGACGCGTTCAAACGCTCTGTTTTTTCCGGCCAGAAAGAATTGGACGAACTCACCAACGCCAGCAAAGAGGACCGGCGCCGTATCGTGCGCCGTATGCTCGGCCTCGATCGGCTGGACGATATCCAGTCCAAAATAGGTACCGATGCCCGCCTGATCAAAGCCCGCATCGAAGGACAAGAGCAGACGCTGCTAACCGAAGAGGCCGTGACCAACCTCCAAAATGACCTTGTCGAAAGCGAAAAATCCCGCGCGGAAAACCGTGTCCTGCTTGAAAAAGAAACGGCTCAACTGAGGGCTGTTGAGGAGCGCAGCCGCCAGGAAAAACAAAAGTTCGAGCAGGCCGAACAACGCCTCGCTACATTCAACGCCCTCAGCCGCGACCTCAGCCAGCTGCGCGAACGCCGCGACGGGTTCATCGCTCAGAAGGCCGGTTTGGAGCAAAAAATCCTTAATTTGCGCCAGCAACAAGAAAAATTGGACGCACAGCGCGGCGCGTTCGCCAGTCACTTATCCGACAAACACCTGCTTGATGCTCAAGGGGAAGCGCTAAACAAACACACCAACCGGCAAGGCCGCCTTACCAGAATCGCCGAGACGCGACAGGAAATGGAGGCGAGCCGGGCCGCCATCACCGAACTGGCCAACCTACTGGCTGAAAAGCCAACTACGGATGCCGCCCTGGCCGAAAAGCAGCAGTTGGTAGCCGCCCATGAAGCAGCCCTGAACGCCAAGCGCACCGAACTGGGCGAGTATGAAAAACAGATCGGCGGCATTCAGTCCGGTATTCGGGAGCGATCTGAAAAACTGGCCAGCCTGCGCTCCCTTGGCCGAACTGGCACCTGCCCAACCTGCTTGCAGCCCCTGCTGGAGGGCTACGAACGCACTTTGGCCGAGATTGAGCAGGAAATCAACACCCTGCAAACCGACCGGCTGAAAACGTTGGAACGAGAAAAAAACGCGGTAATGGAAGCAGGGCAGTCGTTGCGCAAACGCCAGGAAAACCTTCGGGCCGAAGCCGAGACCCTGCTGCGCGAACAGGCCCGCCTCGCTGAAGCCGCCCGCCAAAAAACCGCCGCCGAGACCCAACTGCACCTGTTGGAAAAACGCCTGCTGGCCGATGAGACCATCCTGCGCGAGATCGGTGACGCACCGTTCGACGAAGCCGCCTACACAGCGCTTCGGGCCAAAGTCTCGGCCACAGAACCGCTCTACCTGGAGTTTTCCAAAGAAGAAAACTATGTATCCCGCGAACTCCCAACTGCCGTTGCTGCCCTAAAAACAGCCGTGGACACGCTTGCCGAAACCGAAAAAAGCATCGCCACCAAAACAGCAGAGCGTACCGCCGTCGGCTACGATGAGACAGCCTACGCTGCTGCCAGGCAGGCACTCACCGGTTTTGCAGACACACTCAATGCCCAGTCCGAAACCGTGCGGGCATTGGAAAAAACCAGCCTCGAACTGACCAACCGCATCGAGCAGGGCATGGAAAAACTGGCCGCCAACGATAGAATCAAAAGCCGCATCAGTGAGCAGCTCGACGAGGCCGACTTGCTGCGCAAATTGGCTGACCTGCTCGGCCAGTTCAAAACCGAAATCCTCGAAAAGGTAAGCCCCGGCATCTCGCACGAGGCCAGTGAACTGTTCGTCCGCATCACTAAGGGCAAATACGAAAGCATCCGTGTGGACGAAAACTTTGAATTCGCCATTGCCGATGGTGGCGTTTTTTACCCCATCGAGCGCTTTTCCGGCGGCGAAGTGGACCTGGCCAATTTTTGCCTGCGCATTGCTATCACCAAGGCCATCACGGATCTAAGCGGTGCCGAGCAGGGCATCAGTTTTTTAGCTTTTGACGAGATTTTCGGCAGTCAGGACGAGGAGCGCCGCCTCGAAATGATGTACGCACTCAACTACCTGCAAGAGCAGTTTCGGCAGATTTATATCGTGTCGCACATCGAAAGCCTGAAGGACTATTTTCCCAATATTCTTGAAGTGCAGTTTCGCGAGGCGGGCAGCGAGGCGGTATGGCGGTAAAAAGTGCTCCGGCAACCTTGCTCGTTTTGCCTTACTTTTGCATTTCAATTTTGCTCTTATGAAAGAAATCGTCAGCCTTGACCAACTGGACCTCGAAAACGGTCGGTACAACTACGCCGACTATCTGAGCTGGAAATTTGATCAGACCGTTGAGCTCATCAAGGGCAAGATTTTGGCCATGTCGGCACCAAATCGCTACCACCAGCATATTTCCTGGCAGATGAGCGGTATTTTTTACAATCATTTCAAAAACCACCGCTGCCACGCCTACGCCGCGCCCTTCGACGTGCGACTTTACGACAAGCGCAAATCCCAAAAAGCCAACAAAGAGATTCTGTCCGTTGTTCAGCCAGACCTTTGTGTGATTTGTGACCCGAACAAACTGGACGATAAAGGCTGCCTCGGCTCGCCCGATCTTGTAGTGGAAATCCTCTCGCGCGGCAATTCGGCCAAGGAAATGAAGACCAAAAAGCAACTGTACGAAGAAAATGAAATCCGAGAATACTGGATTTTTGACCCTGACCACGGCTATGTTTTCCAGTTCTGCCTAACCGAAGCGGGTGTATACGCCCCCGTTACTATTTACGTTCAGGACGACACGTTGCACTGTTCTATCTTTCCCGACTTGAAGATCAACCTCGAAGAAGTGTTTCAATTGGACGCATAACCACCAAACAGCATGGAACAAACATTGGTAAACCGAGTGGCCACCAGCGGCCTTGTCACGATTGATCTGGAAATGTACTACCCGGAGGGCGAGGTGGTGCCCTTTGACCTGAAAGACCACCTGTTCATGGGCCTGATCTTGAAGGAAAAAGATTTCCGCGAGGCCCTCCAAGCCCATGACTGGGCGCAATACACCGGGAAAAATCTCGCCGTATTTTGCTCTGCCGATGCCATCATCCCGATGTGGGCCTATATGCTCGTGGCCGCTTACGCCGGGCCGTTTGCCCGCGATGTGTTTCAGGGCCTGCCGGAGCAGTATGCCGAGTTTGCTTTTTTGAAACAACTCGCTACTCTCGACCCGGAAGACTACGCAGGCAAGCGTTTGGTCATCAAAGGTTGCAGCGACAAGCCCGTTCCCCCGTCGGCCTACCTCGAGATCACCCGCCGCCTGCAGCCGGTGGCCGTCAGCATTATGTTCGGCGAGCCTTGCTCCACCGTTCCCGTGTACAAACGCAAACTGCCAACAACTGCCAACAACTAACAGCAACCATGACAAATCGCACACTTCTGGTTCTCAACATCATCCTTGCGCTGGGCATCGCCGGCATCTTTTTTCTTTCGTTCAAAGGCGACGGTGCCGGTTTTTCCGGACCGCCCCAGAGCGTACGCTCCATCAACCTGGACAAGAACTTTGATTTTTGCGGCGAAAAACTGCCCATGGACAACTTCGACGTGCGCCAGCGCCTCGATGCAGAATTGCTGCGCAACGTGTACTACCACTCCGCTACCATCCTCGCTATCAAACGTGCCAACGCCCTGTTCCCGGTCATCGAGCCGATCCTCAAAGCCGAGGGTGTGCCCGACGACCTGAAGTACCTGGCCGTGGCCGAGAGCACGTTGTCCAACGCCATCTCCCCTGCTGGTGCCAGGGGCGTGTGGCAGTTTATGAAAAGCGCTGCCGGAGAGTACGACATGGAGGTAACTGACGAAATTGACGAGCGCTACCACCTGGAAAAAGCCACCCGCGCCGCGTGCAAGTATTTGCGTCGGCAAAAAGAAAACCTCGGCAGTTGGACGCTCGCCGCAGCCGCCTACAACGGCGGGCCAAGCCGCTTGTTTACTGAAATGGAAAAACAACGCGCCAAGTCGTTTTACGACCTGAACCTTGCCGCCGACGAAACCATGCGTTACCCCTTTCGCATCGTGGCGGTGAAAGAGGTGATGCAACATCCTGAACTGTACGAATACACCATCGAGAACGACCACCTGTACAGCCCGCTCAACCGGTATACAACCGTAGAGGTGGCCGGTGCTGTGGCTAACTGGGGCGACTTCGCGGTGCAGAACGGCACCACCTACCGTATGCTAAAACTGTACAACCCCTGGCTGACGGACAGCAAGTTGACCAATAAGGCTGGCAAAAAATACCAGATTCGCCTTCCGGCAAAATGATGCCAACGGATTTGACGCGTAGTTTTGGGCAGGGATCGAAAAAGCCTGCAAGCAGCATTGTCTGCCCCGACCCGATCTTGCCACCGCACCAACCACCGATTTGCATGCGAACAAAAACGCTCCTCTGGATTTTTCTACTTTTTTCGGCTGGCCCGATGTCGGGCCAAAAGGGTTTCGGCACGATCGCGGTCGGCATAGAGCCGTCTTTTGATGTGGCTCAGTACACCACCGGCCTGAAACCGGGCCTGGTTCCCGCCCTTGTCGTGGAAGCTGCTCTGGATCGTTTTTCGGTAGGTGTAGGCATCGGTCACGAATTTTACAGCGAGTACGAGTACTACACCTGGACAGGCCAGATCATTGATCGCATTGAAGATGGCAAGGTGGTACCGCACTACATTTCTACCCTGCGGGCTTTCCGCCCGGCCTACTGGACTGTGCCCGTGCGGCTCCAGTACCGGGTACACCGCTGCCAGTGTGTGTACGCGTATGCGGGCATGGCTTTCGACTTTTTCAGCGATGCCCCGGCAGAGCGAATCGCATTCGAGGGTGCACAGCTGCGCGAAGCCCCGCTCATGGAAGTGCGCCGGGATCAACTGTTCAAGCAACAGACCAAGAGTTTTGACTTTGGTATAGGCTTCAACCTGTTTTCCACCGATCATTTCCGCATAACGGCACGCCCCAGTTACGTCATCAGCGAAAACCCGGAGATTTATACCAATGCCCCGGACTTCGTCGAGACATTTCGCATGACCTTCGGGTTTCAGGTTGGGTTTTGGTAAGAGCGTGTTTAAAATTTAGTGCCGCTTGTAGCCTGGCGACTGAATTTTAAACACGCTCTAAGAAACCTATAACCGCCCCAGGGTTTTTTCTACAAACGTCGTCAGCGCCGCGCCGCGCAGCATACCCTGCTGCAGCAATGCTACATCGTACAGGTACCGGGCGAGGGCCGACTGGTCAGCTGCGTCAGTGGTTTTAACCAACTTATCGGCCACCAGCGGGTGGTTGGTGTTCACAACCACGTTGTACGAATCCAGGAAATCACCGCCAGCGCCCATGCCGTGCAGGCCTTGCATTTCCTTCATACGGCGCAAAAACTCGGGCCGGGTGATGGTCACAGGAGCGTCGGAGGGGGCCAGTGGGGCACATTCCACGTGCCCGCCAGCTGATTGCTCGCCCACCGTATTTTCAAAAACGCTCTTCACTTTTTCGATTTCCTGATCGCTCAAAACGGACGTTTTTTCTTCCTCTTTTTGGACCAGTTTGTCCAACGTATCCGAATCAATGCGGACGAACAGGAGGCCGAGGTCAGTCCTATACTCGATGTGCTGCATCCAGTGGTTATCGAGCACAGTGTCCATTTTCAGAACGTCGTAGCCGCGGTTGTTGGCAGCTTTCACGAGAGCATCGTGCCCCTCCGGGTCCTGGGCGTAGATGCAGACGATTTTCTGGTGCTTGTCGGTTTGGTTGGCTTTGATTTTCTCCGTGTAATCGCGCAACAGAGAGAACTCGCCTGCGGTGTTTTCCAAAAGGGCAAAGTGCATGGCCCTTTCCTGGAATTTTTGGTCGGAGACCATGCCATACTTCACGAATACGCCGAGGTCGCGCCATTTTTGTTCGAATGCTTTGCGGTCGGTCTTGAACAGATCGTGTAGTTTGTCGCCAACTTTTTTGGCGATGTACTCGCTGATTTTCTTGACGTTGGTATCGCTTTGCAGGTAGGAGCGCGACACGTTGAGCGGGATATCGGGCGAATCCATGACACCGTGCAGGAGCAGGAGCCATTCGGGTACGATCTCGCGCACGTCGTCGGTCACGAACACCTGATTGCAATACAGGTGGATCTTGTTGCGCTGTACCTCCACGCCGTTGCCGAGTTTAGGGAAATACAAAACGCCGGTGAGGTTAAACGGGTAGTCAATGTTGAGGTGAATCCAGAACATCGGCTCGGCGGCCATGGGGTAAAGTGTGCGGTAAAAAGCAAGGTAGTCCTCGTCTTTGAGCTCGGTTGGGTTCTTTTTCCAGATCGGGCGAGTTTCATTGACAATGTTGGGCACCTCATATTTTTCCTCTTTGGCATCGTCGCCCTCGCCCACAGTTTGGTATTCGGTACGCATGCCGAACTGAATGGGTGCAGGAAGGAACTTGCAGTATTTTTCGAGCAGGTCGTCGAGGCGGTTTTTTTCGAGAAAGGCCGCATTCTCCTCGTTGATGTACAGCACAATGTCGGTGCCGCGTTCGGCCTTTTCCACGCTTTCGATGGTGAACTCTGGGGACCCTTCACAGGTCCAGCGAACGCCTTCGGCATCGGGTTGCCAGGAGCGGGTTACGACTTCCACTTTATCTGCCACCATGAATGCCGAGTAGAACCCGAGGCCGAAATGGCCAATGATACTGCTGTTGTCGTACTTTTCAAGGAAATCAGCGGCGCTGCTGAACGCGATCTGGTTGAGGTATTTCTGCACCTCCTCTTCTGTCATGCCGATACCGCGGTCGCGCACGATGATGCGTTTGTTGTCCGGTTCTAGGATGACCTCAATGGTCGTATCGCCAATTTCGCCTTTTACCTCGCCGCGCTGGGCCAGTATCTGGAGTTTGGTGGTGGCATCCACGGCATTCGACACAAGTTCCCGAAGGAAAATCTCGTGGTCGGAGTACAGGAATTTTTTAATGATGGGGAAAATATTCTCGGTCTGGACGGAAATGGTACCTTTTTGCATGGATCACGATGGTTTTGCTTCCAGTCGCACTTCCAAAGCCTGTGCCATCCGTCGCATTGCTGACAAAATGGCGTATTCGTTGCCCGGTTTTAGGTAACGATTCGGCTTGTTTGGGTCAGTTGGCCACAACACCTGGTCATGTTGGCACAGTCCTTGCAAAGGTCGAGTATCGCCAAGTTGCGGTGGCCGTTCGATAGAGAACGGTTCTGATTTTTAGAATTCGGAAAATATTCCATGAAGAAATTAGGGTCAAATGTGACCTTAAGCCCGTGGGCGAGGGACCAGTCTGCTGGGGGGTAAGACTGGTCTCCTCTCCACAATTTTTTTAATACCTGATTTTAAGGTGTGAACGTGATAGGGCCGGCTTCCCGCCGGCCCTATTTTTTTGCCGTATCCACTGCGGGTATTTGCAACAGCGTGCGCATGTTGAAGTGGATTTGCGTGTTGTCGTACAGGCCACTGAACAGGTGCGCCCCCGGGCCGTAGGCGAACACAGGGACGAGCGAGGCCGTGTGGTAGTCGGTGGTAAATTTGACTTTGAGTGACTGCCTGTCGGCACCCCGAAGCAGGGCCATGCCCCCGGTCTCGTGGTCGGCAGTGACGATGACAAGGGTGTTGCCGTCCCGCTCGGCGAAGCGCAAGACCTCGCCGATAGCCTTGTCGAAATCGAGCATTTCATCCACGGCAAGCGAGTCTTTGTTACCGTGGCAGGCCCAGTCAATCTGAGCGCCTTCAATCATCAGGAAAAAACCTTTTTCACTTCGGCGTGCCAGAAACTCAGGTGCCAGCCGGGAGGCCAGAGGCAGGTAATCGCGGCCTTTGTCAACGGCTTCCGGTTCTTTAACTGCCGAAAACCACACGAAAGGTCGTTGAGGATCGAGTACGCATTCACTCAGTTTTTTTTGAAACAAATCGCTCACTTCGTAGCCCTTGTCAGTCAATTCCTGGCTCAGGTTGCGTTTGTCCGTGCTCCGAGCCATGAAGTAGCGCATACCGCCGCCGATGAGCAAGTCAACGTCCGTTTTCAAAAAATGGGTAGCAATTTCCTCCATGGAGGAGCGGTCTTTTACATGCGCGATGAACGCTGCGGGCGTGGCGTGTGTAATGCTGGACGTGCTGACCAGCCCCGTGGCCAACCCGAATGCCTCGGCCTCTTCGAGCAACGACAGGCAAGGCTTTTTTTGCACGGTCATGCCGATGGCACCGTTGTAGGTTTTGCAGCCGCAGGCAAATGCCGTGGCACCAGCCGCCGAATCGGTAATCAGGTGTTTGGCCGAATGCGTTTTGATCAGGCCCGTAACGGGAAAGCGCTCCAGATTCAGGCGTTCTTTTTGCGCGTACATGCCCGCTGTGATCTGCGAAATGCCCATGCCGTCGCCGATCATCAGGATAATATTTTTGGGCAAATGTTCTTTTTCCGTTTCCGGCGCACCGTTCTCAGCCGTGCGCCCGCCCTGAAATGCCAGCGCAATGGCCGACAACAGAAATACGAGTTGTTTCATAAACGCAAAGGTAAACAGGTTAGGGGGTTACTGGTTGTGAGCCAACCTATTTCAGGACGAGGGCACATCTGCTTCGCCCACGTACTCTTAGTGGAATACCACTAAAACCGTTGCAAACAACAAAGTACATTTGCTGGATAATCTTCTGATAGCTATGGCATCTGTAATATTCTCCCAACCTCAACTGGCTGCGATCCAGAGTGTCCTTGATGCGGGCGATAGCATCCAATTCCAATCTTTTTGCAAGGAATACGGTACGCACGCTGCCTACTCCACCGACATGGGGCGCCTGATAATGGCTGCCGAATTAGAGGCGAATATTCCGGTGGAAAAAGCAGACCCGGGCAATAGCCTCTTTCGAGTTTGCGGGCAGAAGGATGACATGCGCTGCCAGGTAGGGCATGTATTGTCCAACCTGAGAAGCCGAACCACACAGAGTGGGGTTGACTCAATAATAGGCAAGGCATACACCGCCTTCCGCAGAAATGTGGAATCTACCGTTCTGATCGTGGACAAGAGCTGGCTTGAAATAGGTGAGCCCAATAAAAACGGAAAAATCCGTCTCAAAAGCATCGAATGCCGTCAGGCACTGGACCTGTCAAAATTCGCCCGCGACGAGGTGCACCGGGACTTGCTCTTATGCGACTCCTATTTTTATGCCAATGAACTGATCCCGGACACCGACATTTACGGCTCGGGCTTTTTCATTGACCACGACAAGGTAGTGACAGCGGCCCATGTGCTGGTGGAAGCGTTCAAAAATGGTGTTTCTCTCGAAAATCTGCTGTTTATCCGGGGTCGTTATGTGTACGATACCGATACATCCACGATAGATGTGATGGAAAACCAGTTGTACCTGTTGGACGAGCCGGCAATTTTCATCAGCGAGCAGATGCGCAAAGGTGACCAACGGGGCGATATGGCCTGGGTAAAAGCAAAACCCTTTTTTGAGGGCAAAACATACCCGTTTGAGCAAAATGGGTTTGCCCCCGAATTGGAAAAACCGGGCATGGCGATATATGCACTGGGTCACGGGTTGGGCGTGCCCATGAAACTGTCGTTCGGAGGCCGGATACAAGACATAACCTACAAAAGCACATCTGCCATGTTCACCTGCGACATGAACATCTTGCCAGGCTGTTCCGGTTCGCCTATTTTCGATGCGGACACGCACCGGTTGTTGGGTATCGTCAGCGGGCTGCACGAAATCTACACCAATGTCAAGGTCAAAGGAGGCTGTGTGGAGCTCATCATCAACATGAACGGCGATTTCAGCGGGGTCGCCACGCACATAGCACCATTTAGTTCACTATAAAAATCCGTGCCATGCCTACTTCGAATATCCCCCTCACATACGCATGCAAATTGGACGGTACCGTTCATTTGTACATTGCTGTTTATGCGGCCACCAGTACACCTCCGGCCTTCCCTTCGCAGGGTACAATCGCTGACGCAACGATCATCTTCAATGTGACTGCCGGCAGTGTGGGCGCGATTGCGCACTTCAAGCATTATGCTTTCGGCATCAATTCGTTGACAGACATTGAGGTGCATTGCAGTACCCATGTCTCAACCATATTAGTGGCCGATTTAGACGAAGTTACCACTCTGCCCACCCAATCCGGCGATCAGGCTCTTGAAGTGCCGTATGGCTACACACAAATCGTAGATGCCGACCATTTCAAAACCGAATTAGTCATTTTTTCAGCTAGCGCCCAAAAGTACGACTGCACGCATTCCGGCCCGGCAAGTGCCGAGGGCGATACCGAGTCCGCCATTTTTATCAACTCGAACGCAAGCGCTGTGACGGAGTTTTCGGACAGCCACGAATTCACGGTGCCAAATGTCAGTAATACGACCGGCGCGCACGAGGTTTCAGTAGTTGTGGGCAATCCGCCCAGGCGGAAAAGGAGACGGATAAAAAACATAAACCATTCCCCAACCCCATTTCCCAGAAGAAGAAGGAATAGAAAACCTTGAAACCGACCCGTGACTTGCAAACAAAAGCAATATTGATATTGGCATTTGCCTTGCAAACCGAGGCATTATTGTCACAAAGGCCGGATACGGCTGCCATCCATGCCCTGTGGCTGCATGCGTATGCCATTCACGAAGATTCTGCTGCGCGAGCGCAGCAATTGTGTTTCGAGGTGTTAAAAAACGCCGAAAAGGCGAACTACCCTAAAGGCACGGGTGATGCCTACCTTACTTTGGGTGCTATCCACCGAAACAATCGAAATTTCCCCCAGAGTTATGGCTACTTGCGGCATGCGCTCCATATCCGCCGTACCCTCGGCGACAGCAATCGCGTGGCAGCCGTCTTTGTCAACTTGGGAATCAACTATTTTGAAGAAAATAAATACGACTCTGCCATTGCGGCGGTGTCGTATGCCATCAAGATCGTAGAGTCGCTCACCAACCCAGAATACGACGTGCTGGGGAGTGAATACCTGCTGTTGTCCAATATCCTTGACGAGTATCTGGAACCGGGCGATGCCCTGAAGTATGCACGAAAAAGCCTGGAGGCTTACCAAAAAACCAATCAGCCAGCGTTGATCGGGACAGCTGCCTATGCCTTGGCCAACAGGCTTCTCGCCATGGGGCGGCGCGACAGTGCCTTGCTTTACTACGATCAAGCGCACACAAGTTTTCGCGCCTCAGCCCAAGGCTTGGGCTTTTTGCCCAACGTTTTGACAAACAAAGGCATCATACACACCGAGGCTGGTGATTTTGACAAAGCCGAAAAATGCTTTGCAGAAGCCGAAATACTATTGGAACAACAGGGCGACCAAGCCAACTGGATTCACTTTTACATGAACAAAGGCCAACTCCTGCTCGCCCAAGGCAATGTGCTTGAGGCCCTGAGCCTGCTGAAAAAGGCGCTCCCGGAAGACCCAAGCGAACTGGATTTTCTGGAACAACTCTACCTGTTTGAAGACCTCTCTGATGCTTACGCACAAAAACAGGTGTTCGACAGCGCCCATTACTACCAAAAGCTGGCGTACGCCGTGCGCGACTCCATCTACAATGAGAACAAACGCAAAGAATTCGTCCGGTTTCAGACGGAACGCTACAAACGGGAAACCACCCAGCAAGAACTGATCGCCCAGCAGGAGGCATCGCGGGCACGACTTTTTCTGCTGATTTCGGGTCTGCTGTTTTTGCTGGGTTCCATCATTGCCTTCGCCTACTATCAGCGGAAAAAAACATTCCGCCTGATACAAAAACAACAAGAACAGCTGCACCGGCAAGAGGTGGACGAACTTATCCAAAGCAGCGAGCTTCGCTACCTGAGCGCGGGGCTGGAAGGCCGGGAGACCGAGCGGGAACTAATAGCCCGAGAACTGCACGACCAGCTTGGCAGTAGCATCGTTACCCTGAGCTGGCAGTACGATGCCATACTGGAAAATACCGCACAGGACTCCGACAATTACGAATCGTTGCTGACGCTGAATAGCTCCCTCAAGCGGCTGTACCACGATGTCCGCCAACTTGCCCACCAGTTAGGATCCGGGGTACTCGAGCGGGTAGGCCTGATCCCGATCCTGAACGAACTGTGTGAAACAATCGAATCGGCAGGCCGAATGGAGGTTGGGTTCTCCCACTACGGTATGGAACATCGCCTCGGTTTTTCATACGAAATCAACATCCTGCGTATCATTCAGGAACTGATCAGCAATGTGCTCAAATACGCCAAAGCGAACCAACTTATGATTCAGATCAACCGGATTGACGACACGTTGAACATCATGGTTGAAGACAACGGCATCGGCTTTGACCAAAAGGAAGCCCTTCAGCGCTCCGGTGCCGGGTTGAAAAACATAGAGGCCCGACTCCGCAACCTCGGCGGCACCATCCAGTTTGAAAACCGACCGCAAGGCGGTACCACCGTCATCATCAATATCCCCATCGCCCAATCTGAGCTATTTTATGAGTAAGCCTATTAAATTACTAATCGCCGACGACCACGATATCGTTCTGGACGGGCTAAAGGCTATCCTGAATCCCTTTGCCGCAGAAAATAGTGCCGCACTGGCGTATTCAGAAGCGCATCCGTTCCAGATAGTGGGCGTTGCCGACAGTGGCGAGGCGGTTTTGGCTCGACTCGCCCAACTGCCAGAGGTAGACGTAGTGGTGCTTGACTACTACATGAGTGGCAAAAACGGTATTGACACGGCTTTGGAAATCAAGGCGAAACACCCGACCGTCCGTGTAGTGCTGTTTTCAATGGAGGAGTCAGACCTGATTATTACCGAGGCGTTCGCCCAAAATCTGGACGGCTATGTGACCAAATCGGAAGGTCGCCGCCGGCTTTTGGAAGCGATCAAGCGTATACACAATGGCGAGCGGGTTTTTCCGATGCTGAAACAGGCTAAAGGAGCCGTTCAACCTTGGCAGCCCATGGCTAAATCGGTGCTTTCGGATGCCGCCATCCTGTCGAAGCGGGAACGAGAAGTAGCCTGTCTGATCGTCGAGGGCCGCACAACGCAACAGATAGCGGACACCTTGAACATAGCCTTCAATACCGTAGAAGTACACCGGAACAATATCTACCGAAAACTGGAGATAAACCGAGTCGCTGAACTGGTAAAATATGCACTGGAGAATCATTTGTGTGGATGAGGTAGTGTAATTCCACTATTGACGGGTACTATTTCGGGGGTACT
>JBJXEZ010000128.1:0-3661 GCA_046153695.1 Saprospiraceae bacterium
AGGTGGCAAGGGTGCCGAAGAACTGGCGCGTACTGTGGTGGACACTATCGAAAACACCGAGAACAATTTCCGCTTCCTGTACGAGGACAACCTGCCGTTGTGGGAAAAAATGAAGACCGTAGCAACGAAAATCTATGGCGCCGCCGACATCAGCGCCGACGCAGCTGTGAAAAGTCAGATCAAAAAATTAGAAGAAAGCGGCTACGGACATTACCCGGTGTGTGTGGCCAAAACGCAGTATTCTTTCTCCACTGACCCAAAAAAACTCGGCGCACCGAGCGGACACATAGTCAATATCCGCGAGGTACGACTGTCGGCCGGGGCCGAGTTTGTCGTTATGGTTTGTGGCGACATCATGACCATGCCCGGGTTGCCCAAGGTGCCGTCGGCGGAAAAAATTGATGTTGATGCCAATGGGAAGGTGGTAGGGTTGTTCTAGGAGCAGGTTGGTAGCCCTGCTGGAGCGAATCAAACAAGTCGAACAGGAAATGCGAGCAAATGGTGATTGGAGAGAACCTCTGGATTACCTTCGCCCCTCGTTTTTCAAAAATAACACCATGAGCAACGAAAATGCCCGCTCGGAAGAAGCGGAACACCTGAATTTCATCGAAGAAATCATCGAAGACGACCTGCGCACGGGCCGCCATACAACCGTACAAACCCGCTTCCCGCCCGAGCCCAACGGTTACCTGCACATCGGCCACTCCAAGGCCATTTGCCTGAACTTCGGCTTAGCCGAAAAATACGGCGGCAAGTGCAACCTGCGCTACGACGATACCAACCCCACGAAAGAGGATCAGGAATATGTGGACAGCATCCTCGCCGACGTGCGATGGCTAGGCTTTGAGCCAGCCAGGGTGCTGTACGCATCCGACTATTTCCAACAATTGTATGAATGGGCCATCGTACTCATCCAAAACGGCCTGGCTTATGTGGATTTTTCCACGCCAGAGGAAATAGCCGCCCAAAAAGGCTCCCCTACCCTACCCGGTACGCCAAACCAGTACCGAGATACCGCTCCGACAGAAAACCTGGCTCAATTCGAGCGCATGAAAAACGGGGAGTATCCCGACGGCCACTGCGTGCTCCGTGCCAAAATTGACCTCGCTTCGCCCAATATGCACCTGCGAGACCCATACCTGTACCGAATCAAACACGCCCACCACCACCGCACTGGCGACACTTGGTGCATCTACCCCATGTACGACTGGGCACACGGACAGTCGGACAGTATTGAAAATATCACCCACTCTGTTTGTACGCTGGAGTTTATTCCGCACCGGGCGTTGTACGACTGGTGCATCCAACAGTTGGGTATTTTTCCTTCCAAACAATACGAATTCGCGCGGCTAAACCTGAGTTACACCGTGATGAGCAAACGTAAATTGCTCCAATTGGTCAACGATGGTTTTGTGCGCGGCTGGGACGATCCCCGTATGCCGACCATCAGTGCCCTGCGTCGGCGTGGGTTCACGCCTGAGAGCATCCGCGAGTTTGCCAAACGCGTGGGTGTGGCAAAACGAGAAAACATTATTGACGTAGGCCTGCTGGAATTTTTGGTGCGCGAGGACCTGAACAAACACGCCCAACGCCGCTTTGCCGTGTTGAAACCGCTGAAAGTGGTTTTGACAAACTACCCCGATGGCCAAACCGAATGGATGGAGACTGAAAACAACCCGGAAGACCCCAACAGCGGGAACCGCCAACTGGCCTTTTCACGTGAATTGTACATAGAGCAGGACGACTTCATGGAAAATCCGCCGCCAAAGTACTTCCGCCTGTACCCGGGCGGGATGGTCCGCCTCAAGTCGGCCTTTATCATCGAATGTACCGGGGTGGAAAAGGATGCTTCGGGTGCTATTACTGAAATTCACTGCCGCTACATCCCGGAAAGCCGCTCCGGTCAGGACACCAGCGGACTCAAGGTAAAAGGTGTTATCCACTGGCTTTCAGCGACGCATGCCCAAACAGCCGAGGTTCGGTTGTACGACCGCCTTTTTCAGGTTGAAGACCCGGCTGCGGAGGACGATTTCAAACAATCAATCAACCCGAACTCGTTGGAAATTGTTGAAAACGCCATGGTAGAACCGGCTCTTTTGGAAACCAGCCCTGGAGAGCACCTGCAATTTACCCGCCTCGGCTATTTCTGCACCGACCCGGACTCTACGACAGGCAAACCGGTATTCAACCGAACGGTTACGCTTAAGGATACTTGGGCGAAAGAGACTCAAAAGCAACACTGAATCCATTCGCATCTGCTCTTTAATTTGCCAAATATTGCCAATGTGGCACTTATTGGCTAAACCTATGCAACGCCACTTGGCAATGCCTATACCTTTGTGATTCGATTTTTCAATTAAACAAACACAACAACATGACACGACTGCTTACCAAAAGCCTCACCCTGCTAGCCCTGCTGCTTGGCACAGTGGCACAAGCACAAACACCTTTCTGGAGCGAAACCTTTACTTCCGGCGTTCCTGCCGGTTGGACCAATGTGGATGCCTCCGGCCAAAGCATTAACTGGCAATGGTGCCCTTCCCCCAGCCCGACACCCGCTTGTGCGCCCGTGTTTGGCGGACAACAGCCTTTCCAGGCCACTACCGCTGGAACCGGTTTCGTACATGTAGACTCCGATGCGGGTTTGGCGGCCCCCCTGCCCCAAAACCATGTAAGCCGTCTGACCACCTCGGCGATCAACTGCTCGGGCAAAAGCAATGTGTTTTTGCAATTCCAGTCCCACATCGGAACGTTTGAAGTCCCGCTCGACTCTACCGCCGTCGTGCGTGTAAGCACCAACCTGAGCACCTGGACCACATTCTACCCCTTCGCAACATTTACGGGCACCAACTTCTTCTCGCCCAATCCGCACTATTCCGTCGTGAATATTTCCTCTGTTGCTGCCAACCAGCCAGTCGTTTACATCCAATGGCAATGGACGGCAAACTACGAGTATATGTGGGATTTGGACGACGTAGGGCTGTTTGAGCAAAGTGTCCTCCCTGCGCACGACCTCGCGATCAGCGACTTTTTCTACCCGGCTTCCAGCTTTGCACAGCCTGCTTCCCAGATCGCAACCGACACGTTTGCCTTCGGGGCCTGGTTGTCTAACCTGGGTTCCAAGGATCAGACCAAAGTAGTCCTTCGCGTTGGGCTTCTTACTAATGCCAATGTGGAATTCTGGGCTGATAGTGTACAGATTCCAGCCATAGCAGTTGGCGTGGTTGATTCCTTTTTCGAACTACCCAACCGCTATGCCCCCGCACTGCCTGTCGGCACGTATTTTATGCGCTATACCGTGCGGGCAGACTCCGTGGACGCCCGCCCGTCCGACAACGTCGGCGTTGATCCATTCCTGGTGACCGATAATATTTTTTCGAAAGAATCCCAGGTACAAACGGCTTATCGCCCACAAGTCCTTGGTAATGGCTGGTATGTCGGAAACCTGTACCAGATGAGCGCTGGAAGCCTCGACAATTATGTGGCCACCCGGGCACGTTTTACCTACACCAGCGACACCCCGGAAATTCCCATCAAGGACGTGGAAGCCGATGTTTACCTTTTCCGGGTAAAAGATGGTATCAACCTCAGTAGTTCAACGAGTTTTGATCGCACAAAATTCTTTTCAACCAGCCTTGATTGGGTTGGCCTGGCCCACCAC
>JBJXEZ010000140.1:0-3119 GCA_046153695.1 Saprospiraceae bacterium
ATCAATGGCCCAAGGCTTGTGCTGGCAGGCTTTCGCGTTTCCCGCCCACGGGGCCGTATGACACTTTCAGCCCAGAACCGCCTCCGCTATTGAAATACAACAGGCGCAACTGGTGCCAACCCTGCTGGAGTTAGGCATATCCGGTTTTTTCCATCATACTGTGGTCGCCGTCGTGGTCAACTATGGTGATGCCATCGAGGTCGAGTTGGCTGCCGTCGTCGGATTCGAGGTAAAACTCATAGCCGCGGGTGTCGGGTACGAATAAGTAGCCTTTCCAGATCATGCCGCACTTGTCTTCTTTGCACAGCGGGTCGAGATCAAAACCCGCTGCGGTGCCGCGTTTCATGACGGTGGCATACTGCAGCGTTTTGGTGGAGTATTGCACGGATTGAACTAATTCAGTACTAAGCCCGGACTGAGGCTGTCGGTACATGGACAGGCTGGGCATGAACGGGTGAATTTGTACGGCGGCAGTATCCACCCTGCTGGCCATCAAACCGGTTTTGAACGCGCGGGCGCGGACGGTACGGGCTTCGGTAAGCGGAATCGGCTGGACATAAGCGGGCGATTTATCGGTGGGTGGCAAGCCGTCCACTGTGTACCGAATAATGGCATCAGGTGTAGGGCACGTTATGGATGCCATCGGCTGCAGGGTTTGTGGGTCGTACTGTACCTTGATCTCTGGCCGGGCCACATAGGCACCAAAATTGGCAATTTTTATGGAAAAACCGTGCGGTGATTTCAGGGCCGCTGCGTCCAACGGTGGCAGGTATATGGTGGTCGTGTTGCCCACGGCCTCCGAACGAAGGCGTTGTTTGGTAGCCAGCAAGGTAACCTCGGTGTTGCTGGGAACAGCCACGTCGCGCAGCACGATGCGCAGGTCGGCCGGGTACTTGGGTAAGGTGGCGTACAGGGTGTTGGTCTTTTGATTATAGGTATAAAAAACCTCCTTGACAGCGAAGCCGGGGTCGGGGTTCAGGGTTTGTTTCACCAACAGATCGCCTTTGGCCGGGTCGTGTTTGTAGTTGCGGTTGCCCTCGCTCCATTGGCTGGGGATACGCCAGCGACGGGTCCCGTAAATGGCCTCACCATTCACATCCATCCATTTGCCGATCTCCAGCAGGCGTTCCTGCATAATGGGCGGGATTTTCCCGTAGGCATCGGGGCCAATGTCAAGCAGGAAATTGCCGCCACGCGACACCTTGTCGAGCAGGTGTATAACCAGGGTTTGGGCCGAATTGTAATCGCTGGCATCCTCAGCCCGGTTGTAGCCGTAGGAATGGCCCATTCCGCGGCTTTCTTCCCAGGCATGTTCTTCAAAATCAAGGTCGGGCTGGTACTCCGGGGTATAAATTCCGGCGTGGTTGAACCGGGTACCACTGCCCCAGCGTTCGTTCGAGACCACACGGTCGTTAACATGGCTTTGGCTGTACAGCCAGTAAAGAAACTGCTGCGAACGCCAGGTGTCGGCCGTTTCTTCCCAGTCGCCGTCGGACCAGAGTACCCACGGCTGGTAGCGGGTCACGAGGTCGTGCAGTTGAGGCAGCGCGTGCTCGTAAGCATATCGGTTGTGGTCTAATTTCCACAGCGGGTTGTACCATTCGTATAATGAGTAGTACAGGCCGGGTTTGACGTTGGTCTTGTTCAGTGCGGCAAACAGGTCGCCCACGAGGTCACGGCGAGGGCCGGTTGTGGCGGAGTTCCAGGGGAATCCCCAGGTTTTGTCAGCATGGGCGCTGGGCCAAAGGCAAAAACCGTCGTGGTGTTTGGAGGTAAGCACGACGTAGCGCGCACCTGCCTTTTCAAAAAGTTTGGCCCATTCGTCCGGCTCGAACAGGGCGCAGCGAAAATCGCCTGCCAGGTCGTAGTAGCTGCGGTTGTCGTAATTGCGCTGGTGGAATTCCCGCACTTTGCCTTGGTGAGCGTTATTTTCCATCGAATGCTGGTACCATTCGGCGTAGTTGCCTTTGGCCGTGTAGCCGGGTACCGAGTACACGCCCCAGTGGATGAAAATGCCGAATTTGGCATCCAGCCACCATTCTGGTGTGGGACGAGAGTCGATGGAAGCCCAAGTGGGCTGATAGGTTTGGGAAAAAACAGCGGTGCCGAAAGCGGCGAGCAAGAGCAGTAGGATGAGTCGGCGCATGGAAATAAGATCGGTTTGATTTTGGACAAATGTAAAGCGGTATTTGAAGGCAGAAAGAAAAAAATATGCCTTGTCTACTGTAGGTCTCCGTTGAGGCAATGTTCAGCCAGCCAATCTTTGTTCGCAAGCGGTTGCGTTTGGCGGACTTTTTCCAACAAAACGAGCCGTTGGCGTTCGTGTTTTTCCGATGAAATTCGCTCTTTTCGCTCTTGCCAGGCATGTACCAGGCGGAGCAGACGCAAGAAGTTCAAGTTGGCCGTTTTCCCAAATGCAGACAGGCTTCGGTTGCGCCACAGTAATTGCCTGGTCGCCTCCAGCAGGGAGAACAGCGCTTCCGTTTCGCCGAGCAGGTAGTAGCCTTTCAGTTGTACGATTTTGGCACCGAGGTGGTAGGTAAAATCGGTGAATTCCACGTTTTGCAGGGTCTGGAGTGTGGCATTGAAGTCTTTCTTTTCAAAATAAAGCGCTGCAATGTTGTAGGCGAAGGCGTTGTCGCGCTCGGCAGGAGGAAGACGGTTGCGGTAATCATGCAGAAACTGCTCCGTCCAGTCGAATGCACCGCATCGAAGACCGGTAGTGGTGATGTTTTTGTACGTCCACTGGGAAAGCCGCCCCTGGCGCAGCAAAATATCACGGCTCAGCAGGGATTTGTACAGGGCCAAGGCCTGCGGGTAGGCACCGCTCTGGCCGTCATTGATGCTTCGAATGCAATAGTTGAGCGCGTACTGGTACAAAGCAGCCAGTTCTTCCCGCCCAAACACGGCGTAGTGCTCGTCCAATTCGGCTTGCAGCGCGGCGAACGTATCGGCTCCGGGACGTTCCAGCAGGTCGAGTGCGGCGAGGTGTACCCGGATGGCGGGCTGTGCGGCCAGCATAGGTTCCTCCGCGCACCACTGCCGAATGGCTGGCAGCCACCGCGGGCGCTCGTCTGAGCGCAAAACGGCCAACCCGTGTCGGCTTAACATGGCCCCTC
>JBJXEZ010000157.1:0-5132 GCA_046153695.1 Saprospiraceae bacterium
CCAGGCTACTAATTCTTCTGTCTCCTGCCGGGGGATCAAAACTGCCGGGCTGACGTAAAATTTGAGTCCAAAAAAATCTGCTTCGCCGAGTACATATTGCACCGGTTCGCCAGCGATCAACCGCCGCTGGATATGGCTAAACCGGTCATTTTCTTCCGATGACAATAACCTGTTTGACGGCCTTTTTTCACCAAACGAATCCTCGAAAACGATACGAGCAATACTCTGTGCTTCACCAATTCCATAGCGCGGAATCAGGCTTTGGGCCAGTTGCTCAAATGCATGTACTGACGTGCGGGCAATCATCGGGTATTTTTTGCAAAGGTACACGTCACGCCATTCGGGTCAGGCATAAACTGCAGGCTCTTCCCAGCCACGCAGTTTTTTTAGCAATTTGTACAGTTTGAGGTTGAGCGATGGGTTTGCCGTGAAAAAATGGCCATTTACGGTTAGCCATTCTTTTGTCCGCTCAACAGTATGTATCTCCCGGAACAGCACTCGCCGGGCCTTGTCAAAGGGTGCACGCCAATAAATGGCCTTGTCGGTCATGGCGAAGCCCTCCTTTCCGTTGCTTTTGAACGACAGGTCGCAGATAAAAAAAACTGTCTCACGGCGTTCCGCTGTGAGGAAATGCTTACAGGCATTAGCCAGTGTGGCTTCCGGCATTGCGAGAAAGTCGAAATAAACTACTTCCTCTTCCATATCGAAATCGAGAAAATCGCGGATCATGTGCCAGAGATCCGTCTTGCCCGGCTCAGCGTGTTCGTGTTTGAGGATGGCGCTGGGCAGTAACACCCCGTTCAGGTCCGGGCAGTACTGAATCGTAAAATAGTCGAGTAGGCCCTCGAACGCACGCTCCAAGTGCCGGTCTATGTCTGGCAGCGCCTCCGTTCCAAATCGCTCCCAACGCAGCATGACATCCTCGGCGATCTGTTCGGACCGCACGGCGTAGATTTCGCGAAACCGAGACTCATAAAACCGTTCAACATAAAAACCGAAGCGTTGTGGATCGTGTTCTTCCTCCACACGCTCTCGCAAACTGCGGAAAAACAATGCCTTTACTTGCTCTGTGACAGTTTGCTGGTTAAAATCAAGTTGGTAACGTGGTTCATACAAACGGGCCTTGTGTTGCTTTCCTTCAAAATGGAAGCCGCAGCTATGGCAAAAAACCGAGGCCAACGGGTTTGCCTCCTGGCAAACCGGGCATGGCTTCGTTTTTTCCAGTACTTGATCCCCACAGCGGTGGCAAAACTTGGCACCGGAGATTAGTTCGGCGGCACAATTCGGACAACGTGGCATGGCATAACAGATTGATTTGTTTATAGCGTGTATAAAATTTAGTCGCCGGGCTGCAAGCGGCAAATTTTGCTTCATACTGCGTTCAAATTTTCGCCATGCCTGAAACTAAACTCGCTCGCTTTCGCCTCGGCACTAAATTTTAAACACGCTCTTCTCTAAATTGACTGGTTCATCTCGATTGGGGCGACAAAAATACAACTTTTTGTTTTTAAAACACTTTTTGTTTTTTTTATTAAATAATTACCCTCCTGCGCGTTCCTAACGTTGTCAGATCAAAAAAATCGCCCTTGGTTTTGTTGTTCAGAATGCTCCCGTCCGCTCATCGACAAGCATATTCAACGTGAATCTCTTCGTGATATGGATCGTTTTCTTCAAAATGAAAAAAGTAGAAAAAGGCAAATGCATTAGCCCTAAGTTGAGGAGAACAGGATGTGCATTGCCTTCGTAGTTGCCCGGGTGCAACCGTAAAAAAAATGTCCCCTTCGCACGGAGCATGCGAAGGGGACAAACAAAAGCCTTTGGTTAACAGCCTACGGCCAATATCTAAAACTTTACCGCCATCATTTTGCGGGTTTGTTTTCCTTGCGGTGTCGTCAATTCGTAGAAGAGCAGACCGGTAGAGTCCAGCTCGTTGAGGTTGACCACCTCTTCATGGTATCCAGCCGGGTATGCCTTGTCGGAGCGCCACAGTTCGCGGCCGCTGAGATCGAATATACGCAGTCGCGCGTTGCATGCCTCGGGCAGAATAAACGCGATAGTAGTTCGGTCGCTGAACGGATTGGGGCGGTTGGACAACAAGTCAAAGGCTTCAGCATTTTCGATTCCCACCTGGAGGCCCAAACCGGGCGAGCCAGGTTTCTTGATATCGGCAAACACCAATTGTACCTCGCGGGGCAACAGATCATCGGTAAAGGCCACCACTTCCAGAATTTCGGCTTTCAGCGACAGCACCTGACTGAGTTTGAGACCGCCTTTGAGGGCCGTGAAACGGAGGCGGTACACTGGTTGCACGCCCGTCAAGGTGATGCCTTCATCCACCGACCAAAGAGTTCGCAGTTCGCCCTGTTCAGCCTGGTTGGCACCGAAGTTGTTGCTTTCTGTCATTGGCACCTCCTGGCTAAGCCCGAGCGCACTTTCGAAGCGGAGCGCCGTCGGGTCGAAATACATACCGTGCTGGAAAGCAGCAAGGTTGGTGAAGTTGGCGGCCGCAAATTCAACGTCAACCAGCTCACCGGCTTTCAACACGCGGTCCTGCACCCGCCACACAAGCGCCTTGGCGTCCGGGTCGGGCTTCAGGTGTGGGTTAGCATTGCCAGTATCTGCGGTTACCACATCTGCGGTCTTTACACCAAAGAAATTCTGGGCTAGCGAGTCGGCCAGCGTGATATTAACGGTATCCTTTCTCGGGTAGAACGGCACGGTGTAGGGGCCAAACAGGCCAGGTGCCGGGAATGCTGTGGGGATGAATCGCCACGATCCGGTAGCACGCAACTTGTTGAGTGCCGAGATATTGCCGAGTAGAGCCTGGTTGATGATAGCCGCGTCTACGGTAGAAATTTTGTTGTCGTTATTGCAGTCTGCAGCTATGAACCGGTAGAAGCTCGTGATCGGTATCATGTTCGACAAGTGCTTCTGGATGGCTGTTGCATCGGCGGAAGACACCCCGTTTAGCAGGTCGGCATTGTCGCGTGCCGGGCAGATGGCGTAAATTCCGGGGGCGGCTTCCAGGCTATAAGAGCCCGTTGTATTGGTCAGTGCAAAGCTGTCAACCAATACCCCACCAGGTACCGTGCGCAACGTAGCCCAAGCTTTGGCAACACCTTTGTTTCCGTCGCCTTTCCAGATCAGCTTGCCCTCAATTCTGCGGCAATCGGTAACAGTGAAGGATGCCGTGCAGGTTGTTGGCTCCTCGCAGTCGCTGGTTACGATAAAGGTCACTGTCACGCTACCGCCGTTATAGTTGGGCGCAACAGTGATGTCAGGAACCACCTCACCAAGACTACAGCCACCAGTAGCATCAGCAGTTTCCAACCAGGAGTTGAAGGCCAAGTCAACGTCACCTTGTGTCTGGCAGGCCGCGACTGAAATATCGCTCGGGCAGGTCAGCACCACCGGTGTAGACTCTTGCCAGACAAATGTGACGTTGCAAGCTGAAACATTACTGCAAGGGTCGGTAGCAGTGACAGTCCAGGTACGCGTACGCGCACAGGGATCGCCATTAATCATTCCACCTGTTGGTGGTTGAATGTAGCCACTGCCGCAATTATCGCTGATCGTACCTACTGCAGCGGTCGCAAATTCCATTTCCGACGACCCTTCGGGGTTACAGCCAAGGTCAATCTCGATCATTCCTGTGGGGCAGGAACTGAAGGTTGGACCCTCGGTATCATCCACCCAGATGTACGTGACCATGCACGTTGCTGTTGCATTGCATGAATCGGTGGCGGTCACTGCCCATACCTGGGTTTTGTTGCATTCTCCGGTGACGGCGCTGCTGCTTGCGGCTATCGCTGGATCACAATTGTCCGTTACTTCTCCGGCTTCATCAATTGCCATTTCTATGCCGGGAAGCACACTCGGGTTGCAGCCGAGGTCTATGGCGTTGGTCGGGCAGGCCGCAAACGCGGGTGCCACTTCGTCTTCCACCCAGATAAACGTTACGACACAGGGCGTGGAATTTCCGCAGGGGTCGGTGGCGGTCACGGTCCATACCTGGGTTTTGTCGCAGCCTTCCGGCACCTCTGTGCCGATAGCGACAATCGGTTCCAAAACACCGCATTCGTCGGTCACTTCTCCGGCTTCATCAATTGCCATTTCAATACCAGGAAGCACACTGGGGTTGCAACCGAGGTCTATAACATTCGTCGGGCAAGCTGCAAATACAGGAGCCTTGTCGTCCACAATCGTGAAAATCTGGTCGCGCTGACGATAATTATTGGAGGCATCATACACCCGCCAGATGATGCGGATTTGACGGGAACAGTTGTTTACGTCATGGTTTACGTTGATAGACCAGAGGTATAAAGCCAAATCTTCGCCCTCGGAACAGTTGTCGCTGTACTCGGTCGGCGCATACTGTGTGGTTCCGTGTACGGTGAAGGAAAACTCATCGTCTGCATCCGTGGCGACTATTGTTTGGTTCGCGGGCAGGCCTGAAACGGAAGCAGGAGAAGGACAGAGAACATCGGTAGTGCTCGTATAGATCGTCACGTTATCCGGGTCAGGGAAGACAGGATTGGTGATGTCGTTGACGGTCACTGTCGCTGTGCAGGTTGACATATTACCGTTCACGTCTGTAACAGTCAACGTCACGGTGTTTGTACCCAAATCATTGCAGTCAAACGTGTTTATGTCGAGGCTAAGATCGTCTATTCCACAGGCATCAGTGGAGCCGTTGTCTACGGCATCTGCGGTGGTAGAGCCGTTGCCATCGTTGCCCAATTGAACGATCACATCCTGGCACACAGGCATAGGGGCAACATTGTCTTCGACGGTCACAGTTGCCGTACAGGTCGCTGAATTGCTGTTTTCGTCCGTGACGGTCAGGGCCACGATTACACTACCCACGTCGCCACAGTCGAAGTTGGTGATATCAAGACTGCTTTCGTTTATGTCGCAGGCATCGGAGGAGCCGTTGTCTACGGCGTCTGCGGTGGTGAAACCATTGCCATCGCTATCCAATTGCACCGTTACATCCTGACATACGGCCATCGGATCAACATTGTCTTCGACGGTCACCGTTGCCGTGCAGGTTGCCGTGTTGCCGTTCTCGTCCGTGACGGTCAGGGTAACGGTGACGCTGCCCACGTCTTCGCAGTCGAAAGTGGTGATGT
>JBJXEZ010000158.1:0-6392 GCA_046153695.1 Saprospiraceae bacterium
TCAGGCTAAACAGTTACTTTGAATTTATGAATGTCCCCGTTTTACAGCGATGTTCAAAAATTATTTCAGTCGCCATATCGCACTGACTTGAAACGGCATTATCAATTTCCCAAATGGCTAAAGTCGAACTTAATCCCGATGCACCAGCACCTGTTCGCACGCCACTGGCTTGCCGTCCAGTTCTATGGATACAAGGTATACGCCGTCGTACACTGCGCGGCAATCAAAATACGCAATGGTGCTGCCCGGTTGTATTTCCACCTCCTGGATCAACCTGCCAGGCAAGTCGAAAAGCCGGGCTACTATTTTTCCGCGCAGCAAACCTTCGGCCTGTACGGCGATGAAATCGCTCGCCGGATTCGGGTAAATTGTCGTTTTCAGTCCCTCGGCAATGTCGTGTACGGCGGTCGAGGGGTTGTAGGTCGTGGTCGGTTCGCTGATGGTTTGCACCTTGGAAGCGGTTCGGGTACCATAAAATGTAGGGCCGACTGCGTACGGATACGCCGAATTCCACTCCGCATCCACGGTACAGAAATAGGCGTAAATCCCCTGCGGATACTCCGGCGTGATGCAAAAGCGCCCGTTGTGTACGTCCAGCACATCCTGCGAAGCCGGGCTGGACACATATTCGTAGTCCTCCCGGAAATAGCCGAGTGGATAAGTAGTGTTCGGGACTGGACCATCGGCCACATCCGTGCCGTCAGCGTGGTGTGTGCGGGCGGTGATAGCACGCAAGCGGTAACCTGACTGGATGCGAACAATGCCGCCTGTACCGTCGGTGTTTTTATGGCCGTAGGCCCCATAAATCGGGAAACCGTCGTAAGCAAAACCAATCAGCGGCGAATGTTTGGTGCTGTCAATGGAGTACAAACCGTCGGCGAGGTACAAGTCGCAGATGTTGGAAATAACATCCAAATCCAGGTTGAATGCTGAGGGGTTTTGATGGTGGTGGTAGTTGCCATTGGCCGGGTGGCCTTTTGCGCAATCAAAACCGGCCCGCTCTGCCCGGATAGCATCGCGGTTCCAAGCCTGTGTAGTACCCATGCCGCCGGGGCAGGGCGGGTTGCCCGGCCCGCCGCACAGGGCGTTGGTGGTAGGGTTCCAGGCTACGCCATCGCGGTAATCAAACAGGGCCACACCATTAATAAACGCCCCGATGTTGCCGGCAGTGGAAGCGGTGGGGGTACCCGTGTTTTTGACAGGGTTGAGCGAAATTTTAAAATACCCCGTCTGCGCCGTTGCCAACGACGGGTTCCCGTCCAAAAATGGCCCGGTGATGTATGCCGGAATACCGGTAGCCTGCACATAGACCCAATTGCTGGAGTACTGAACGGACTGCACGTTGGCCAGCACATTATCCTGAATCGGCGTGGAGTTGCCCTGCACATAGTGTCGGCCTTTCAAGCCGGTCGTGTTGATGATCCAGTTGGTGATGGCGGGGTTCGTTTGGGCTAGCATTTGCGTAGCAACGGCAAGTAAAAAAGCGAAAGCGATTGATTTTTTCATGTCGTAAAAAGGTAAGGTGAACGGTAAAGTGGCCAGGCCGATATGCTCTTTGACGACCTTCCGGGAAAAAACCTTCGCCGCCCGGGTTTCAATTTTTTGGAAAAGAATATTCGGGGTTAAACAAAAAAGCGCGATCCGTCAGGGTCAGCAAAAAAGCGACGAGGTCGGTCTTTTGGTTCGAGTCAAGTTCGATCTTGCGCTCCAGTGCGGTTGTTTGGGCGTAGTGGTTTACCACGTCCCGGAGTTTTCGGAACCGCCCGTCGTGCATGTAGGGCTGCGAAAACTCAATGTTGCGCAGCGTCGGCACTTTGAAACGCAGCGAGTCTGCGGGATTCTGTGTGATGCCCATTCGCCCCAAATCTCGCAGCGACGTGTCGGCAGGCAGACCGTTTTTTTCAAAACTGAAATTGGTAAAAAACGGCTCGGCGTGGCAGGAGGCGCAGTTTTTTTGAAAAATTGCGTAGCCATTTTGCTCTTGTTCCGTGAATTTTTCCTCACCCTGTAGCACGCGATCGTACTTCGCATCGGCAGAAATCAGCGTCAGTTCAAACTGGGAAATCGCTTTCAGTACGCGCTCGCCTGTGATACCGCCCGCACCGTAGGCTGATTCGAAAAGCGCCGGATACAAAGCCGAAGCCGATAGTTTTTTTACCACGTTTTCCAGTGTGTTGTCCATCTCCGCCGGGTGCGAAATCGGGGCCAGTGCCTGGAAATCAAGGTGGGCTACAGCCCCGTCCCACATGAATGATGTAGCCCAGGCCAGGTTCATCAGCGCCGGAGAGTTGCGTATGCCAATACGGTCTTCGATGCCGTGACTAAGTGCGTGGTCGACGTGGGTAAACGCCGTGAACGACAGGTGGCAACTGGCACAGGACACCGTGCTGTCGCGAGACAAAACCGGGTCGTAAAACAGCCGCCGCCCCAGTTCGATGCCCTGCCTGGTGAGCGGATTACGGGAAAAATCGTAGGCCGGGCTTGGCCACTGCATCGGATAACGCAGATCCACCGGATCGCCCGTAGCAGTGGCAAAAGCGAGCAAACAAAGGCTCACTGCTGAAAAAACCAGCGCTTGAAGCCGACTAATTTTCATGGAAGAGGAATGATGTTGACAAAACCCCGGATAATCGTACTGCCTCGCCCCCAGGCGACATGATGCTGCGTTTTTTTGCCCAGTCCACTGCCTCAAAAAACGGGGCAAGGTCGAAGGACAGCCAGCGGCCGGAAGGCTGTGAAACCAGGTGTTGTGGCTGCAAAAACCTGCCGATTTTGATGGCCTGAACCGTCTGAAACGGCGGCAAATAACCGCCGAGGTGCAACTGAAATGTAGAAGAATGGGCGGGCTTCACATCACCCCGGCTTTTATAATCCCCTTCCAACTTGACCTGGATGTAGCCGCTCTGCCAGGTCCAAAACATGCCTTTAGTAGGGTCGAGATCACCGCCCATAACCCCGGAAACCGTGGTCAGGCTGTCCACGCCAAGATCGAATTGCACAGTGTCGAATGGCAGGTTTTCTGGTACAGCGAACCGCAGGTCGAGCGTGGTTTCGTCTTCCGGATCAAGCAGGTGGTAGTGGTTTTTTTCCTCAAAAACGACTTGCCCGTTTTTCCAAAAAACAAAATTGCCGAGGTAAAAACGCACCGTGTGCAGCACGATCGTGTCTCCGCTCGAAAGGGTCACCTGCTCACCGAGTGCGATTTTTTCTCCCCGAAAAACGGGCCGGACACTCAGCGAAAGCGACTGCCCCGAACCAATCTGGGCCAGTGAAGCCAACGGCATTAAGTAAAAAAAACAAACGACGAGGCGGTTCATTTTCGATCGGGTGGGGGTGGCCTTCTGGGCGAGAGCAGCCTCGCCAATTCCTCGGCCACTGAATGAAAACCGGCGACCTGCTCCGGCCGGCAGAGGTTTTTTACTTCCAGAAAATGGTCGAAGTGTAGCTGTTCGATCTCCGTCTGCAGCCGCCCGATTTGTTGGATGAGTGTGTCTTTTTCCGAAAACTCGCTGCCCTTGAGGGACGAATACAGCCGCTGTTTGGTCGCACGCATATCCTGTTCTTTGGCCTTGATGCCCGTCTGATGACGATGGATGAGCCCTTCGTAGGCGGTAATTTGAGCGGCATCGAAATGCAGGCGCTCGACGACGAGGTTTTTGATCTCGCCGTTTCTGCGCGGCGGGTATTCCCTTCGGAGGCCGAGGTACGCCACCAATGCAATGTTGAGCACCAACAGGGCGAGTACCGAAAAACGCCAAAAATTAATTTTCGTCAGCATACACTTGTTGCGTTTGATGAAGCCCGTACTGCTCGACCAGGTCGGCGGCGGGCGTTTGTCTTGGGGCCAAAAAAACCGCAGTATTGAGCAGCAACAGTAGTGCAAAAGCCGCAGCCCCCGCCCACCACCACGAGCGGGGCAGGTGCTCGGCGGCTGCTTCCGAGCGGATTTTGGCACGCACACGGGTCAGCAGATAGGGTGGGGCATCCACCTTTTGCACCCGGCGCAGTTGCTCTATTTTTTCTTCGCGACGCATATACAGTTGGACGGTAAACGGGTCAATTTCCTTCACCCGTACGCAGTTTTTTTTCCAAATTTTGTTTCCCGCGCTGTAAAAGCGCCTCGACGGCCTTCAGGGAAATGCTCATGACCTCGGCTACTTCAGGCGGCGGCAGGTCGTCGAGGTAGCGCAAAATGATGGCCGTTCGCTGGTTTTCAGGCAGGGTATAGATCGTTCGGAACAGGCTTTCGAGCGCTTCCCGATCTTCCATCAGCACACCGGGGTGGTCAAAATGGGGTTTGTCGTAGACTGCTTCAAACGGAAGCCCCAACAGGCCCGACACATAAGCAAAGCGTTTTTGCCGTTTTCTGGCCCGAAGAATGTCGAGGCAATGGTTGACCGTAACACGATAAATCCAGGTTTTCAGGCTGGATTTGCCCGCAAACGTGGACAGCCGGGCGTGTATTTTTACAAAAACATCTTGCGCTGCCTCCTCCGCTTCTTCCGTATTTTGGAGGTAATGCAGGCATAGGTTGAAAACCGAGTGTTGGTGTTGTTCAAAAATGTCCTCGAAACGCGGCATGGGCAGGAGGCGCGTCAGTTTTTCACAAATCGGCCAACAAAAACCTGTCCGTTTACCGTCCGGGTTTTCAGAAAATACAGGCCAGGTGGCAGCGCCGAGACATCCAGGGTTTCGGCACCTGCTTGCTCAACGGTTAGTACTTGCCGCCCCGACAGGTCAAAAATTTCTGTGGAAACAGCCTCCGTTACTTCGGCCAATCCTACGGTCAGTGTGGTAGTCGCCGGATTCGGTGCCAGTATCAGTGCCTGTTCGCTGTCCAAATCGGCGGTTCCGACGCTAGACAGGCAGGCCGTTGTGCCCACTAAATTGCTCAACGTGTTGCACAGGTAAGTATAGTGTGCCTGCGCTTCGGTACCCAGCGGGACGGAGAGCAGGAGGTCTTTTTGCTCAAAACGGTCGAGTGCGAGGTGGTAAAACTCCTGGTGGCCGTTGTCGAAATGAAGCAGTTTATACGCAGTATCGCGGATGGCTTTGCCTTCTTGAAGCGTGGTCATCGGGTCAAAAATTTCGGTGAATACCCAGTCGCGTACGGCCGTTTTTTCACCGGAAAGTATAGGCGCGAGACTGACGGCATCCACTGGTTTGGAGGCGGGGATGTGCGCTTTCCAGCCCGCGGCACCCGAAATATCGAGCACAGTAGCAAACAGGTCGGTGCTGCTGACAAGGGCCGCGCTGGTCCGGTTGGGCGTATGTACAGCCGGGCCGGAAATGATCATGGGCACATGCACACCGTTTTGATAAATGGTTCCCTTGGCTTGGTTGGCGTTAGGGAACTGGCAGATCTGGCTGTTGTCGCCGTTGTCGCCGACAAAAATGATGTTTGTGCTGTCGCGCAGATTATGGTCGTCGAGCCAAAGGAGGAGCCGCCCAATTTCGGTGTCCATAGCCTCGATCATTGCCTTGTAGTATTCGGGCCGGTTTTGCGTGATATGCTGGTCTGTGCCGGTCAGCCCGGGTACGGAGTGCAACGTCGGGGGCGGCAAGTGAAACGGCGAGTGCGGCGCATTGAATGCCTGCCAAAGGAAAAAAGGCTTGGCAGGATCAAGACTTTGTAACCAATCCAGCGCATCGTCCACCAATTCCGTTGTAGCGTAATTGTTGACGGTGACGGCAACGGCCCCGTCCACGATTTTTTGCCAGCTGTAATAATTGGGGGTCTGGCCGATAAACATGCCCGAATACCGGTCGAAGCCGAGCGCCTTTGGGTTGTTCCGGTTGGCGGCGGTGGAGACGTGCAAGTGCCATTTGCCGATGTTAGCGGTGGCGTACACAACGGGTGCAGCGGTTTTTAGCAGTTTGGGTATGCTGATTTCGGCGGTGTCCAATTGTGCGTTCTGGGCATTAACGATCACCGTGCCGACCCCTGTGCGAAACGGGAATCGCCCCGTGAGCATGGAGGCCCGTGCCGGCGAGCAAAGCGGGTATGACCATGCCTGGGTAAACCGAACGCCCCGTTGAAGCAGCGACCGAATATTGGGCATCTTGGCAGTGTCGAGGCCATCATCGTAAAACCCGCAGTAGTCCGTGCCTAGGTCGTCCGCAATGATGAGGATGGTGTTTTGTTGGGCGGCGAGGTTAGATGAAAAAACACCCAGGAAGAGGGCGACGGGTATAAATTTGAGCATAAAGTAGCGGTATATGTCACACTAAGAGCGTGTTTAAATTTCAGTGCCGAGGCGAAAGCGAGCAAATTTTGTTTCAGGCAAGGCAAAATTTGCAGGCATAGCCGGTTGTCTATGGCGAAAATTTTAACGCAGCATGAAGCAAAATTTGCCGCTTGCAGCCCGGCGACTGAAATTTAAACACGCTCT
>JBJXEZ010000161.1:0-22233 GCA_046153695.1 Saprospiraceae bacterium
GTACCGGGCACCGCGCGGCGATTCGGGATTGATTTCCCACACCGGGGCTGTGTTCTTGCCCGGCTCTATGCGCAGCGACAGGATCAGGTTATTCCGCTGCCAGCCGGTACCGGCCTCCCAGTGCCCGCGCGGGATGATGCCATGGTATTCGGTGCCGAACGCCGCCGGTTCCATGATTTCGAGAAAAACAGCCTCCGGCGACGGCTGGGCATTGCCTGCGGTGGCGGCCTGCACGATGCCGAGCACACGTTCGCGCAGTACTGCGGTAGGCTCGCCGAACACCTGCACGATGAGCGATGCATCCAAGGCACCGACCGAGCGTTTTTCGAGGTACTCGCCGCGTAGGCGGTCTAACCAGGTGCGGGCGGTGGCCACCTCTGCGCGCGCGTGCTCGTGTGCGATGGTCAGCTCCTGCTCGTCCAAGCCCAGCCCCTCGACACCTTTTTCCCAGTTCAAGAAAAACTGTACATCGGGGTCGGATTTGTCGGCCACCAAGGCGCGTTTTTCGCCCCGGAACTGTGCCATCACGTCGAGCATTTTCAGGTTCGAGACCTGCACCTCGAACTGTCCGGGGAACCTGTTTTCAAGCCAGCCCTCGAGGTTTTCGGGCGGCGTTTTTTTGCGAAAGCAACTAAAAATGGAGAGCATGAGAAGAACCCAGGAAGCGTACCTGATCATTGTTTTTGGACAAATGTTAGAAGAGCGGAAAAGGGAATTTCAAATTCATATTATGAGCGTTTGGGAAACAACCTGCATACCCGGCGGAAAGAGGTTTCTCACCCGTTATATATCTCATTACCCGCGCTATCTATCCGCGCCCGGCGCTGGTCACGCAGCACGGCAATACCCGCGTTCAGTTCAAAACCGATGAGCAGGATCATGCAGTTCAACTGGATCCAGATCATCAGGGCGATGAGGGTGCCGATGGAGCCGTACACTTTGTTGTAGCTGCTGAAATTATCTACATAAAATGAAAACCCGACCGACACGATGATGGAAAGTACCGTTCCCAGCAGCGAGCCGGGATTGAAAAACGGCATTCGCCTCCGAGTGGCCGCACCGTATCGGTAAATAGTGGAAAACGCTGCATAAAACAACAGAAGCACCACAACCCAGCGAAAGGCAAACACAGCAAATTTGGTCAGCACATCCACTTTTACAAACGAAAAGACATAGCCGAGAATCGTGTTTCCCAAAATGACAAATACAACAGCCCCCACCAAAACAAGTCCCAGTAAGAAGGTTAACTGAATGGCAATCAGGCGTTTTTCCAAGGCGTTACGTTTCTTGAACGTCAGGTGGTGCGCCTCTTTTTCAAAGCCTGCCATCATAGAAAGCATTCCGTTCGACGCAAACCACAGCGCCAAGAAAAAGCCTGCTGACATCAGTCCGCTGCGCTGCCGTGTTGCGATGTCCGCGATGGTGTCGAACAACATTTTGCCCGCACTGCCAGGCATGATCCGATCAATCGACTCAGCCAATACCTCGTCGAAGTTCCCGTACAAAGGCGTGTAGGCCAAAAGTGTGAACAGCACGATGATCGACGGGAAGATGGCAAGGAAAAAGTCAAAGGCCATGCTGTTAGCCCGCGTCACAATGGCATCGTCGCGGATTTCTGCCCGAATAAATTTGATCAGGTTGTACAGGGGAATACGTTTCAGGCCGGGCAATGAGTGTTCCCTGGACCAATCCAGCGCCCGTTCGAGCAGCGGGTGCTCCCGGAAAAACGTGATGATGCGTTCGCCTCGTTGCCTCATGCGGCAAAGGTAACGCCAGCGCGGAATTGTTCACGCCACTTCATTTGGGCTTTTCCGGCAATTGTACACCTTGCTTTACCTGAAACCCGTGTGCCTCCGCCAAGTTTTTAATTGTGTTTTCCAGTTCCAGCAGGCTCTTCGGCCGGTCTATCGAACCGAGGACACTCTTGGTGGCACCTTCCCGAAAGACCGTGAGCGTGGACCAAGGCGCGTCCACTACCTCCGATTCAATCCGGTCAGGGTATTGCCACACATTTGCCTTCCGTACGAGTGTGCTCAATCGTTTTACCTCCTCAGCGGTCAACCGGAACGAATCCAGCCCCTGCCGCTCGGCAAACTGCTTGCCTTCATAAGCTACCCAGCCATCGTGCCGAACCGCCAGGCGTACAACCGGGCAGTACCCAAAGCAGCCACCTGTCTGGAGTTCGACCAAGGGCATTGAGCCCTGTGCGTTTCTGCCGGTTTGACAACCATAAAGTGCCAAAAACAGGATCGTCATCGTCAATCGAGCCATAGATTTTTTTTGCACAAATGTAGCCGTGGCTTTTGGAAAACCAAAGTATAGCGCCGTACACGCCAATGTATCAGCCATTCTGCCACGGCGTAGTACGAGGGAAATCGCCCGTTACTCCCACTTCTTCCCACAAATTGGAACATGCGCGGCTATTCACAGGAGGCCAGCACGACCAAGGGCCCATTTTGATCCAGTTAATTGACAAATTTATTGTCAAATCAGGCCCTTGCACCAATATCAGCCGCCAGGCATTCGGTTTACCCGTGGCCAAAGCCAACGGTTAGGCATCTAAATATCTCCAAAATTCTATTGCTGGTAATTTTTGAAATTTTACCTAAGTAGTTGTTCCTTAGTGTTTTAAAAACCGTGTTAAAAAAAATTTACTCAAGGCCTGGAAAAAAAATGTCACAATGTGGTAAAATGTGGTAAAACAGTCTACATTTGTGGCGTAAACAATGGGGCTTAAGTACCCATTGGAAAAGTTGATTGTTCAATAGTCCCTCTCAGCGTGAAACTCATCGGTGAATATCCGGTAGCCATTGACAACAAAGGCCGGTTACGCTTACCTACCGCCTTGTTGCGCCAAATCGGCGAAGCCCCGTCCGAGGCGGGCGGCTACGAGTTTGTGCTGAACCGTGGCTTTGAGAAATGCCTCACCTTGTATCCGAAGCCAGTTTGGGAAGAAATCTCTGCCAAACTCAACAATCTCAACCGTTTTAACGACCGCAACCGGATGTTCGTCCGCTCCTTTTACCTCGGCGCTACGCCGTTGGTGACTGACAGCGCTGATCGTATCCTGTTGCAAAAACCGCTGATGGACTATGCAAGTCTGTCGGCAGAAGCCATTTTGATCGCCATGGATGACCGCATCGAAATATGGTCACCCGAAAACTACGAAGCCATGCTCTCCATAGACCCGAACCAATACGCCGACCTGGCCAATGATGTCATGGGCGGCGGCGATGAAGGCGTTGGAGGAAATGGGTAGCGGATTTCTGACTGAAAGGTTTCTGGTTGCACATTCCCCGGAAACCCTCTAACCAGAAATCTGATAAACCTGAGATATGTACCACGCACCCGCTCTTTTGTCCGAATCGCTCGAAGCGATGGCACTCCGTCCCGGCGGAGTATATGTGGACGCTACATTTGGCGGAGGCGGGCATGCAGCCCCAATATTGAACCTGCTGGGCGACAAAGGTCGCCTGTACGCTTTTGACCAGGATGCAGATGCAGAAGCCAACGCCCAAAAACCGCCGTTCTCGGACCACACCGGGTTTCACTTCCTGCGCTCCAACTTCCGGTATTTGAAACGCCAGTTGCGCGGCTCGGGCGTGCGAAGCGGATCCGTGTCCAGCATCCTGGCTGACCTCGGTGTGAGCAGCCACCAGTTGGACACGCCGGCTCGCGGATTTAGTTACCGTTTTGCAGCAGACCTGGACATGCGCATGAACACGGCTGAAGACTGCAGCGCCGCCGACATCCTGAACCAGTATTCGCAAGACGAACTCCAACGTATGCTCGGCAACTACGGCGAGGTCCGGAACGCGCGCACGTTGGCACAGGCCTGTGTCCAATACCGGGAACAAAGTCCGTTCCGCACAACGAGCGACCTCGTAGGCATCTGCGAAAAATTAGCCATGGGCGAGCGCTGGCGTTACCTCTCGCAGGTGTTCCAGGCCCTGCGCATGGAAGTGAATGACGAAGTCGGAGCTTTGAAAGATTTCCTTCAGGATGCTACCGAAATGCTCGCCCCCGGCGGACGATTGGTGGTTATAGCCTACCACTCCATTGAAGACCGAATCGTAAAAAACTGGCTCAAAACCGGAAACCACGAAGGCATACCGAAACAGGATTTTTACGGGAATATCGAACGCCCGTTTACCCTGGTAACCAAAAAACCAATTGAACCAACAGAAGCCGAAACCAGGGAAAACCCAAGGGCACGAAGTGCCAAATTGCGCGTGGGAGAAAAGAAATGAGCAGTTCTGGTTTTGAAATAAAAATTAAAACGAATATCCACCTAACCCCTGGCAGAAGCGGGCACAACTAAAAACTGTAAAAAAAGTGGCGAACAGATTACTCAACGCATTGAACATCAGCCACCACTCTACGGAGTGGGTGTTCGGGAATTTCTCCTACCTGTTGTTCCTCAGTTTTCTGGCCCTGGTGTATATCGCCAACGCCCACTACGCAGAGAAAAACGTGCGCGAGATACAGCGTTTACAAAAGGAAATAAAAGAACTCAAGTGGCAGTACACTTCGATAAAAAGCGAAACCATGTTCAAGTCCATGCAATCTCAGATGGACGCCAATTTGCAACCCACAGGCGTCCACTTATCCAATAAAGGCCCAAAAGTCATCGAGATCAAATAGAGAAAGAGCGTTGCTGGTAGCAAAACACATCAAACCAGTAACCTTCAAAATAGTACCATTTTGTCATGCTAAACATCAAAAACGAAGTCCTTGTACGGTTGTATCTGCTGGCAGCAGCGGTACTGCTTGTCGCCGTGATCATCACGGGGCGGCTGTATCAGTTGTCGGTCGTGCAGGCGCCAAGGTGGGAGGCCAAGGCCGACAGTTTGTTTTTGAAATTCGTGGATGTGTACGCCGACCGGGGCAATATCCTGGCCACCGATGGCAGCCTGTTGGCTACATCTCTTCCGTTTTTTGATGTGTACTTCGATCCCCAGACAAAGGGGCTGACCGATGCCGTTTTTGCCGAAAACATCGACAGCCTCGCCTGGCTGCTTTCCACCTATATTGACCAGCAGTATACGCCAGGAGCCTACAAAAACTGGCTCCAACAGCTGCGTGATGCCGACCCGGCCACCCGCGGGATCCGCTATGTGCCCATCGCCAGGAACATCAATTTCACCAAAATGCAGTTGGTGAAAAACTTCCCCATCTTCCGGCTCGGGCGATTCAAAGGCGGCCTGATCGTAGAGCAAACTTCCAAACGCGAGCGCCCGTACAAGATGCTCGCCCAACGTACTATTGGTTATGTGCGCGAAGGGGCCCTACCCGTAGGACTGGAGGGCAGTTTCGACAAAGTACTGGGCGGTTTGCAAGGCAAACAATTGATGCTCAAGGTTCAAGGAGATGTCTACATCCCCGTCAATGACCTCGCCGAGATCGAGCCAAGAGCTGGCGATGACCTCGTGACCACCCTTGATATCAATATTCAGGACGTAGCCGAAAATGCCTTGCTCAACGCGTGCAAAGCGCACGATGCCGATCATGGATGCGCCATTGTCATGGAGGTAAAAACCGGTGCTATTCGGGCTATTGCCAATATCGGCCACGCCCAGGAGGGCTGGTGGGAAACATACAATTACGCCGTTGGTGAGCGCGTGGAACCGGGTTCCATGTTTAAACTCGCCTCGTTCATGGCTATGTTGGAAGATGGTTATTTGGACGATTTTGATCAAAAAATACCGGTATACGGAGGCAAAGTGAAGTTTTACGACGAGGAATTGCGCGATGCTATCGACCACGGGAAAGACTCGATGAGTATCCGCGATGTGTTCGCCCAGTCGTCCAACGTAGGCACCGCCACCCTCGTACAGCAATTCTACGGCGACACCCGCAAGGCAAGTGCTTTCGTGGAGCGTTTGCGCCGTTTCGGCCTCGACCGCGCCACCGAAATCGAAGTCGGCGGCGAGGAACTGCCGTTGCTGAAAAGCCCAAAAGACCCCAACACTGAATGGTCGGGCACTACCCTCCCCTGGATGAGCATCGGTTACGAGGTACTGCTCACTCCCCTGCAAATGCTGGCGTTTTACAATGCCGTAGCAAACGACGGGCGCATGATGAAGCCTTACCTCGTCGAGCGAATCGAAAGTTACGGTGAACCCGTCAAGGAATTTCGCCCGATGGTGGTCAAGCGCAATATCGCTGGTCGTCGAACCATCGCCAAAGCCAAAGAACTGCTCCGCGAAGTGGTGAAAACCGGTACGGCGCACAATATCAACACCGATCTTTACCCAATTGCCGGCAAAACCGGCACAGCCCAAGTCAATTACCACAAGTTTCGCTCCCCGGCAGGAATTCGCCACCAAGCCAGTTTTTGCGGTTTTTTCCCTGCGGACAACCCGATCTATTCCTGCATTGTGGTCATCAGCGAACCGAAACGCGGCGGCTACCACGGTGCCGAAGCGGCAGCGCCCGTTTTCCGGGAAATTGCTGACAAGTGTTTCGCCCTTAAGCCCGACCTGCATCCGCCCGTAAACAACAACGAACGTCCGGCCCTGGCCACGGCCCAAATGCCGTCAATTGACGCAGGAAACGGCGACGATCTGAAAGCCGCACTCGACTGGCTCGAATTAGACTGGCACGGCGACCGAAAACTGCCTGATTGGGCAGTGATGAAGGCAACAAACGACTCCCTGCTTATGCTACGGCGCATCGTGTCAGACAAGGCTGTGCCTTCTGTCATCGGCATGGGCCTGAAAGACGCCGTCTATCTGCTTGAAAACCGCGGTTGTCGCGTACGTGTGACAGGCGTGGGCAAGGTTGTAAGCCAAAGTATTGCCCCCGGAACCCGCGCCAACGGACGAACAAAAGTACTCTTGACCTTACGATGAAATAACAATCCAATGCTCACCAATCTCCTCCACAACGTGCCCGGTATCCGCCAAATAACAGGTGATACAGGGATCGAAATCCGGACAATCCGGTTCGACAGCCGCTCGGTGCAGCCGGGTGACTGTTTTGTGGCTGTGCGAGGAGCATCACATGATGGACACCAGTACATCGGCAAGGCCATTGAAAATGGCGCTGTGGCAATCGTGGCTGAATCACTCCCCGAAAACTGTGCCGTTGTGGCTGTCCTCGTGACCGACAGCGCCGAGGCACTTGGCAACATGGCATCGGCTTTATATGGCCACCCGTCGCACCAAATGCAGGTAGTCGGTATCACCGGCACCAATGGGAAAACCACCACCACTACCCTGCTGCACCAATTATACACTGCACTCGGTTGTCAAACCGGTCTCATCGGCACAGTGGAAAACCGCATTGGCAGCACTATTTTGACCAGCACGCACACCACTCCCGATGCTGTTTCCCTGCAAAAATTATTGCGCCAAATGGCTGATGCGGGCTGCACGCAGGTTTTTATGGAAGTAAGTAGCCACGCCATACACCAGCAGCGTGTTGCGGGCGTGGCGTTTGCCGGGGCCGTGTTTACCAATCTTACACACGACCACCTGGACTACCACAAAACCTTCGCCGAGTACCGTGACGCAAAAAAACTACTGTTCGACGGCCTGCCGGAATCAGCGTTCGCCCTGACCAATGCCGACGACAAAAACGGGCGCTTTATGCTCCAAAATACGCGGGCAAAATGCCACACCTACGGACTAAAAACCCCCGCTGACTTCAAAACCAAAATTATCGAAAACGCTTTGCAGGGCCTGCATCTCGACCTTGACGGCGAACAAGTTCATGCCCGGCTTATCGGCGAGTTCAATGCCTACAACCTGACCACTGCGTATGCCACGGCTCGGTTGCTCGGTACCGATAAAACGGAAACGCTCGCAGCCCTGAGCAATCTGCCAGGTGCCGAAGGCCGGTTTGAAGCTGTGCTGAATCCTGCCCGCCCCGGCAGCCTCGGTATCGTGGACTATGCCCACACCCCCGATGCACTCCAGCAGGTGCTCGAAACCATTGGAAAACTCAAAAAACGCCAGTCGAGGGTCGTCACTGTCGTAGGATGTGGCGGCGACCGCGACAAGACCAAACGGCCTGTTATGGCTCGCGCAGCAGCCCGCCTCAGCGACCACCTGATTCTGACTAGCGACAACCCCCGTACCGAAGACCCCGCCGCCATCCTGATCGACATGGAGGCTGGCCTTGATCCAGACGACCAGAAAAAAACCCTGACCATCGAAAACCGCGAACAGGCCATCAAGACCGCTTGTCAGTTGGCTGGCCCAAACGATGTGATTCTTGTAGCCGGAAAAGGCCATGAAAAATACCAGGACGTGCAGGGCGTGAAGCACCCATTTGACGATAAAAAACTATTGCTGAAGTATTTGCAAAAAAATTAATAGAAACAATGACTAAAATACCATCCATACAAACTGTGATCGGCTTGCTGTTGTGCGGCACGTTGTTCTGCTTTTGGGGGTGGTACAACGGCTACCCGTTCGTTTATCCTGATACGGGCACCTATGTTGATTCCGGCTTCGAAAACTACTTGCCCGGCGACCGGCCAATCACCTACGGGCTGTTTTGCCGACACATCAGTATGTCCGAAAGCCTCCTGTGGGTCATGTTGGTTCAAGGTGTTTTGAGCGCTGTGCTGGTACGGGAATGGCTGCGGGCCTTTGCGGCTTCGCACCTCAATCCAGCTACCATGTTGGCAGCCGTCGTGTTCCTGATTTCCTGCACGACCGCGTCCATTTACGCTTCCTTCATCACACCGGATTTCCTCACACCGATTTTTTACGGGATACTGATCGCCTTGCTGGTTGTGCCCTCGGGCCGTTGGCGGGCTGCGCTGCTTTCGACGCTGGCCTTATTTGCCGCCATGACGCACAACTCGCACTTACTCGGCGGATTGGTTTTCGGCACTTGCCTACTTGGTTACCAATTTTGGGCCAGCAAGGAACAGCGGTTTACCTGGAAAAAAGTGGGTCTGGTTTGGGCAATAGTCGTTGTGGGCTGGATTGGGCTGTTTGCGTTGAATATCAGTTATGGCAAAAAATGGGACATCATGCCCGACAGCCACGCTTTTACCATGGGCAGGCTCCACGAGATCGGGCTGGTGCGGCAATATTTGGATGTCAAATGCGCCGATACCAATCTGTATTTGTGCCCCCAAAAAGACGCGATTCCCGACGATATCCTCTGGGATTCGAACAGCCCGATGAGCCAGGGCGGCGGCTGGCAGGTCCATAGACAGGAAAACCAGTTTATCATCGGCGATATCATGACCACGCCCCGTTTCTTGAAACGGTACATCATCGAAGCGTTGAACAGCACGGTCAAACAGTTTTTCTACTTCAGGGCCGAAACAATCGGTCCCGTGCCCGGAGACGGCGGCCCGAACAACTCCGTGAAAAAGCACTTCCCCAACGAACTGATCACGTACAAAATCGCCCATCAAAACCACCGGAATTGGTTGCTCGATGTTGAGGGGCTGAATACCCGGCAGCAGTACCTGTTCTTCGCATGCCTGATCGTCATGGTGCTGCTGTGGACAAAATCGGGTTGGCAAGCAGCCATCCCCTCCGCCTTGCAAAAAGCCTACTACCTTCTGTTCCTCTGCTTGATAATCAATGCTTTCGTATGCGCGACATTTTCTACCGTGGTATCACGCTACCAAGGCCGACTTATCTGGCTATACATTTTCACTGGAGTGATGATCGCCGCGATCAAATACTTGCCTGAAATACGATCACGCCTCCAACAACCAGAAACAAAGACATAATAGTGGAGGGACTATTATTTTGAACAATCGCTGTGGGGCGATGGAAAATCGCCCCCAGCATTTTTTCAACTTTCAGTAAATCGAACCAATCATACATGTTGTACGAATTGTTCAAATGGCTTGAAGATACATGGAATGTGCCGGGTGCCGGCGTGTTCCAGTTCATCTCGTTTCGGGCAGGAGCGGCGGTCATTTTGTCCCTGATTATTTCTCTGATCATCGGCAAGCGCATTATTGACGGGCTTCGCCGGCTTCAAATCGGCGAGACCGTACGTGATCTCGGCCTGCAGGGCGAAAACCTGAAGGCTGGCACACCCACCATGGGCGGGGTGATTATCATCGCTGCCACCCTGGTTCCGTGCTTTTTGCTCGCTCGTTTGGACAATGTGTACATCCTGCTCATGCTGTTTGCTACGATCTGGATGGCTGCTATCGGTTTTTTGGACGACTACATCAAGGTTTTCAAAAAAGACAAAAAAGGCCTCAAGGGAATTTTCAAGATTCTGGGCCAGGTCGGCCTGGGCCTTATCGTGGGTGTGACCATGTTGGTCAGCGACGAGGTGGTGGTTCGCATGGAACCGGAACAGGCTGCTCAACACGGCTACGAGGTAAAAAAAGTGGTTTACCAAAAAATTGGTGAAAACTCGTACAAAGAACTCGTACACGCCAAAGCCCCGATCACCAATGTGCCATTTTTCAAAAACAACGAACTGGATTACTCGCAGGTGCTTTGGTTTTTGGGCGACAACGCCGCCGACCTCGTATGGATCGTTTTTCTGTTCATGACCATTTTCGTGATCGCAGCCGTCAGCAACGGAGCCAACCTGACCGACGGCCTCGACGGCCTTGCGGCGGGTGTTTCGGCCATCGTGGTCATGGCCCTCGGCGCTATGGCCTACCTGAGCGGCAACTCCGTGGCAGCCGATTTCCTCAACATTCTCTACCTGCCGCACACGGGCGAATTGGTGATTTTCGCGGCCTGCCTGCTGGGCGGCTGCATCGGTTTTTTGTGGTACAATGTTTTCCCCGCCCGCGTTTTCATGGGCGACACGGGCAGCCTGACCCTCGGCGGAATCATCGCCGCACTAGCCATTGTACTGCGCAAAGAATTGCTGATTCCCCTATTGTGCGGTGTCTTTTTGATCGAAAACCTCTCTGTTCTGCTTCAGGTCTGGTATTTCAAATACACCAAAAAGAAATACGGCGAGGGTCGTCGGATTTTTAAAATGGCCCCCCTGCACCACCACTACCAGAAGGAAGGCTACCACGAAGTCACCATTTCCGTGCGGTTCTGGATCATCCAGATCCTGCTGGCCGTGCTGACCGTCATCACCCTCAAATTGCGCTAAACGAATCAATCAAAAATGTCCAGCACAAAACGCATAGTCATCCTTGGGGCCGGTGAATCCGGTACTGGCGCGGCACTCCTCGCCAAGGCACTGGGCTATGCTGTATTTGTGTCAGACAAAAGTCCGATCAAGCCACAATACCAGGCAGTTTTGGAAAATGCCGGCATCGAATTCGAAACCGGCCAACACAGTTTGGACAAAATCACGAACGCTACCGAGGTGGTCAAAAGCCCAGGTATTCCGGCGAAAACGGACGTGATGAAAGCGATCCGATCGAAAGGCCTTCCGGTCATCGGCGAAATTGAGTTCGGGTATCGCCATGCTGGCAAATGCACGATCGTGGCCATTACCGGCTCGAACGGCAAAACCACGACGACCCTCCTGATCCACCATTTGCTAAAAACCGCTGGCATGAATGTCCGGGTGGGTGGCAACGTGGGCAACAGTTTTGCCGAGCTTGTACTGGAAAACCGCGGCAAGGAAAACCTGGTGTATGTTCTGGAGGTCAGTAGTTTCCAATTAGAAGACATCCGCAGTTTTCGCCCAAAAGTGGCGGTGCTGCTCAACATTACCCCTGACCACCTTGACCGGTACGATTATCAGATGGAAAACTACGCTCGAGCCAAGTTTCGCATCAATCAAAACCAAAAGCGCGGCGATGTTTTCATCTTCAATGCCGCCGACCCGGTTGTTGTGGACTACATGACCCGGCACCCGCTGACGGCAGCCAAACAGGTGCCCGTGCGGCGCGGTTTTTTCAAAAACGGCTCCATCCATATCGGCAAACGGCACACATTCGACATGACAGGTAGCAAGTTGCGCGGCCCGCACAACATGTTCAACGCAACCTGCGCCATCCGCACTGCCCTCTCGCTCGGTGCCAATCCAGCCCAAATCCAGTCCGGCCTGAACACGTTCGAGCCGCCTCCACACCGCCTCGAAGTAGTAGCCACAGCCAACGGCGTGACCTGGATCAACGACAGTAAGGCGACAAACGTGGACTCCGTTTTTTACGCCCTGCAGGCTATGACCACACCGACGATCTGGATCGTGGGCGGCCAGGACAAGGGCAATGACTATACGCCGCTCTTGCCATTGGTGAAAAAAAAGGTAAAAGCGATTGTCTGCCTCGGCGTTGACAACAGCAAGATCATAGCATTTTTCAAAAAGACTAAAAAACCGATCGTTGAAACCCGCAGTGCGGAAGAGGCGGTGCAGCAAGCCGCCCGGCTGGCGGCACATGGGGATACCGTTCTGCTCAGTCCTGCCTGTGCGAGTTTTGATTTGTTCAAAAATTATGAGGACCGGGGGGAGCAGTTCCGGGCGGGAGTGGAAAAAGTGTCACAGAGGCTCATGGAGTTTTTTGGAGGCTCGCAGAGAAAAAAACAGAAGTAATGGAGACAAATGGTTTGACACAAGTAATTATCGGAAAAGCGATTGACGTACACCGGGCCCTTGGGCTTGGCTTGCTTGAGTCAGCATATAGGGAATGTCTTGATTATGAACTCAAAAAATCTGGCTTGAACGTGGAAAAGGAAAAGCCGATGCCAATTATTTACAAGGAAATGAAATTAGAACACGGCTACCGAATAGACTTGCTCATAAACAACCACGTGGTAGTGGAATTGAAATCCGTGGATATCCTAACCGATATCCATGTCGCTCAAACCTTGACCTACATGAAACTGGGAAATTTCAAAACCGGCCTACTCATCAACTTCAACGTAACCCTCTTAAAAAACGGCATCAAACGCCTCAGCCTCTAAAAACTATACACACCTCCGTGAGCCTCTAAAAACTCTATGAGCCTCTGTGACACATTTTTTACTCTATAAAGCCTCTTTGAAACTAAAAAAACACGAACTATGTCTCTTGGCAACAAAATAGCAGCCGAGCTCCGCGGCGACCGTACGATCTGGATGATCATCGCCGTGATGAGCATCATCAGCATCCTGGCCGTATACTCGGCCACAGGGTCGCTGGCTTGGCAGGCACGGGGTGGCAACACGACCTCGTATCTCATGCGCCACGCGATTATGCTGGCTTTCGGCCTGTTCCTGATCTACGTTTGCCACCGGATACACTACCGCCGTTACCAACAAATGGCACCGTTTCTCCTGTTTTTATCCATCCCGTTGCTGGCTCTTACTCTTGTCATCGGGCAGAGCATCAACGAGGCCTCCCGCTGGATCGAGATACCGATTGTGTCTATCAGTTTTCAACCGTCAGACTTCGCCAAATTGGCTCTCGTGGTATATATCGCCAAGATGCTGACCAAAAAACAGGAGTATATCACCAATTTCAAGGAAGCGTTTATGCCGATCATCGTGCCCGTGCTCATTGTGTGCGGACTGATCGCCCCGGCCAATCTGTCCACCGCGCTTGTACTTTTTTGCACCTGCATCGCGCTGATGTTCGTTGGCCGCGTCAACCCGCGCTTTATTTTCCTGCTGGGCTTATTGGGTTTGGTTGTTTTCGCAGGGTTGGTTGCCCTTGGTGAATACTTTCCAGACATGGTGCGCACCGAAACCTGGGCCTCGCGTGTGCAAGACTACCTGCACAATCCCGACGGCGGTTATCAGGTGCAGCAAGCCAAGATAGCCGTCGCTCGTGGCGGCATATTTGGGGCAGGTCCGGGGAACTCCATCGCCCGCAATTTTCTGCCTTACTCACACGCCGACTTCATTTACGCCATCATTTGCGAAGAATACGGCCTTATCGGTGGTGTGGTAGTGCTGGGTCTGTATGTAATGCTGTTTTTCAGGACCGTCAAATTAGTCACCAAAAGTCCCAAGGCCTTTGGAGCATTCCTGGCCATCGGCCTGAGCCTGATGCTCACGGTACAGGCCCTGGCAAACATCGCCGTTTCGGTCCATTTGGTTCCGGCGACGGGCCTCACCCTGCCCATGATTTCCATGGGCGGAACCAGCCTTGTGTTCACTTCCATCGCGTTGGGCATGATCCTGAGCGTAAGCAAATACATAGAAAAACTGGAAAACGCATGACACGGCCACTACGCATACTCATTACCGGCGGCGGAACGGGCGGACACGTCTTTCCGGCTATAGCCATTGCCGATGCCATCAAGCGTTTGCAGCCCGACACGGAATTCCTTTTCGTGGGTGCCAACGGCAAAATGGAAATGGAGCGCGTGCCCAAGGCGGGCTACCCGATCGAGGGCCTGAACATCGCTGGTTTCCAACGCGGATTTTCGTTGACAAGCCTGCTGCGCAACCTGGTTTTTCCGTACAAGTTGATGGCCAGCGCGTTCAAAGCCAAAGGCATTATCCGGCGTTTCCGGCCTGATGTGGTGATCGGAACCGGCGGATACGCATCCGGGCCGGTCATGCGTGCTGCCCAGCAAGCAGGAATCCCAACGATTATTCAGGAACAAAACTCGTTCGCGGGTGTGACCAACCGCCTTTTGGCAAAAAAGGCAATTCGGGTTTGTGTTGCATACGACCACATGGAGCAATTTTTTCCGGCAAAAAAAATCAGGTTTACCGGCAACCCTGTGCGGTCGGATATTCTTGATCTGGGAAACAAGCGTGCGGAAGCACAGCAGTACTACGGCCTTTCGCCCGATAAAAAAACGATAGCCATCATCGGCGGCAGCCTTGGTGCCCGCACGCTCAATCGTGCCCTCGCCGAAAGCACCGCCCTGCTGGCCGGGAGGTCCGACGTACAGGTGCTGTGGCAGTGCGGCCGGTATTACGAAACCGAGTACGCCCAATGCGACACGGCCCGGCTGCCCAATGTACAAATCCGGGCATTCATTGATCGCATGGACTTGCTTTACGCCGCCGCCGACCTCATAATCTCCCGTGCCGGTGCTCTGAGTATCAGCGAACTGTGCCTCGTGGGCAAACCCGCCGTACTGGTGCCTTCGCCCAACGTGGCCGAAGACCACCAGACCAAAAATGCGCTGGCCTTGACAGAAAAAAGTGCTGCCCGATTGATTCGAGATGCAGAAGCGGTAAAAAACCTGATACCCGAAGCCTTGATGCTCCTTGAAAAAGAAGCCCTGATGTTCAGCCTTGGCGAAAACATCCGGCACCTCGGGCGACCAAAAGCGGCGGATACAATTGCGGTTGAAATAGTAGCCCAAGTTGCCAAACGACGCGTAGCTACGGAGGACTGACAATCGCCCCGAAACGTACACTCATCAATTTGAAAATGTTGTAAACCTCAGCGACACAAAAAAACAACGGATTATGAAAAAGCAAACGTGGCATTACTTGTTCCTCTTAGCCCTCGCCCTCACAGCCTGCAAGCGTGAGAACGATAACAACCCGGCGCTCATCGGCAAGTGGCAGGGAAAAGAATGGCTCGCGTTCGGCAAACCGATCGGCGAGGACGCAACGCAAGTCGTGTTTGAGTTTAATGCTGATGGTGACTACTCGGCCCGGTTTGGTAGCCAGGAAGAAAGCGGTACCTGGCGCACCCAAAAAGAGAAACTATATACCAAGGCACAGGGCCGGCAGGAAATTCTGGTTAAGATATTGAAATTGGATACGTCCACGCTCTTGTTTGAGATGAACCGAGCCGGACAACAAGAATCCCTTGAACTCACAAAAGCACAGTAACACCGTGGAACTGAAAGACATCCATACCATTTATTTCATCGGCATCGGCGGCATCGGCATGTCGGGGCTGGCCCGCTACTTCCGCGGCCACGGGGCTGAGGTACACGGCTACGACCGCACCGAGACCGACCTGACCCGCGCCCTGGCTGGCGAAGGTATGCATGTACATTATGATGACGATGTGCGCCACATTCCGGCAAAAGTAGACCTCGTAGTCTGGACGCCGGCTGTACCGCAAGACCACAGCGAACTCGCATGGTTTCGCGAGCACGGCACTCCGCTAAAAAAACGCGCTGAAGTACTGGGCATCATCAGCAAGGGCAAGCGTTGTATCGCCGTGGCTGGCACCCATGGAAAAACCACGACGAGCACGATGGCTGCCCATTTGTTGCGCAGTGCCGGGGTAGACGCAACTGCCTTTTTAGGCGGCATTTCGGCCAACCTTGGCTCCAATTTCGTGGAAGGCAAAAGTGATTGGGTGGTAGTGGAGGCCGACGAGTATGACCGCTCGTTCTTACATCTCCATCCCGAAATAGCCATACTCAACTCCCTTGACCCGGATCACCTGGACATTTACGGGTCGCCGGAGGCTGTAGTGGAAACGTACAAACAGTTCGTTCGGCAGATCAAACCAGGCGGCACGCTTTTGTACAAACACGGCTTGCCCCTGGGCGATGTGGCCGACGAGTTGCGTGGCAGCGGGCGCAACGTACTCACATTCGGTATCGAAGCAGGCGATTACGAGGCGCACGCCCTTCGGGTGGAAGACGGCCAAATGGCATTCGGTATCAAGTCGAGTGTAATTAATTGGGATAACCTGCGCCTACCCTACCCCGGCAGGCACAACGTTGAAAACGCCACGGCAGCCTGGGCGGCAGTACACTGCGCCGGAGCATTTACGCCTGGCATGCCGGGTGCGTTGGCTCAATTTCTGGGAGTTAAGCGCCGGTTCGAGTTTATCGTTCGCCGCCCCGATGTGGTTTATGTGGACGACTACGCACACCATCCTGCCGAGTTACAGGCGTGCATCGGCGCGGCGCGGATGTTGTTTCCCGGAAAAAAAATCACGGGCGTGTTTCAGCCCCACTTGTATACCCGCACCCGTGACTTTGCTGATGGTTTCGCAGCGGCACTGGATCAACTGGACGAATGCCTGCTCCTGCCAATCTATCCGGCGCGGGAAAAGCCGCTGGCTGGTATTGAGTCCCAATTGATTTTGGGCAAAATGAATTTATTGAATAAAAAAATAGTTGACAAGGCCAGCCTATTGACAGAAATAGAAAATTGCCAACCGGAAGTATTACTGACTATGGGCGCTGGTGACATTGACACAATGATCCAACCAATTGCCTTAACCCTGCAATCTACCCAATTCAACTAATCGAATCAATTACAAACCATGTTGTCTGATTTGCTCACAATGCGGGTGCCACAGTTACGATACGGCAAGATCAGTTGGGTCGTGTTCATCCTTATCACGATACTGATCCTGTTATCGGCAGTAACGCGCAAAAAAAATAGTTTTGCCAGCTCAACCAGCGTGGAAATTGACCCGTTAGAAAGCGGGGAAAAGATGCTGGGGGAGCATGATGTACGCCAAAATTTGTTGCAAGCCTTTGGTAATACATTGGAAGGCACGGAGTTGGCCGACCTGGAAGTGGAGCGCATCGAGCGTGTATTAGAAGGCGACCCATTTGTGGAAGATGCCGAGGTCTATGTCGGGCAGAGCAACGCCCTTCACATCTATATTCGGCAGCGCGAACCTATATTACGGGTATTGGACAATAATGGAGGCAACTACTACCTGGACAATTTTGGATCTAAAATACCGACATCTTCGTTATACGCCCCTCGTGTATTAGTCGCTACAGGGAACATCGCTCCATACACTGCTGATTTTCAAGAAAAACGCCGCAACACACTCAAAGATCTATTTACCCTGACTACTATTATTTTGAATGACCCTGTATGGTCTCATTTTATCCAACAAGTACATGTGAACAATGCAAACGAGTTCATCCTTGTTCCGTTAATTGGCGATCAAAAAATTGTTTTAGGAAGCATAAAAAACATTGAAGACAAATTGAAAAGATTGAAAACCTTCTATCAGGAAGGTATGCCTTATGCTGGATGGCGGGCATATAGTAGTGTTTCATTGAAATATAATGGTCAAGTAGTTTGCAGAAAATAGTTTTTTTAAAAAAAACATCTCAAACTCCTTGGAATTCAAGTAAATAAAAAAATACCTTTGCTCCCGGAAAAGTAAAACATGAAGGGTGCAAAGGATAGTAAACAATAGTAAACAGCATTGTTAACTCAATCTTTGCACACAATGACCGAATTAGCACCACAATCCCACGATGTGGTTGTCGCACTTGACATCGGCACCACCAAGGTTTGCTGCCTTGCAGGCCGGAAAAACACACACGGGAAACTCGAAATCCTCGGCGTAGGAAAAGTCGAAAGTATTGGCGTACTCCGCGGAGTCGTCAGTAACATTGAAAAAACAGTGACCGCCATCCACGAGGCCGTGGACCTCTGCGAGCGCCAAGCCCGCATGAAGTTCCGCACCGTGCATGTTGGCATCGCTGGCCAGCACATCAAAAGCCTCCAGCACCGGGGCATTCTCACACGCGAAAGCGACCACAACGAAATCGCCCGGCGCGACATTGATCGCCTCGTGAACGACATGTTCAAACTTGTTTTGCCACCCGGCGACAAGATTATTCATGTGTTTCCACAGGAATTCACGGTGGATAACGAGCAGGGGATTTCCGACCCAATCGGCATGTGCGGGGTGCGGCTTGAAGCCAATTTCCACATCATCACCGGCCAGATTACGGCCGTGAACAACATCTTCCGCTGCATCGAAAAGGCTGGCCTGAAGGTCGCTGATCTAACACTGGAGCCTATCGCTAGTGCCGATGCCGTGCTTTTTGATGAAGAAAAACAGGCCGGTGTTGCACTCGTTGATATTGGCGGCGGCACCACCGATATAACCATTTTCCACGAAGGAATTATCCGCCACACGGCTGTAATCCCTTTTGGAGGCAATGTTATCACCGCCGACATCAAAGAAGGCTGCACCGTTATGCAACCTCAAGCCGAAAAACTGAAAGTTCGCTTCGGATCAGCCCTCGCCAACGAGGTGTACGACAACCGGATCATTACCATCCCGGGACTGCGCGGCCGCGAACACAAGGAAATCAGCGAAAAGAACCTTGCCCGGATCATTCAGGCCCGCATGGAGGAACTACTCGACTATGTCCTGTGGGAAATCCGCCGCAGCGGCTACGAACGCAAACTAATCGGCGGCATCGTCCTCACGGGTGGCGGTGCACTGCTCAACCATGCCGACAAACTCGTCGAGTTCCACACCGGTATGTCCTGCCGTATTGGATTGCCGGTGGAAAACCTCGCCCATGGGTACAGCGAGAGTGTAAACAGTCCAATATTCAGCACAGCCATAGGCTTGTTGCTCAAAGGCATGCAGGATATGGAAGTCGGTAGGGCGGCAGCGCACAGCGAAAATGGCAGCTCTGACGACGGCGAAAAGGAACCGTCCAACGTTTCCGAAGAAAAGTCGCCAACCTGGCTCGACAGTGTTTTCCGCAAAACGAAAGAATGGTTCGAGGCTGAACCTGATTTGGACTTTAAGAAATAATGATGAACCAATCATCATTCATCATTCATCATTAAAAATGAAACTTATGTTGTTCGATCTTCCGAAGGATGAACCTTCTATCATAAAAATTATCGGCGTCGGCGGCGGTGGTTCCAATGCTGTAACGCACATGTACAAACAGGGAATTATCGGCGTGGACTATGCGATTTGCAACACCGATGCCCAAGCCATGAACCTTAGCCCGGTACCGGTCAAGATTCCTCTCGGGGCTAGTCTGACGGAAGGCCGCGGTGCCGGCAGCAAGCCCGACGTGGGCAAACGTGCCTGTATTGAGAGCCTCGAAGAGATCAATCGTTTCCTCGACGACGGCACGAAAATGGCGTTTATCACCGCAGGCATGGGCGGCGGCACCGGGACCGGTGCAGCGCCCATCATTGCTAAAGCCGCTCAGGAACTCGGTATCCTCACCGTAGGCATTGTTACATTACCTTTCCTTTTTGAAGGCAAATTGCGCGTTACCAACGGATACGACGGCCTGGAAGAACTCCGCAACAACGTGGACTGCCTCGTGGTCATCAGCAACGACAAATTGCGCCAAATTCACGGAAACCTGAGCATTTCACAAGCCTTCTCGCAAGCCGACAACATCCTTTGCACCGCCGCTAAAGGCATCGCCGAGATCATCACCGTACCCGGTTATGTGAACGTGGACTTCGAGGACGTAAACACCGTAATGCGCGGTTCAGGCGTGGCCATCATGGGTACTGCTGCCCTTGAGGGCGAAGGCCGTGCTCGCCGTGCCGTGGACGAGGCCCTCAACTCGCCTCTGTTGGAAGACAGTAACATCAGTGGTGCCAAGAACATCCTTGTCAACATCACTTCCGGTATGCTCGAGGCTACCATGGACGAGATATTCGAGATCACCGAGTTCGTACAGCAGGAAGCCGGTGAAGGAGCCAACTTGATCTGGGGTAACTGCTTCGACGAACGCCTCGGCGACAAACTCAGCGTAACCATCATCGCCACTGGCTTCGAGGCTACGCGCAAAACTCCGTTAATCCCCGGCTTTCGCACACAACAGGCCGCTGCCCCCGAACGGCAAATCGTTCACCTGGACGAAGAAACGACCAAACAAAAGCCCAGCCTGTTCACCGTTACCTCCGACGAGCCAGGCCCGGTGGAGGAAAAAGCCGCCAACGCTTTTGAGTTCAACTTTGACGATGTGCGCGAAACAATGGATAAAATCCGTCAGGCAAAGGGCGATCAAAACGACCCGTATGTTCGGCCCGACGAGCTCGGCGAAATCAGTCCCGAAGAGCGCCGCCAGCGCCTTGTAGAGGCCCAGCGCCGCCGCGACGAAGTGCGCAACAGGCCCATCAACGTGGTAAAACTCAACTCGCCGCAAACGATTATCGAACTGGAAAACCAGCCCGCTTACCTGCGCAAAGGTGTGCGTCTGGACAGCCTGCCCGATGCCGATGCCGTCGGAATGTCCACCTGGACTATCTCCATTGAGGACGAGCCGGAAATCAAAGTAGGCGGCAACTCGTACCTCCACGACACTGTAGATTAAGGACTTAGGGCTATTGATTGTTGGCTTCCGAGATTAAACACTGCTCCAAAAATGGTGCGTGCGCAAGCTATTGGCCAGTGGCTAAAAGCAATTTTCGGTCATTTAACCGTTTCTTGCGGTTCGGCGTGTGGGACGCCGGGCCGCTTTTTTTTGTGCAATGCAGATGAGGTTCATGGGTGCCCTAGAGTAACAGGGCCTCTTCCACGTCTCGCTGCCCGCCGTACAAAAACCGTAAGTGAATTGGATAAACCGGTACAGTTACTCGCAGATTAAAGTTTCAAATCCGCCAAGCCGCCTTTTCACCGCAACTCCCACACGTCCTGCATAATCTTGCGGGCCAAATTGTCAGCGATTACGGCGGAATTGCTTTCTGCGTACACACGAATGATAGGCTCGGTATTCGAAGGCCGGAGGTGTACCCAACCGCTCTCGAAGTCAATTTTCAAACCATCTTCGGTGTTGATTTGCTCGTTCCGGTATTTTTCTCGCAGGGCTGCAAACACTTTTTCGAGGTCAATATCGGGCGTGCGTTCTATTTTGTTTTTCACCATCTGGTACTCCGGGTAGGTTTTGCGCAGCGTAGAAATTTGTTTGCCTGAATGAGCCAAGTGTGTCAGGAACAAAGCGATGCCGACGAGTGCGTCGCGGCCGTAGTGCAATTCGGGCAAAATAATACCGCCGTTGCCCTCGCCGCCGATAACGGCACCAATCGCCTTCATTTTCTCCACTACATTTACCTCGCCTACAGCGGCTGCGTGGTACTGGCCGCCGTGCTTTTGAGTCACATCGCGCAGAGCGCGGGACGACGACAGGTTGGAAACTGTGTTCCCCCCACCGTTTCGAGCCAGCACATAATCGGCTACAGCCACCAAGGTGTATTCTTCGCCGAATAGTTCGCCGTCTTCACATACAAACACGAGGCGGTCCACATCGGGGTCTACGGCGATGCCGAGGTGGGCCTTTTGCAGGCGCACATCCGTAGCCAATTGGCCGAGGTGTTCCTTGAGCGGCTCGGGGTTGTGCGCAAACTGGCCGTTGATTTCGCCGTTGATCAGCGTCACGGAGCACCCAAGAGCCTCCAACAGTGGCGGCACAGCGATGGCTCCGGTGGAATTGATCGTGTCTACAACCACGCGAAACTGCCTGGCCCGAACCGCTTCGATATCTACCAGAGAAAGCGCTAGTATTTTTTCAATGTGCCTGGTAATGTATGAGTCATCGTAGAGCAAAACACCAAGTTGGTGTACTGGCGCGTACTCAACACTTCCCTGAGTCACGAGATCAAGCACCGCCGCGCCATCAGCGGCACTGATGAACTCGCCGCGGTGATTCAGCAATTTAAGTGCGTTCCACTCGCGGGGATTGTGGCTGGCCGTGAGCACGATACCCCCGCC
>JBJXEZ010000320.1:0-9380 GCA_046153695.1 Saprospiraceae bacterium
TACTACAGCCTTGTGCTTGCCCACTGTTGCCATTGCACCCATGTCCAGGTATTCATATTCGAGTATTGGCAGGTTTTTCTGCATTCGTTTGAAATTCTTAGCCAATAACTTTGCCTGGTTGACTGCCACGTTGGCCACCTGTGGATGCGCATCGGGGTATTTGGGTGTGGGCATGAAAGCAAGGTCGCCAATAGCAAAAATATTGGCCGTACCGGCTACGAGATTGGTACGACCCACCAGTACGCGATTGCCGCTTGCTGCTGATTCAGCGGGCAGGCCCTCGATTCGGTTGCCTTTCACGCCTGCCGCCCAAACCACCGTTTTTGTCTTTATCTCCGTTCCGTCTTGCAGCAGTACTACTTGACCATCGTAGTCTTTGACTAAGTTGCCCGTGCGCACATCCACACCCATTTGCTCCAGATAAGCCCTTGATTTTTGGGATGACGCTGCGCTCATGGCACTCAATAAAGCGGGAGAACCTTCCAGCAACAGGATTCGCATAGATGAAAAGTCGGTTTCAGGGAAATCCTTGGGCAGTACATGCAGCTTCATCTCGGACAAGGCTCCGGCCAATTCCACACCCGTAGGCCCGCCGCCGACAACCACATAGGTTAGCAGTGCTTTTTTTTCTTCGTCTCCCGCCGTCAGTGCAGCTTCAAAATTTTTCAAAATATGCTGCCGGATATCGATGGCCTCACTGGTAGATTTCATAGGCAAAGCAAACGATTCGAGGTTCTTATTGCCGAAAAAATTGGTGTTGGCACCGGTGGCGAGTACCAGGTAATCGTAAGCAAATTCCCCCGCCGTGGTCACAACCTTGTTTTCGCCGGGCACAATTTTTTGGACCTCGGCGAGCCGTATGCGTACGTTTTTGGAGCCGTGAAAAATGTTGCGCAGGGGAAAGGAGATGTTTGAAGGTTCCAACCCGGCTGTGGCCACCTGATACAATAGTGGTTGAAACTGGTGGTGGTTGAGCTGGTCTATGAGGAGAACTTGGTAGGAACTGCCGTTCAGCGTGCGGGCGAGGTTTAACCCAGCGAAGCCGCCACCGATAATTACAATCTGCTGGTTATTCATACCTGCCAAACAAGCGAACCGACTGCCCGGTTTTTATGCAAGACGAATTTTTAAGTGCCTCGTTATTCAAAAAAAAGCATCCTCGGCATGTCGGATACTTTTCAGTTCACCACGGGCCAGCAGCACGGAAATAATGTCGAAACGGATCTCGCCTTCGTGGTTGATCTGCGCCATGAACGAACCGGCGGTACGGGCGATCATTTCCTGCTTTTTTCGGTCAACGGCCTCCTCCGGCCCGCCGAATCCGTCGAGTGAACGGGCTTTTACCTCCACAAAAACCAAACACCGCTCGGGCGACCAGGCGACAAGGTCAATCTCGCCTTTGCCTGCGCGAAAATTCTGGCGAATAATGCGGTAGCCTTTTTCCTCCAAATAGCGGATGGCGATGTCCTCGCCTTTTTTTCCAATGTCGAGATGGGTCATATTCTCCTGGTTGGACTGGCGGTCAGTCGGGGTAGAGCAGGTACTTTTGTCTGATTTCCCGGAAGGCGCGCAAGTCAGGCTCCCAGGTTGCCCGGATATCGGACTCGAAATTGCCCTGTTCGATTTGCTGAGACAGCGTTCGCGTGCCCGAAAGGCGCTCAAAGTAGCGGTTTTTCAAAAAAAACTGCTCCTTGTCGGGGTATTCGCAGTAAAAATCCAGCAAGGGTGTGAGGTCAATACGCGCCTGGCGAAAAAGGCTGTCCACTGACAGGTTCCGAAAATCGTAGCCGCGGCACTCCTGCCCTTCCAACGGTGGGTATTTGGATGCCGCCACCCGCCTCGGCGTAAACTCGACCGCTTCTGGCCCTGCAAATGCCGGGTGCCCGGCTACCTGAAACGGCCAATCAGTACCTCGCCCAACGCTGACGACTGTACCCTCGAACAAACAGAGTGAGGGGTACAACAAGATCGAGCGCAGGTTGGGCAGGTTGGGGCTGGGCGGCAAGGGCGGGGCGTATGGTGTGTGGTGGGTGTAATTTTCGCATGGGATCACCGTCAGGTCTGGGCGAACGGAGCCTGTCCAGTACTCGCCCGTGAACAAACGTGCCAATTCCCCTACCGTGCAACCATGTACTATCGGCAGCGGGGCCACACCAACAAACGAACGCAGCCGAGTATCCAGCACCGGCCCGTCTACATAATGGCCGTTCGGATTAGGTCGGTCAAGCACCAGCACGGGCACCCCATACTTCGAGCAAGCCTCCAGCAGGTAAAACAGCGTAGATATATAGGTGTAAAAACGGGTGCCCACGTCCTGGATATCGAACACGACTACGTCTACGCCGGTTAGGTCGTTTTCGTCGGGTCGTTTTTTTTCGCCGTAAAGGGAAACGATGGGCGCACCAGTGGGCAAGTCAAGGTCGTCCCGTATCTCCTCGCCATCGGGAGCATCGCCGCGAAACCCGTGCTCCGGGGCAAATATGCGCACCACACAAATGCCCATTGCAGCAATCGTGTCTATTAAATGCCTGCCACCCACTCGCGACGAGTGGTTGACGACCAGCGCTACTTGTTTGTTTTGCAGCAGATGCCGATAGACCTCGGTACGTTCGGCGGCTACCCGTACCGGGGGCGCCTCTCCCGTTTGCGGTACTAGCAATACGGGCCATAAAAACAGGGCAGTCAGGATCAAAATAAATCTGCGCATCGGCGACAGGCGATTTTAGAGTTTGCTCAAGGGATTTGCGCAAACCTAATAGTTCCTGTGCAAATGCTTGGCTCGGAGCCTGCTTTGATCGCCTGAGGAGACACATAAAAAAGTGTCGCAGAGGTTTAGATCATATTTCGAGATTCTTTGAGCTTGTTGTCGAAAAAGTGAAACGACAGGCAACTCTGTAAACCTCGAAATACTATCTAAACCTCTGCGACACTTTTGGGTGTCATATTGGGGGCTACCCAAGTACTTCGTTATTCAACCAAGACCAGGCGTTTGGCCACCGTACTGGCTACCCCTCGTACGCTAACGGTGTAAATCCCAGGCGCTGCGCCCGCTTCGCGCAGATTGACAGACAAGGAAAGTTCGTCCACAACGGGAATCTGTTTTTCCCAAACCAACTGACCAAGGTCGCTGGTAACCCAAATGGTGACCGATTCGCCGACAAAATCCAGGAGGTTTATCCAGACCCGGTCCGTAGTTGGGTTGGGCTGGAGGATAAAGTCGGCGGCTGGAGTGGTTTTGGCACGAGCCGATTGGTTCGGAGGTTTTGGCCCAAAAAAGGTACCGGTTACCGTGATGGTTTGCGTGTGTGTGTTTGTGTTTCCACAAATATCAGAAGCGGTCCAGGTGCGGGTCAGTATGTAACCCGTTGAGCAGTTGCCCGGCCCCTGTGTTTCGCCGATGTAGGTGATCGTAGGTGCGGTGCAGTTGTCGGTGGCAGTCGGCACACCTACTGACGGGATGTTGGAACAATCCACGGTCACATCGGCGGGGGCATTGGTGAAATTGGGCGCCGTGCTGTCCAGAATCGTAATTACCTGAGATGCAGTTGCGGTGTTGCCGCACAGGTCGTCGGCTACCCAGGTACGTGTCAGTGTATAGTTGTGCAGGCAATTGCCGTCCGTGCGTATTTGCCCCAGGAAAGTGATGTGGACAAAATTGTCGCAGGCATCGGTGGCAACGGGGTTGCCCAGCGGCGGCGGCGATTGGTCGCACTGAATGGTGATCGGGGCAGGCACACTCACGAATACCGGTGACCCGGTATCTACAACAGTAATTGTCTGCGTGGCTGCGGTGGAATTGCCGCAAACATCAGTAGCTACCCACGTACGTTTTATTTGATACAAGCCAGGGCAAACGGTATTGGTGGTGGATTGCCCAAGGTAAGAGATAACAACCGTGCCCGAGCACGCATCACTTGCAGTGGCAGTTCCAACGCCCGGAATGGCATCCGTACACTCAATAGTTTGATCGTTGGGGACTGAAGTAAACACGGGCTTCAAGTTGTCCACTACCACGATTCGCTGGGAAATGGAGCGCGTGTTAGAGCAGTTGTCGGAAGCCGTCCAACGGCGAATCAGTGTGTACGCATTGGGACAAACTCCGTTGGTGCGTGTCTCGCCGTTGTAGGTCATGGTCACGGTAAGGTCGCAGTTGTCGGTGGCAACAGGTGTACCGACAACGGGCACGGCATTACATTGCACCGTCACATTGGCGGGCACACTTGTGAAGTTTGGACGTTGCGTGTCAATCACGTTGATACGTTGGGTGGCCGTTTTTGTGTTTCCGCAGATGTCGGTGGCAGTCCATTGGCGTGTGAGGACGTAGGAGTCCTCGCAGCTGCCGTTAACGCGGGTCTGCCCGTTATAAACGACGGAAACGGTGCCAGCACAGTTGTCTGTGGCGGTTGCGGTACCTACGGCGGGAACGCTGTTGCACTGCACCGTCACGTTGGCAGGCACGGAGGTAAATGTCGGAGTGATGGCATCATGCACCGTGATGATCTGGGTGCATGTGGCGCTGTTGCCTACGACATCCGTGGCGCGGTACGTACGGGTTACTTTGTACCGGTTGAAACACTGGATGGCGTAGGGTGGCGTGTCACCCAGGTGTATCTTGGTTGGCACAGCAGTACAGTTGTCTGTGGCGGTTACCAACGCCGTGTTCGGGGCTGGGAAATCGCTTGAACAGTTCACCGTAGTAGGGTTGGGGCAAGTAATAATTGGCGGGGTCACGTCCTTGAGTGTCACGGTAAACTGGCAGGACACCATATTATTGGCCCCGTCGGTTGCCGTGATCGTGACCGTCTCGAAATCGTTGTGGCCCATCAAGCCCGTGCCAGCAACCGGGCTTTGCACTTCTGTGATACTGGCTGAAGGCGTGCAGTTGTCCGTTTTGGAAACCAACAGGCGCGTGCCCACGGTACCTTGGCAAGTTGCGTCGGCGCTCACCGTTTGGTTGGCCGGGCATTGAATCACGGGTGGAGTTATGTCTTTTAGCGTCACCGTGAACTGACACATTTCGGTGTTTCCGTTCTGGTCATTCGCCGTCAGGATGACCGTCTGTGCGCCATTGTGGCCGTTGAGCGTCGTTCCGGGAATCAGGTTCTGTGACTCTGTGATTTGGGCCGAAGGCCTGCAGTTATCCGTTTTGGAAACCAGCGTCCACGAACCGATGGTGCCCGCGCAATTGATGTCGGCTGCCACAGTCTGGTCGGCCGGGCATTGAATCATAGGCTTTGACACGTCCTTTAGCGTCACCTTGAACGTACACGGCGTCGTGTTTGAATTGCCGTCGTCGGCGGTCAGCGTGACGGTCTGTTCGAAGTTGTGTCCGTTTACGATCGTATTAGGCATCGGCGATTGCGTCACTGATATGTTCCCTGGAGCAGCGCAATCGTCTGTCACGTTCGTGGCTTCGCCAGTCCAATTGCTCAACGTGGCATTGCAGCTGCCGTCCACGTTCAGCGTTTTGTCGCCGGGACAGGTGATAGTTGGCGGCACAATGTCGCCTACCTGTACATAAGTGGTGCCTGTGCCTGTGCAGCCGTTGTTGTCGGTCACCGTCACAGTGTAGGTTCCTTGCGCGGCCATGATTCTTGGAAACGGAGCCGGGTCTTCGACATTGGCCATGTAGCTGTTAGGCCCGGCCCAGACAAACATCGTGTAAGTGCCCGAACCGCCTGTGGGTGTGCTGGTCAGGGTTATGTTCGGAGCCGTACAGTTGCCGCTGTTGGCGGCTGTGATTGTGGGCGGATCAACGACTACAATTGTCGTGGCGGAATTTTTACAGTTTCGGCCGTCGGTCACAATGACTTTGTAGGTGCCTGCCGAAGCAATTACGGCTGTAAATCCGGTAGGATTTTGCCCGCTTCCGACATACCCGTTTGGTCCAGACCAGGCATAGGAGTAGGGCGCTTGACCGTTGGCGGGAAGCGAAGTCAGGTTGATCGTGGCGCCGGGGCATATCGGGCTGTTGCTGCTCGCTGTGATGTCAGGCGCCGGGTTGTTTTGCACCGCGAGTACAGTGGTGGCTGTCGTTGAGCAACCGGCGTTGTCCGTTACTGTCACGGTGTAGGTGCCTGCTTTGGCTAGTGTTGCGAGAAATGCTGTCGGGTTTTGTAGGTTGGCTGTAAAACCATCTGGGCCAGCCCAGACGTAACCCGTGAACGTACCTGTGCCACCGGAGGGCGTTACGGATAAATTTACGATAGTGCCTATACAGGCCGGGCCGTTATTTGCCGCAACGGCGGTAGGTTTGGAAACTACCACTACTGTTGTGGTTGCCGTGCCGGTACAGCCGTTATTGTCAGTGACGGTGACGGTGTATGTGCCCGCCGAGGCCAGTGTGGTGGAAAAGCCGGATGGGTCTTCGATGGAAGCCACATAGTTGTCCGGGCCAGCCCATTTAAACAACGTGTATGTGCCGGTGCCGCCGGAAGGCGTGGAATTCAGTTGCAGGCTGGCGTTTTGGCATACCGGTGTGTTGCTGCCAGCGGTTATTGAGGGGTTGGTATTGACGGCGATGGTCGTGGTCGCTGTGGCCGAACAGTTAGCATTGTCCGTCACGGTTACTGTGTAAGTGCCTGCTGCAGAAGGAACGGCAGCGAACGGTAGTGGATCCTCCACGTTGGCAGCAAAACTATTCGGGCCAGTCCATGAAAAACCATATACCCCCGAACCGCCTACTGGCGTGGAGGCCAACGTGATCGTACCGCCCAGGCAGGTAGGGCCGACGGCCATGGCCGTAATGGTAGGTTTGCCGGTGATGATCACCGAAACGGTGTTGGTGGCCGAGCAACCGACATTGTCAGTCACAGTGACCGTGTATGTGCCGGAAGCAACCAGGGTGGCGGAGAACGAAGGCGGGTTTTGGGACATAGACGCGTACATGTTCGGTCCTGCCCAGACATAGTTCGGATAAACGCCCGAACCCCCAAATGGAGTTGACCCAAGAACCACTGATGCACCTACACACAACGGGCCGTTGCCCATTGCACCGATGGCTGGATTGGCATTGACAGCCACCGCAGTAGTACCAGTTGCCGTGCAGCCCTGGCTGTCGGTCACTGTCACGGTGTAGGTGCCCGCTGAGGCAATCACTGCTGCAAAACCGATGGGGTTTTTAATGTTGGATGTAAAACTATTCGGCCCTGCCCAGGCATACCCGGAGTACGTTCCCGAACCTGCGGACGCAGTAGAGGCAAGCGAAATAGTTTTCCCTACACACACCGGTCCGTTGTTCGAAGCCATGACAATTGGTACGGAGTTGAGGGATACGGTAATCGTCGCCGTGGCAGTAGCTGTACAGCCTGCATTGTCAGTCACCGTCACCGTGTATGTGCCGTTGGCTGTTTGGAATGCCTGAATACTGGCTGGGTTTTGGGCATTGGAGGTGTAGCTGTTCGGGCCAGACCAAGCGAAGGAGGTATAAACTCCCGAACCGCCGGCCGGTGTAGAGGTGAGCAGGATAGGCGTTCCGTTGCATACGACCCCTACATTGCCCGATGCGGTGATCGTCGGGGCGATATTCATTGTTTTGGACAAAACCGCTGTGCAGCCGCCGGAATCAGTGATAGTCACTGTATATGTTCCGGAGTTGGTCACCGTAATGGATGCTGTGGTGGCATTTGTACTCCAGAGGTACATCGTGCCCCCTGATGCCGTAAGCATGGCCGAACCACCGGCGATACAGTTGCCGCTGCTGCCTGTCAGCAGTGGGTTGAACGGCCCGTCAGTGTCCTGCGTCACTGTCACTACGAGGTTCAATTCGGAAAACAACGTCAATGTATTGGTCACCCGGATGGTTACCTCGTATTGGTTGTTCATATTCGCGTCGCCGGGATTTTCGAAGTCGGGCGTGAAGGCGTTCCACGACAGTTTGCCGTTCACTGGATTTATGGAAAACTTCGACATATCGGCACCGCCGGAAATCGAATAAACAAGCCCGCTACCTTCGGCATCGTTGGGATCAGTAGCCTGCGCATCATACAGTTCGGTGCAGGCACTTTCCCGGTAGTTGATCGCAGGAGGAGATGTGAAATGTGGGTTGTTGTCGTCTACCACGCTGAAAGTGGCTGACGTAGTGTCGCGGCGTTGAGTCGGAAAATCACAGTCCCACACGATAAAATCTATTGTCATCGATCCGCGCCAATCGGGATCGTTGATTTGTATTTGTACGCTGCCATCGGGCGCAATTATTGGCAATATCGGGGTGTTCATGCTCGTGAAGGGCATGGGCAATATAAAATCGAACGCTCGGCACGGGCCGTTGTAGGTCAGGTAGTTGTCCAGGTCAAAGGGTGAAAAACTGCCGCCACCAAAAATGGTTTGAGAGGGGATGTTTTGCCAAACGGGCGGCCCGTAATCGGGTAGCACGGTAAAACAGGCGTAAAAAGTATCGGCCAGCATGGCTGGCGTATTTTCTGTCACGATAATGCACACCGTGTCCGTCCCTGTCCAAAGCGGTGAAATGGGCGTTACGATGAGCGTGTCGTTTACGATGGTCGCCGACAGGTTAGGGCCGGATGTAACACTCCAAGTCACCGGATCGCCGTCAAGACTGAGCAAATGATCAGTCAGTTTTATAGGATCGAACGGTATGTTTTGGAGGGTTGTGTCCTTCAAAACAGGCAGAATTGCAGGTGGAAAATCAAAATCCGGGTCAATATTTATCCAGTACGGATCTGCGATGTTCCCAACGAAGTTGTAGTTGGTAAACGTCAGCGAATCGTTAGTGGAGTACACCTGATCATCCGGAGCGTAATACGCCCGGAAGCGCAGGGTCTCACCAGTGTACTGGTTGGAGTAGATGGTTGTGAAAAAAAACTTCTGCCCGGCGATGTCAATGGGCGTGGCCACGCCTCTTAACTGTGGCCCAACAAAAACACCTATGATATTGCCGGGATCATTGGACGGGTTTCCATCGTAGTTTATTCTGATCACCATGTCCATGCGGAACTGGAAATCTGCCGGATTGATCGTCCAGTTGGGTGGAGCGGCTGCTGCAGACTCAAACAAAAACAGATGAAAAAAACTAATTACGGTAAAAAACCGCATAGCTAGTTGAGCAGATTTCGGTGTTTGTAAATTTCTGATCATGAGACGAGTTGTCTTAAAAAAGGCAAAATGAAAACTTATTAATTTGGAGTGGTATCAAGAAAGGGCGATAATTTTTCCATAACATGTTATATTATGCAAGTGCAAGGCGCACCAGTCAAATTCACCCGGCCCAAAAGTACGCAGGTGTTGTTACATCGACAAATCACATTTTGGTGTGATCGTATCGGTAGAGAAATCGATATCCCGCGCCAAATTTGCAGCCTCAAATAGGCTGTACAAAAGTGGAAAAAATCCTAATTACGCAGGCGAGTTTACAGCCAAGC